>JAZKIX010000145.1:6671-15495 GCA_040384645.1 Pseudomonadota bacterium | reverse complement strand
GCCGGCGGCCTGGATCATTTCTGCCGCGGCATCGCGGGTCAGGGTTGGTAAGGTGCCGGTGAGGACAAAGGTCATGCCGGCCAGATGGGCCGGACCAGCTTCGGGTTGCGCGCCTTCGGCCCAATGGAGTCCAGCGGCGCGCAATTGGGCGATCAGTTCGGTATTGAGAGCGTCGGATAAAAACTCGCGGATCGAACGCGCCACTACCGGGCCGACGTCGGCTACTTCGATCAATTGCTCTTCACTGGCGCCCAGCAAGGCGTCAAGATTGCCGAAATGCAACGCCAACGCTTTAGCCGTCGATTCGCCGACATGGCGGATCCCGAGTGCATAGATAAAGCGTGCCAGCGTGGTTGATTTCGATTTCTCCAGCGCTGCCAGCACGTTGCTAGCGGACTTGTCGGCCATGCGGTCCAGCGCCGCAAGACTGGTAAAGCCGAGCTTGTATAAATCGGCTGCGGTGGTAACAATCTGCTTATCGACCAATTGTTCGATCAATTGTTCGCCCAGCCCTTCGACATCGATAGCGCGGCGCGAGACAAAATGCATTAAACCGCCCTTGCGTTGGGCTGGACATTTGATCCAGCCGCCGGAACAACGCGCAATCGCTTCGCCCTCGACCTTTACCACTTCCGAACCACATATCGGGCAAGCCACAGGCATCACAAATTCACGCGCATCGGCTGGCCGCAGGGCGGGTAAGAAACTGACCACTTCCGGGATCACGTCGCCGGCGCGGCGCACCACGACGGTGTCGCCGATGCGGATATCCTTGCGCCGCACTTCGTCTTCATTGTGCAGCGTGGCGTTGGTCACGGTGACGCCACCGACGAATACCGGCTGTAGTCGTGCCACCGGCGTGACGGCTCCGGTGCGGCCAATCTGCACTTCGATCTCTTGCACCACCGTGGTGGCTTCTTCCGCGGGAAACTTGTGCGCCAGCGCAAAGCGCGGCGCACGCGACACGAAACCCAATTGCTGCTGTTCGGCAAAACGATTGACCTTGTAGACCACGCCATCGATTTCGTAAGGCAGGCGCAGACGTTTTTCGCCCACTGCGTGGTAAAACGCCAGCAAATTGTCCGCACCCTGGGTCAAGGCACGCTCGGCGCAGACCGGCAAGCCGAGCCGGATATACCAATCCAATAGAGCCGATTGCGAAGGCGGCGTCGCGGCCCCTTCCAGCACGCCGATACCGTAGGCAAAAAATCGCAGGGAGCGGCGTGCCGTAATGCGTGAATCAAGCTGGCGCAAACTGCCGGCGGCGGCATTGCGCGGATTGACAAATTCTTTTTGCCCCGCATCGCGCTGGCGCGCATTCAAATTAGCAAAATCGGTTTTGTACATCAAGACTTCGCCACGCACTTCCAGTACCGCAGGCGGCGCATCGGAATGCAAGCGCAAGGGAATTGCGCGCACGGTACGGATATTGGCGGTCACATCCTCGCCGGTGGCGCCGTCGCCGCGTGTCGCCGCTTGCACGAACAAGCCATTTTCATAGCGCAGGCTGATCGCCAGTCCGTCGAATTTCAAGTCCACCGCATATTCGACCAAGCCATCGCCGTCGTGCTCCAGACCTTCCCTGACTCTCCGGTCAAAGGCGATCACGTCGTCATCGGCAAAACCATTATTGAGTGACAGCATCGGTATCGCATGCGCGACCTGCGCAAACTGCGGCAGTGGGATGCCGCCCACTCTTTGCGTCGGCGAGTCATTGCTGATCAAGTCGGGATGCGCCAGCTCCAGCGCTTGCAATTGCTGGAACAACATGTCGTATTGCGCGTCAGAAATGATCGGACTATCGAGTACGTAATACGCGTAATTGTGTTGCTGCAATTGCTGGCGCAACCATTCGGCTGCGCCACTCCAATCGTCCGGGCGGATGCTGGCTGGCAGGGAAGCCGCTGGTGGTAAATCGGCAACCATGATCAATTGAATAAACGTTGTGCGCGGGTCGATCCGGCGGGAATTTCAGCAGCCTGCATATCGTCGTAGAACGCCTTGACCTGCCCGGCAATCTCACCCAAGGCAGCATCGCCCAGCACCTGATTGCCGTCATCGACAATACTGCCATCCAGCCGCGCTTCTTGCGACTTGGCGCAGGCGATCATGGCACCAAAGGCATCGCGCCCCGCAGCGACACAAGGCACATTGAGCAGCAAGGTCAGGCGCGATGTCGTCTCGGACGCATAAGTGACATTGGTCGACAGCGAAAACAAAAATCCGCCATCGCCATCCGGCATGACGAAGCGGCCATCGGGACGCAAATCAAAGCCTTGCTTTTCAAATACCGTCAGCAAAGTGGCAATGCCCCACGGCGCGCCGTTCGATTGCACGTTCACACCCAGTTGCACATCGTGGTCGGCCACGAATTGATGCAATTCCTTGGCGTGCCCCATGATTTCCATCATGTCGGGCAATTCCAGCTCGGCGCCGATTTCATCGGCCACGTGACGCAAGCGTGTCACCAGTTCGGAATATTCCAGCTCGTTCAGAGCATTACTGCGATTAGCCAATTGCACGCCGGCTTGCAGCGTGGCGTAAACCGCGCCGTGGGCGATCGGCTCCCAACTGCCTTCGGCCGCGTCGTCACTTTGGTTCTGGCGTTGGCCGATAAAGTTGACCGCCTTATTGCCGACATGGCGCAAAGTTTGCAGCACAGGCAATACCTTTTCGCCCCGTACCGGATTCTCTAGCACGAACAAGATAGCGCAATCGATCAGGGGATCGATCGGCAATTCCTTGAAGCTGGTACCCGGTGCGAACGTCGACGGCGGCTGCTCTTGCGCAGCATCGCCCACTTGATTGGCTGTGCCTGCAACGCTGTTCATGCTCGGCTCATGCCGTTCGCCAGTGGCTGCATGTGCGACGCTACTTTTGATGCTGTCGGACGTCATCAAGACATCATCGTGTTCGCTGGAAAAAGCCCGTTCGACGCTCTTTTTTGCCTTGAATTCTTGCCATTTATTATAAGAAATGACGCCGATAAGCAAAGCGCCGCCGATTGCGATCAAACTGGTTTGTAGGTCTGTCATGCTGCTTGCGCCTCATTTGCAAAACTTGCAGCCGACTCCATGTCGACCGCCACTATGCGCGATACGCCTTGTTCCTGCATCGTCACTCCAATCAATTGTTGAGCCATTTCCATCGCAATTTTGTTATGCGAAATAAATAAGAATTGCGTATTGGCCGACATCCGTTTAACCATATTACAGAACCGTTCGGTATTGGAATCATCCAGCGGTGCATCGACTTCATCCAACAGGCAAAACGGCGCCGGATTGAGTTGAAACATCGAGAATACCAAGGCCGTTGCCGTCAATGCTTTTTCGCCGCCGGACAATAGGTGGATCGTGGCATTCTTTTTCCCTGGCGGCTGCGCCATCACTTGCACGCCTGAATCAAGAATCTCGTCGCCCGTCATGATCAGTTTGGCCTGGCCGCCACCGAACAGGATCGGGAACAATTCGGCGAAATGTCCATTGACTTTATCGAAGGTAACTTGCAACAGTTCGCGTGTTTCCTTGTCAATTTTATGGATTGCATCTTGCAAGGTATTGATCGCTTCCGTCAAATCGGCATTTTGTGCATCCAGAAAGTTCTTGCGCTCCGAGGCTTGCGACAATTCATCCAGCGCTGCCAGATTGACCGCACCGAGCCCGATTATCGCATTGCTCAAACGGGTCACTTCGCCCTGTAAATAAGACGGCTTCAGATCGGGATGCAACTTTTCGCTCAATGCGGCTTCGTCCGCTTGCGCTTCCAATAATTGCTGGGCGAATTGCTCTTGATTCAGGCGCGCCGCCTGCTCTTTCAATTGCAGTTCCATGATCTTGTCGCGCTGCGGCTGTAGGCTGCGCTCCGCTTGCATCCGTGCTTCTTCTGCATGGCGTAGACGCTGCGTGATTTGATCCAGCTCGTGGCGCGCATCGGACAAGGCGCGCTCTTGATCGCTGCGCTTATCGAGCAAGGACTGCATGCCGGCTTGCGCCGCTTGGTCGTCGAGGTTTTCTAGCTCGAGCGTGCCTTGCTGCATGCTGGCAAATAGCTGGGTGGTCTGCTCGACTGCAGTGGCAATCGTGCGTTTTAATTCTTCGATCTTGCTGCGGTGCGACTTTTCGGCATATTCCACATCTTGCGCGGCACGCTCCATATCGCGCAGGCGCTGGCGCGCATCGCCCAGTTGCTGCTCTTTGGCAAGATAATCGGTCTGGCCGTTTTCATGCCGCTCTTGCAGCTCGCCCAATTCGATATCGAGTTCTTCGAATTTCTGTTCCGATTCCATCTTGATCTGCTGTTGCTCCGATTCCTGAGCAGCAATCTCGGCCAGGTCGGTGACGATCTGCGTACTGCGCTGGTTGAATCGCGCATGCACTTCCGACAGTTTGACCACGTCCATTTGCAAGCCGTGCAGCGACTGCGTCAGTTGCTGCACCCGCTGCCGGTATTCTTGCAACTGGCGCATGACATTCGACAAAGCCGCTTCAGCGCGTACCGAACGGGTTCTTGCCTCGTCCGCCAGCAGATGCTGCGCCCGCAATTGCTTGCCGATATTATCGATTTCCTGCTGCCGTCCCAGCATGCCGTCTTGCTCGGCATCGGCTGCATAAAAACGCACGCTGCCATTGCCGATCAAATGCCCTTGCTTCGTCACAAAACAAGCGCCCAGTGGCAACTTGGCACGCTCGGCAAATGCGCTAGTCGGATCGTCGGCGATAAATACGTTATGCAACCAATCTTGCAGCAAGGCGCGCAAGCCGGCATCGTTGAATTTCAACAAGCTCAGAAAATATTTCAAACCGGCCGGCGCATCGACATCGGCCGAATGACTGTTCACTATATGCGGCGTAAACAATGCCAGTTTTGCCGGCGGCGCATCGTTGAAGAAAGCTTTTGCCCATTCGATATTCGATACTTCCAGCGCCGCAGTACGCTCGCGCAAGATCGACTCCAACGCGGTTTCCCAGCCTTGCTCGATTTGCAGTTTTTGCCAGAGGCGGGGCAAGCTGTCGAGCTCGTGCTTTTTCAACCACGGCTGTACTTTGCCCTGCGCCTGCACTTTTTCTTGCAACTGTTTCAGGGCGCCCAAGCGCGCTTCCAATTGCGCATTGGCGGCGGTTTCGGCATTGACTTGCATTTGAGCAGCACGCCGTTCTTCTTCCAGTTGCGGTTGCTGCTCTTGCGCCGCTTCCAGCAAATAGGTGGCTTCTTCCAGTGCCAGTTGCTTTTCTTCCAATTGCATCTGCATATTGGACAAATGTGCGCCGTCCGGCGTACTCAAACCATTTTTTTCTTGCGTCAGGCGCTCGCGCCGGCTGGCTAGGTTCGACAGGATATTGGATGCATTACGTTGATGCGCCGATTCCAGCTCGATTTGCTGTTGCGCTAGCATGATCTTGGCACGCGATTCGGTGGTTTTGAGTTGCGCTTCGCGCCAGGCTTGTTCCAGCAACGGCACCCGTTCGCCATGTTGCTGCGCGCTTTCTTGCGTTTGCTCGACCCGCATCGCCAGCTCTTCCAGATGAAACTCGGCTTCGGCCAGCGCATCTTGATTTTGCTGGCCCTGACGTTGCCACTGGTCACGTTGTGCGGCAAGTGTGGCTAATTGCTGTTTCAGGCGCAGGCGCGATTCGATCACAAATTTGATTTGCGCTTCCAGGCTACCGATCTCGGCATTGGTTTGATACAGATGGCCTTGCGCCTGATGCAGGCGGTCGCCGACGGCGTAATGGGTTTGCCGCAATTGTTCCAGCTCGGCTTCGACATGGCGCAACTTGGCGGTGTGTTGCTCCAGATCGGTCTGGCCCTGTTCGATTTCGCGAAAAAACTTGCTTTGTTCCAACTTGGCTTCGTTCTTGCGCAATAGCCACAGCAGCTTTTGCTTTTCATCCTGGTCCGATTGCAGGGCGTGGAAGCGGTTGGCGACCGCGGCTTGCGCTTCCAGCTTGCTCAGGTTGGCATTCAATTCGCGCAGGATGTCTTCGACCCGGATCAGGTTTTCGCGGGTGTCGTGCAGGCGGTTTTCAGTTTCGCGGCGGCGCTCCTTGTACTTGGATACGCCGGCCGCTTCTTCCAGAAATACCCGCAATTCTTCGGGGCGCGACTCAATAATGCGCGAAATCATGCCCTGCCCGATGATCGCGTAAGCGCGTGGGCCCAAGCCTGTACCGAGGAAAATGTCTTGAATATCGCGGCGACGTACCGCTTGATTATTGATGTAGTAAGTCGAAGTGCCGTCGCGTGTCAGCGTGCGCTTGACGGCAATCTCTGCATACTGGCCCCACTGACCGGCAGCTTTGCCTTCGCCGTTGTCGAAAACCAGCTCGACTGATGATCGGCCTGCCGGTTTGCGGGTATTGGTGCCGTTAAAAATAACGTCCTGCATGGACTCGCCGCGCAACTCGGAAGCCTTGGATTCACCCAAAACCCAGCGCACGGCATCAATGATATTGGACTTGCCGCAACCGTTCGGCCCCACCACGCCCACCAGTTGCCCCGGCACCTGGAAGTTGGTGGGATCGACGAAGGACTTGAATCCCGACAATTTGATAGAAGTTAAACGCACGTGATTGGGCTAGTGAAAAAGGGTAATAATGAAATAAATAAGATCAGCATAAGCACACGACAAGCAAGAAATAAGCTGAAAATTTTACCCTGAGCACGCCTGATCAAGGGCAGAAAAGATAGCGCTTTGGGCCGCAATCATATCATTTGCCCCCTTCTTCCAGCCCGATCCGGCAAGGGCAAGCGCCCCACGACCGCCTGACAGCGCCTCGCCAATCATCGGCTGCCGGATTAATCCCGGAGATTAAGCACTGAAAACGCGGCAATCATCTTGCTTGAATGCGGCACGTCGCGCTTAGCGTCGTACAAAAAAGCATTTTTTGGTCTGCATAGGTAAAAATATACTGGCAGGTGTATATTTAAAGCGCCAATGAATTCGTGCGGGATAGCCCATATTTATGCTTATACCCCCGAATTTTATAGAAAATATCGAATAATTTTTTAATGGCCTGCAAAACTCTGTATTGCCTCTCTTGCTCCTGGCAACTGCGAGCCTTGCTGCACCGAAAGGAAGGTAAACCACAACCCTTCACCCGCTTGCCAAACTCAATTGCGCATGCGGCTTCCAATCCGGCTCAGTTTGGGCCGGTTTGGGCGCGCCCAAAAACAGTCGTTCTAGCGGCAGGTGTTGCGACGCCAGGTAATCCTTGACCGCGATGCCGCGTTGCAGGGCCAGCTCGCGGATCGCGTCTTCGTTGACGCTGATGCTGGTCAGCAGCAGTGCTTCCATATCGGCGAATGCGATTTCCTTGGCTGCGCCGGCCACACTACGCGGTTTGGGGATGTCGGCACGTTTATAGACTTCGCTTAGCAAGGCCGGCATTTCCGCCACATCGATGGTTGTCACGGCGGCGGCATCGTCGCCGTTGATGACGGCGCGGCGGCGTTTTTCTGCCAATAACATGGCTTTCAGGCGTTCTGCTTTTAGCGCCTCGCGTTCAATTTCCAAGCTGGCGCTGCCGACCACAGTCATCTTGAGGGCGGGCCGCTCGGTGAGTGCGGCGGCGACTTTATTCAGGCCGGCCATGGCATCCGGCGCCAGCACGCTGCTGCCGGGCGCAAAGCTGACTACGCTTAGCTCATTGCCACCGCTGCTGAAAGCGCCGGTCAGCAAGCTAAATGGCGAGGTGAGCGCCTTGACTACCAGATTGCCGATGACTTTCCAGATCACTGCGCCAAGCCGGAACTGCGGGTCGTTGAGCGAACCGCTAATCGGCAAATTAATGTCGATCACGCCATTACGGTCGGCCAGCAAAGCCACGGCCAGCTTGACGGGCAAGCTGTTGGGCGCGCCTTTGACTTCATCGCCGAATTGCAACTGATTGAGCACGATATTGTTGCTGGCGCTGAGTTGGCCGTCGGGCTTGACGTTGTAATTGACATCGAGGCTAAGCTTGCCGCGCTCGATGCCATGGCCGGCGAATTTGACTGAATAAGCTGACAAGGGCGGCAGTTCCAGGTCGCGGACCTTGCCCTTGATATCGAGCGCCAGCGGGCTGGCGAGCGGATTGAGCTGGCCGGTGATTTCAAGCGCAGCAGTATTTTCTGCCCGTCCGCGCAGGTCGAGATCGGCCAACTGCAACACGCCATCGACCGGCTGCGACGAGAACTGGCTTAGTTTGCCGGTTAGCTGACTGAGGTCAGCCGAATAATTGGGTTGGATAAAACGATCAGAAAAATACACTTTGCCATTCACCAGACTGATCGGGCCAATCGCGACGATGGCCGGCATGGCGTTGGCCAGTGTTACTGGTGTGCTTGCTGCAAGCGCTGCTGCGCTGGCTGCACGCGATTTAGCGGGCACAGCATCGGCAGGTTCTGGCTGGCTCGATTTCACCAAGTCCTGCAAATTGATGCGGCCGCTGGGGTCGACGATCACCCGTGCAAAAAAATCGGTCAGCGCCGCCTCGCGCAACGCTATCCGCGTGGCGACGCCGGGCTTGATCGCCAGCACGATGCCGGGCAGGTTAAGCGATTTCCAGTTCAATAATTCTTCGCTGGTGCCGGATTGCACGCTGTCAGCGCTTTCTGCCGTGGCGATCACGCTATTGGAGCGGAATTCTTCCAGCGCCGCGTCGCCCCGGACATTAATTTCAGGACCGGCGGCAGACGCGTTGTATTGCAACTGTCCCTTGAAGCTGGCATCGGCGCGCAATAACTCGATATTGAGCTGGTCGGCGAAATAAGGCGCCAAGCCATGCGCCGGAATATTAATCGCCTCGATATTGCCCTGCAAGGCCAGCGGGCTCCACATCAAGCT
>JAZKIX010000145.1:0-6661 GCA_040384645.1 Pseudomonadota bacterium | reverse complement strand
TCAAGCTGCCTCTGTAATGCAGCGTGCCGGCTTCGGTCTGGCCCGATTTGATCCGTGCCGACAGGGTCAAAGGCGCGGGCTGCTTACCATCCGGCGTCAGGGTTTTCATCTGTAATTTCACGCCGGATATTTCCAGCTGCACTGGCTTGGCTGGGCTGCGGTCGTCGAAGAGCACGCGGCCTTCCTCCAGTACCAGTTCCGCCAGGGTCAATTGCCAGTCGGCTGATGGCGGCGCGGTGGCTATTGTGGCTGGCATTGCCGCAGCTACTGTGCCGGATTTAGCCGCTGGATTTTCTTCACGGTTCACCCCGTTAGATGCGGACTTGAGCCAGCGTTCAAACATCCAATGGCCATCGGCCTCGCGCCGCACATGCACTTCCGCCGCACGCAAAGCCACTTTGCCGATGCTGCCGCTTTTGCCGCCCAGGTCAAACTGGGCGTCGGTAATTTCCAGTAATTTAAACTTTGGCAAATCGCCTGCCGCGTTGGCAGGCGCGCTACCTTTCGCCGCCTGCAATGCAAAACCCTGCACGGCCAGCCTTTGCAGCACCAGCTTGAAGTTGCCGGCTTGCCATAGGCCGTCGAATTCGGCCTCGGCCACACCCTTGACACCCGGTTCCAGATATTGCGCAAGATAAGGCGCGCCCAAGGCCAGCCCAAGATCGTTGATGGCCACATGCGCCGTGCCCTGCTGGTCGCTGCCCTCGCCTTTGAAACTTATTTTAGCCGCGCCACCGTCCCACGGCATGCTGGCGGTACTCTCGAAGGTGGCTGGCGCGGTCATCGGCCATGCCAGCGATTGGGCTTGCAGCTCCCATCCGGTAATCGTCAATTTGGCTGGCGTTGCGGTGCTGTCATCGTTCCAGTTCACTTCGCCCTGATGCAAAACCAGGCGCTCAAGGGCGAAAGTCCAGGGCGTGGCTGGGGCTGCGTTTTTACCATCAATTTTGCTGTCGGCTTTGCTATCGTTTTTGGCAGCAGGCAATGTAGGATTTGCTGCTGCAGGCGCCGTAGCTGTAGCCGTGGTTGTGGCCGCCGTGGGGACTGTTGTGGCGACTGCATCTTTTGCGCTGTCTGGTTCATTTGTCGCCACCACTGTCGCAGCGGTTTGACGCTTGCCAAAATCGAGATTGATTGCGCCCTTGCGATCACGCTTCACCGCCAATTTGGGCGCGCTGATTTCCAGCAAACTGAGCTTGATCACTTGCTTCAAGGGCCGCACATCGGCCAGTACGGCTTGAATCGAATCCAGATGCAACAGATCGGCGCCGGTCGCATCGGCCACTTGCAGGTCCGACACTTTTATCTTGCCGGTCAGCGCCAGCTCGGACTGCGCGGCCTGGGCAAATGTCAATTGCAGATCGGCATCGATCACCGCACCTTTCAAACTGAGCGGCAAGGATGGCGGGATATAGGGCAGATACGGTTTCAAATCGAGGTGCGCGATCTTGATGCTGGCGCCGCCCTTACGCGTTTGCGCAAACGGCGTGCCTTCGGCGGCACTGTCAAACACGCTGCCATTGAGTACAAAAGCCAGGCGCGGCACCACCTTGATTTCGCGTTTGGAATCGAGATTACTCAAGAATGGCAGCACCAGATTCAAGTCGCGCAGCACGTGCTGGCGTTCGCCATTGCTGCGGTCGGTGAAATCCACCGCGCCGCCGTGCAAGCTCATGTTGTACAGCCCAAATTTCAATTGCGATGGCGGCGACTTTGGTTCTTGATTCAGGCGCGCCACGATATCGTCGATGTCGTAGCGCCCGGCCCCCAGATGCGTGAGCGCCAGCACTGGCGCATCAACCGTAATCGCATCCATCACCGGCGCCAGATGCCATAAGGACGCCATCTCGGCATCGACATAAATACGCCCGATACCGAGCTGCTTGCCTATGCCGTCAGCCTTTGCCAGCCGGATGTCCGACACGCTCAGTTCCAGCGACCAGGGCTTGAAATCGATAGCGCCGATACTGAGTTTACGCCCCAGTTTTTCGCCACCGCGCTGCTCGATCTGGCTTTTCAATAGTGGCGGCACGACCAGCCACAACAGCAGCCACAAGGCCAATAAACCCGCCACTGCCCATGCGGTGCGGCGCAGGTATTTAGGCGGAATCGATGTCGGGATTTTATTGAGCATGGAGGCGAAGGGAAGTCGAAAGCACTGCACATGGACGGCACGTAACAATCATTGCTTCACGTAGCCGCAGCCGGGAATGCCAAAAATGATGCTGGCAAGATGGGGAAACGTCAAGCTGACTTGACGGCAAGGCATTAACGACGCGCTTGGCTATCATCGCTGGGGTTCTATTGAAACAATGACCAGTTTTGGGTATTTTCAACTAATTATAGGGAGTATCAGCCAATTCACCCCACTTCCCGCACGTATTTATTGACTGTTTAAAAATACAGCACCCAGTATATTTTGACTGTTTTGGCCTCGTTTTCCGCCTTTACGACCGCATCATGCACGATCACCACACTAATAGACCGGCGCCATTTATAGATTTTCTAGACTTTGCAATGAAAAGTCCTATGATCCTGATTCGGCCAAATACAAAACTATAACAATATGAAAAATCAAATCCTCGCGCCTTTGCTGCCCTCATTATTTTTCCGCCGGCGCCAATTGTCCTTGCGCATATTCCTGAGAATCTGTTGCGCCACCCTCCTGCTATCGAGCCTGAATGCGCTGGCCGCCATCACCTATCCCCCGATCGATTCCTTCTTGTGGGGCAATACCGCTGTCAATGCGGTCGGGCAAACCAGCCGGGTCAGCGGCAATGGCTGGGGTTACCGTTACCTGACACCGAAAAATTACGATTCCTCAAAAAAATATCCGCTGATCATTTTCTTGCACGGCTCGGGCGAAGGCACCAATAGCCACAACGACAATGCGGCGCAACTCACGGCGGGCGGCAATACCGGCAACGGTGCGCTGGCGCTGGTATCGCTGGAAAACCAGCAAAATTACCCGGTCTTTTTCGTCGCGCCGCAAAACAGCAGCGGCTTCTGGAATAGCGGCGGGCCGTATCTGCAAGCCATCATTAATACCCTGAAAACGGTCTACCCCAATGCCATCGATGAAGACAGGATTTGCCTGACCGGTCTATCGGCTGGCGGTTTCGGCACCTGGGATATCCCGGCCACTACCATGCCGGGGGTGTTTTCTTGCCTGGTGTCGCTGTCCGGCGGCAGCGGCACCATCAGCAAACTGCAAGCCGACATGCCGATCTGGTCCTTCCATTCGGCCGACGATGTCGTGGTCGGCGTCAGCGATACCGAAGCGGCGGTCAATGCCTGGCGCAATTACGGCCGCAAGATTATTTTTACCCGCTATGACACCAGTGGCCATAGCCTGACCAGCTGGAAAACCGCCTACGAAACGCCGCAATTATTGCCCTGGATGCTGGCGCAGCGGCGTGGTCAGCCGATGGCCGGCATCGTCGACCTAAAACTAAAAAGCGTGGCGCAAGGCAGCGCCCTCAACCTGACAGTCACCACGCCACCTGCCTTGACCGTCAATCAAGTCGGCTGGAGCAGCAATCTGACCACTAGTGCGCAGACCGGCAGCGACGGCGTAATCAATGGCAGCAGCTATAGCTCGGCCAGTGCAAATTTCCTCAATAAACCGGCCGCCAACGGTCGTATCGGCATCAGCTACTCGCGCACTGCCAATAACAAGGTCTATAACTGGAAGCGTTATTACGACGTCGCCTCCATCTCGTCCGCCACCACGCTGCTATTGAGCCAAACACCCGCCACCAATTACGCCACCGGCGCCTACACGGTGTATCGCCAGGGCAAGGAAGAAAACCCAATGCCCGGCAGCCACCTCGGCGCCGAATGGACTTTGAACGATATCCCGCTCAGCGCCGGTTTCAACCTGATCCATGCGATTGCAGAATTGCCGACCTCCGGCAGCCTCGGCGGCAAGACTACCGTTAATCAGCCGTATTGGATCGGCTATAGCGCCGTGACCGGCGACACCACGGCACCCGCTGTCGCGATCATCAATCCGGCCGGCGCCAGCATCACCACCGCAGGCGTGCTGAACCTGAGCGGCACGGCCTCGGATGCGGGCGGCGTCACGCAATTGCGCTGGCATTCGGATCGCGGCTACGGCGGCACGCTAACGCCCAATAGCAACTGGGCAATCAACAATGTGCCGCTGGTGCTTGGCAATAACCAGATCACCGTCACTGCGCTCGATGCCAAGGGCAATCTCGGCAGCGCAGTCCTCCTGGACGTAATCTACACGGGCGTCCCGGCCAATCGCACGCCCATGGTCGATGCAGGCGCTTATCAAGCCATCAGTCTGCCCGCTAATAGCGTGACATTAGCCGGCAGCGCCAGCGACGATGGCTTGCCTACGGCTACCTTGAGCAAACTCTGGAGCAAGGTCAGCGGCCCCGGATCGGTCAGTTTCAGCAATGCTGCCGCCCTCAATGGCACGGCGACCTTTTCCATGGCCGGCAGCTATGTGCTGCGCTTGACCGCCGCCGATAGCCACCTCAGCGCCAGCAGCGACATAACCTTCACCGTCCGCCCCAATAGCAGCGTGGTTGCCGCCATCGATGCCGGCAGCAGCAGCGCCTACACCGCCGCCGACGGCAGCGTGTATGCCGCCGACACCATCGGCACCGGCTCGATCTCGACCTCCACCGCATCGACCAATTTTGCCGGTACCAACGACCAGCCGATCTACCGCAGCGCCCGCTATTCCAACAGCGGCAACGTCACCTACGCCATCCCGCTCGCCAACGGCAGCTACGACGTCGTGCTGCAATTTGCCGAAACCATCAACGTCCCGCAAATCGACGGCATGCGCGTCTTCGATGTCGCTGCCGAAGGCCAAACCATCATCACCCACCTCGACATCCTGGCCCAAGCCGGCCGCCTGACCGCCTACGAACGCGTCATCCGCGTCACCGTTAGTGATGGCGTGCTTAATCTCAGTTTCAATAAAGTAGTCGGGTCGCCAACGATCAGCGGGATCGTGGTACGTCAGGCGGTCGGCGTGCCGGTGGTCGATCCACCGGAGCCGAATCCAAATCCGAAGCCAGTCAATCTGTCGTGGATGTGGCTGCTGGATTGAAAATAGTTGCCACAAGAGAAATTGGCCGTATAATTTTCAAATTCAAGTTTTATACGGCCAATTGATGAATTACCTTCCCACCCCAGAAAATGCGATTCGCCAATCGATTGATTCAATCACCATATTTAATGAATTTTGTCGTGTTGAACAAAAGGCCAAAGCCACTAGCGGTGGTATGTACTGGAAGCGTCAAGGCGAGTACGAATACCTCACCAAAACCCGGCTCGACAATACGCAAGAACGTCTAGGCGCGCGCTCCGAATCGACCGAAGCGATTTACGCTGCTTTTACCAAGCAAAAACAAGAAGCCGAAGCGCGGCTAAAGTCCCTGCGCGAAAGCTTGAAAGAAGCAGAACGCCTCAACCGTGCCTTAAAAGTCGGCCGCGTTCCATCCACCGTCGTCGCCGTATTGAACGCGATCCATCAAGCCGGCCTGAGTCAGAATTTCACCGTCGTTGGAACCCTCGCCTTATATGCCTACGAAGCAGCGGCAGGCGTGCGCATCATCCAAGGCGCACTGGCAACGCAAGACGCTGATTTATTTTGGGGTGCACGACGCCGTGTCAAATTTTTAACCGACATGGCGCGTCTCAATACATCGATGCTCAGCATCTTGCAGCGCGCCGATGCCAGCTTCCAACGCAAGGACGATCAAATATCGACAGCGATCAACGACAAAGGTTTTGAAGTCGATTTCCTGCGCCGCCAGCCCGAAGGCGATGATCCGCACCCGGTGCAATTCTCATCCGATGAAGATGATTTATGGGAAGTCCAGGCACCGCGCGCAAGCATCCTGACCAACGCCGCTCGTTTTGAACAAGTGGTGACCTCGACCAGCGGTCAAATGGCGAAAATGATTACGATTGATCCAGCGGTGTTTGTCAGTTTCAAGCGCTGGATGGCGGAAGAAGCCGTTGGTCGCGATGCGGCAAGAAAGCGGCGGGATGCAACGCAGGCGGATATTGTGCAGGGGTTGATTGATGAGGGGTTGTTGATGTTGGGTTATTGTTAAACAAGTCTTCAAAAAAATATAGTATTAAAAATTTCAAACTATTGTCATCTACCAATTGCAATAACTGATTCATTAACAAAAACTATGGCGACCAATATTATGAGCATTTCGATTCATCCTTCTGCGCGTAAGTCTTTTGATGAAAAAGCATCGGGTTTGCTTTCTCTAATTAAAGAAAGTAGAAATCAATTATCGACACCAAATTCTTTTCCATCTGAAATTTTACCTACAGCGAATATAACTCAGAAAGATATCGCAGGAGACTTAGAGGGATTTTGCAAAGATTTACAAGGAAATACGATAGCGAGGATTTTCCATTTTAACGGAAAACGCTATGAATTAGATTTTGAAGGTTATAAATTTTTAAAAGCTCTTGCAGATCGCATCTATGACATTTGGGATATAAAACAAAAACTGAGTATTAGCTACATAGAAGACAAAATATTTTCTTGGATTAAAGATGTTTTCATACTCGGCGGCACACAAAATTCGTTCTGTGAGTTTCTAATTTATGTATCGGAGCGGGACATAAAATTCACTACTGTATGGATTCCAAT
>JAZKIX010000144.1:0-19897 GCA_040384645.1 Pseudomonadota bacterium | reverse complement strand
GCAAGGATGTCGATGCGACCATCGTGTTCGGCGTCAATCAAGATGTCTTGAAGGCCAGCGACACCGTTATTTCCAATGCTTCATGTACCACCAATTGCCTGGCTCCGTTGGTCAAGCCATTGAACGACCAAATCGGCCTGGTGAATGGCTTGATGACGACTGTGCATTCCTACACTAACGATCAAGTTTTGACCGACGTGATGCACGAAGACCTGCGCCGCGCCCGTTCCGCTACCCAAAGCATGATTCCAACCAAGACTGGTGCTGCCGCTGCTGTCGGTCTGGTATTGCCGGAATTAAATGGCAAGCTGGACGGCTTTGCGATTCGCGTACCGACCATCAACGTCTCATTGGTTGACCTGTCCTTCGTGGCAGCCCGCGATACTACGGTGGAAGAAGTCAATGCGATCATGAAGACCGCTTCCGAAGGTGCATTGAGTGGCGTGCTGACGTATCAAACCGAACCTTTGGTATCGGTCGATTTCAATCACAATCCAGCCTCTTCCAACTTCGATTCGACCCTGACCAAGGTGTCGGGCCGCTTGGTCAAGGTATCGTCATGGTATGACAATGAATGGGGTTTCTCCAACCGCATGTTGGATACCACAGTGGCATTGATGGCGGCGAAGTAAATATTACTGCGGCACTATACAATTGTTAAAAAAGCGCCCGATTGGGCGCTTTTTTATTGCTGCTTGCACTTTAGCGTGACAGCAAAGTAGATCACAATTGGCGCACGTAAACCCTCAATTCGTGGTGTTCTTAGAATCGATGCCCTGTTCCTTGCCGTCGACATTGCTAGTACTTCCGTTGTTTTGAGTCGCTTGTTTGGCTGTACGTTTGCTCTTATGTTTGCTGCGTGTGGTGGTGCTTGAGGTATCAGGCTCAGCGTTCTTGCCCATCGCAGCATCATTGGCGCTGGTGCTGTTGACGCTAGAACTACCGGTCGAGGTCGTCGAATTAGGGTTTAAGTCGGGCGGTGCCTTATCTGGCCTGCTGGCATTTTTTGCCTTCGATTCAGTTATCGCTGCGTTATTCACCGTCGTGCTGTTGATGACGCCCCCAGGCAATTTCTTGGCAGTGGGCGCGGCCTTGTCAGCTTTCGCCGCATTTTTGGCCTTTGATTCATCGATTGCAGCCTGATTAACAGTAGTGCTATTGATTACTGCTGGCTGCGCTGTATTGGACGTATCGATAACATCGGCTGCAACGACCCCGCCTGCGATGAGCAAGGCAGATAATAAAACGGTGATTTTTGACATCTTGTTCATGTGATTCTCCCATTCGGTTAATGAATTTAAAAGACTGGCAAACCAAACTCGATGAAGTTTCTTCGAGATGCTTGCAGCTTAGTCAACATTCCAAATTGGAGGAGTAGGACGGTATCACATGGGTTTGTAGGGGAAACGCTTGCCAAGGCAGAATTCGTTGCCCCGGAAAACCACAGCGAGGGCGCGCAACGCCGCCCCAATGCGTGGTCAGCCTGGCGATTTCAAGGCATTGGCCAACGCAACATACTGCTGCAAAGCGATAGTTTCCGGCCGT
Source organism: Pseudomonadota bacterium (assembly GCA_040384645.1). Taxonomy (GTDB): domain Bacteria; phylum Pseudomonadota; class Gammaproteobacteria; order Burkholderiales; family Burkholderiaceae_D; genus JAZKIX01. Next base: position 18,352 of record JAZKIX010000144.1, on the reverse strand, counting down.
TTTGTCGGGTCAATGCCGGCGTCGATCAATTCATTTTCAGTGAACATGCCGGCGAGGCAATTGCGGATCACTTTGCGGCGTTGGGAAAAGGCCTTCATAACGACCGTTTCCAACTTGAGCACCTCACAAACGAGCGGTTGCGCAATCGGAATCATGCGCACGATAGCCGATTCGACCCGCGGCGGCGGGTCAAATGCGGTGGGAGGCACGATAAACATCAGTTCCATCTGGTAACGCCATTGCAGCATGACCGACAACCGGCCATAGGTTTTGCTACCGGGTGGCGCGACCATGCGTTCGACTACTTCTTTTTGCAGCATGAAATGCTGGTCTTGTACCAGCGGCGCGATATCGGCCAGATGAAATAACATCGGGCTGCTGATGTTGTAGGGCAAGTTGCCAACCACCCGCAATTTCTGCCCTTCTGCCACCGGCAATTGTGTGAAATCAAAAGCCAAGGCATCGCCGGAATGGATCGTCAATTTGGCCGGATTGAAGGTTTTTTCAAGGCGCGCCACCAGATCACGATCCAATTCAACCACATGCAGTTTTTTCAGTGACTTGAGCAATAAGGCGGTCATCGCGCCCAGACCGGGGCCGATTTCGACCATCGCATCGTCGGCTTGCGGTGCAATGGCGTTAATGATGTCGTCAAGGACAAACCGGTCGGTCAGGAAATTCTGGCCGAAGCGCTTACGGGGAATATGTTTCATTAAGACTTCGTGAAGTGAAAATTATTAAGCAGACACTCTGGATAATTCAAGATGCCAATTTACTGGCGGCAACCATATGTGCCGCCACCTTGATCGCCTCCAGCATGCTGCCATGATCCGCTTTACCGACACCGGCAGCGGCCAGATCGAGTGCGGTGCCGTGATCAACGGAGCTGCGGATTAGCGGCAAGCCGAGCGTAATATTCACGCCGCGCCCGAAGGTGGCAAATTTCAAGACCGGCAAACCCTGATCGTGATACATCGCCAGCACGCAATCGGCGTCGCGCAGGTATTTTTGCTGGAACAGGGTGTCGGCGGGATAAGGGCCGGAGACATCGATGCCGCGTGCCTGTGCTGCTTGCACGGCGGGCGTGATGACGTCGATTTCTTCCCGCCCTAAATAACCGCCCTCGCCTGCATGCGGGTTGAGGCCGGTAACCAAAATACGTGGCTTGCCCAAGCCAAACTTGGTTTTCAAGTCATGCTGCAAGATATCAATGGTGCGTGACAGGCTATCAAAACTGATCGCAGCCGGCACGTCTTTCAATGGCAAATGGGTAGTGGCCAAAGCGACGCGCAACATGGTTTGCGAAGACGACGGCGACGACGGCGACAAATTCTTTGCAGGATTGCGATCGACAGCACTATCGATGCCGCCTGCCAGCATCATCACTACTTGTGCGGTGCCGGTTTTTTCTGCCAGATATTCGGTGTGGCCGGTGAACGCGACGCCGGCATCGTTGATGGTGCTTTTTTGTAGCGGCGCGGTCACGATGGCGTCGAACCAATGCGCCATCGTGCCTTCGACTGCTAAATCGAGCGTTTCCAATACGGCGCGGCCGTTATTGGGATCAAGCTGGCCAGCCACCACATGCGCGGCCAAAGGACAATCGATCACCACGATCCGGTCTACCGGAAAACGCGGCAAGCCATTATTGCGCAAGGCTTGCGCGGACAGCGCCACCAAATTAATCGCGGGATCGATGGCGGCTGCCGTGATGGCTAAAAAAGCAGCGTCGCCTATCAGGACGGCATTGACCTCAGCCCGCGTCTGCCACGCAGCACGGATCGAAATTTCCGGGCCGATACCGGCTGGTTCGCCGGTGGTAATTGCAATGACGGGACGCATCGTGGCGCAATTATTTTTCTTCGCTACGGAACTCGACATAAGCGCGATCGCGCAATTGGCGCAGCCAGTCGTCGGTTGCTTCTTCGATCTTGCGTTCGCGCAGGGCCTGACGCGCGGCCAGACGTTGTCGTTCTTTGGACACATCGTCACTCTTGCGTTCCAGCACTTCAATCAAATGAAATCCGAATGACGATTCGACCGGCGCGCTGACCTGACCGGGTTGCAAGGCATCCATGGCGCGCTGGAATTCTGGCACAGTATCCCCAGGATAGAGCCAACCCAGATCGCCGCCCTTACTGGCGGAGCCGTCATTAGAAAAGCGCTTGGCTAACTCTTCAAAGGTAGCGGCCTTATTGTCCAGGCGTTCCTTGATATCAACCAATTTACGTCTGGCATCGTTGGAAGTGACGGCATCGTTGACCTTGATCAGGATATGACGGGCACGGGTTTGTTCTACCGCAGCGGCCGCTTTAGCCGGCTCAGCGCTACGTCTATCGACCAACTTAAGGACATGGAAACCATTGGCGCTCTTCAACACATCGGACACTTGTCCAGGTTTCAGCTTGGCAACTGCATCGGTGAATAATTGCGGCAAGCGATCCGGCGTGCGCCAGCCGATATCGCCGCCAGTCAACGCATCACTGGCGTCGGAATAGGTAGCCGCAATTTTTGCAAAATCGCCACCCGATTTTACTTGTTGCATGACTTCGATCATGCGTGCCCGGCGTCCGGCGATGAGTTCGGGCGAAGCGTTTTCTGGAATGCGGATCAGGATTTGCGCCAAGCGTATTTCTTGTTGCGCTTCGCTTGATATGGCTGGTGCCGCCAAGAAATTATCGACTTCCAGATCGGTGATTTGCACCTTGGCATCGACTTCATGTTCACGCACACGTTGCAGCAGGATTTCTTGCCGGATTTCTTCACGGAACTGAGGGAAAGCGACGCCTTCTTTTTCCAGCCGATTACGAAATTCTTGCACCGTCATCTTATTTTGCTCGGCAATCCGGCCTGTAGCGCGATCCAGCATCGCATCGTCGATCCGAATCCCTAACTCTTTAGCCAATTGCAACTGCGCGCGGTCGACGATCATGCGTTCCAGCAATTGGCGCTCCAAGTCGGCACGCGGCGGGATCGCAGCTTTTTGGGTACGCATATTGGTTTCTACCAACTTGACCTTGGCGTCCAGTTCAAGGCGGGTGATAACTTCATCGTTCACCACCACGACGATGGAGTCCACCGGCCGCAAACGGGCAACATTTGGATTCGTATCAGCCTTGGCAGCTTGCGCCAGCGCACTGGCCATCGGGCTCAGTGTCAGGCAAAACATCAAGGCGGCGAGAGCATTACGCTGGATCGAAGATGAAAATGGTCGCATGGTGGTAAGAACGCTCATAGTGTAGGGAGGAAAAGTGTTTGGCATTATGCGCTATAGCTCGGTTATGGCGTACTGACATCGGGCTGATTGACCAATTGGTAGCCGGGAATACTGCGGCGCAACGCTTCCAAGGGATTAGTGCCGAACTTGGATAATCCGTTCAATTCCAGTTGAATAAAGATCGGCGAGGTCGAGGTCTGGGACGCCGTCACAAAATGCTGCCCAACCAGACGGAAAGTCCAGCAATCGGCGCGGTATTCCAGACCGATCAAGCTATCGACGGTCTTGCGATCCGGCAATGAGTAATTGACCCGCGCTACGCCGTACCAGCGCTGCGAAACTGGCCACTGCCCAGACATGATGACTTGCTCAAAGCCGTTGCGCACCAGCGCGTTATCGGTATTACGCAAATAGCGATACTCGGCATTGAGCACTTTTTTGGGTGCCGGCTGCCATTGCACGCCATAGTTGGCACCAAATACACGGCTCGCGGTTTCGCTGTATTGCAGTGCGCTATCAAGCGTTATGCTTGAGCTGAGGCGGCCGCTGGCGGCTAGCAATATATCGGAGCGGCTGTCGTTACGCACGGCGGTATTGGCGTCGAGCACCACCCGCTGCTGTTCAAAGTAAAAGCGCTGCCCCACGGCCAGCCGCAGACGTTCGGCGCCCGACGCTTCGATATAACGCGAGACCAGGCCGGTCGTAATCTGCTTGGCATCGTTGATGCGGTCGGAGCCGGTAAATCGATTTTCGCTAAAAATCTGCGCCATATTGAAGCCCGCTTCCGCTGTATCGAAATTGGGGAATAAATTCTGGTCGCGATACGGCGTGTTGACGTAAAACAGGCGCGGTTCCAGTGTCTGTGTCATCGCTTGGCCAAAAAAACTGGTATCGCGCTCGAAGATCAAGCCGCTGTCAATCGAGACTGTCGGCAACACACGCGAGAAACTAGTCGGGCCGACGGCCGAATTGTCGAGCCGGTATTGGCTAGCGTGCAAGGACACTTTGGGCTTTATAAAATAGCCGGGGCGAATAAATGGGTATGACACTTGCGGATTCACCACCAGGCGGTTGCCGCTCACTTTCTCCGGATGCCAGAACCGCGTCATTTCAGAATCGAGAGTCCAGTCGAAGCCCGCCACATCGTAACGGCCGGTGTGGAAAGTGAGCTGCGGTAAGCGCGCATAGGGCCGCTCCACTAGCAAGGCTGGATTGAGCAAGGACCCCGGATCTTGCAAAACTTGATAATTTTGAATCCGCACAGAGGCGTTCCACAGCGGCGTGGCGTAGTCGCTGCGTAGTTCACGTACCAGTTGGCGCTGCGAACTGGCGGTGATGGTCTTGGAAAAATCGCTAGGATAATCGTCGTCCGAGGCCTTGTTCAGATTCCAGGCATACGACCAGCCCGGCGCCACAGTCTGGGTATGGATTGAGGCTATCGAATACCGGTTTTCACCGGTTTGCTGGTCGTTCAACAATAATTCGGCATTGGTTTCGCCTGAATACGATGTACCCAGATAACGCCCATTTGCCCCCAGTTGCAAGCCACGATTGATAATCAGCTTGGGGAACAGGGTCAAATCGCGATTGGGCGCGATATTGAAATAGTACGGTATGGTCACCTCGGCCCAGCCTTTGGAACCGATCCCGATTTGCGGCGGCAGTACGCCCGATTTACGCTGTCCCGACAGCGGGAAAGACATGGCGGGCAAGCCCATGATCGGGAAGCCCTTGAAGTACACGATGGTGTTGGACGCCGTACCAAGATCGCGTCCCATATCGAGTTGCATGGTATCGGCCTTCAGATACCAGTCGGGGTCGGGTCCTTCGCATGTGCTGTAGGTGCCGTCGATCACATTGGCCTGATCCTCGCTTTCAAAATCGACCCGCGCTGCATCGCCCTGAGCGTTATTGATCTCAAGGCGGTAAGTCGGGCGCGAAATATTGCCGATGCCAGAATCCAAATTGAGCTTGAGCGCCTCGCCGCTGTAACGGTCGCCAAAGCGCCAAATCCGTACCGAGCCCTTGGCCTCAACTTCATTCTCGATCTGGTCGTAAGTCGCGCTGTCGGCCGTGATGCGGGTTTCGCCACGGATCAGCTCTACATCCTGATCCAGTGTGACCTCGCGATCCGGTCGGCCGGTGATGTTGCCGGCACTGATCGAGACCGGCGCTGTCGGATCATCGACCCTGACCGGCTTGCCAACGTTTTGCGCATGCGCTGGCAGCCAGACCGCCGTGACGATCGTGGTCATGGCGGCAAGCGAATATTTAGCAGGGGAAGTTAGACGGGACCAGCTCATGTAAAGAAGCAATTGAACACCATGGCAGGCGATTTTTTAAGTTGAATCCCTTATTATAGGGGACTTGATCCACAAACACGCCCAAACCAAATAAGCCATGTCTTTACAGCCTTCCAATTCCAGCACCACGCCGGCAGCGACCGCAGCCAACCAGCAACCCAACGACCAGCGCCAGACCCTTGCCAAACAATGGTGCGCCACGGTCACTGATCCCGCCCTTCAGCTAGAAACCTTGCGTGCGGCGTCGGCCGACGCCAGCTTCCGCCGTTATTTCCGCATCGATGGCACAGATGGCGCCACTTATATCGTGATGGACGCACCGCCGCCGCAAGAAAATGTGCGCCCGTTCATCCATGCTGCGGGTGTGCTGGCCGAGGCTGGCGTGACCGTTCCAGCGGTACTGGCACAGGATGTCGAACAGGGTTTCTTGCTGCTGAGCGATCTCGGCTCGACCACTTATTTGCATTTACTCAATATCGATACTGCCCACAAGCTGTATGCCGATGCGCTCGATGCGCTGGTACAAATCCAGATGCACAGCGCGCCGGATATTTTCCCCGAATACGACCGCGCCCTGCTGCTGCGTGAGTTGATGATGTTCCCTGACTGGTATGTCGGCCGGCATCTGGGCTTGACCCTGACCGAAGCGCAAACTGCCACACTGAACAAAATCTTCGACATCTTGCTGGCCAATAATCTGGCGCAGGCGCAAGTTTTCGTGCATCGCGATTACCATTCGCGCAACCTGATGGTCATGACCGAAGGCAATCCTGGCATTCTCGATTTCCAGGATGCGGTGTATGGCCCGATCACCTACGATCTGGCTTCACTGCTACGCGACGCCTATGTGCAATGGGATGAAGAAATGGTGCTCGATTGGGCGATCCGCTATTGGGAACGCGCCAAAAAAGCTGGTTTGCCTGTCAATCCTGATATCGACGCCTTTTACCGCGATTTTGAATTCATGGGCTTGCAGCGGCACTTGAAAATCCTCGGCAATTTTGCCCGCTTGTTCCACCGCGATGGCAAAGATGGCTATTTGAAAGATTTGCCGCTAGTGCTGGAATACGTACGCAAGACTGCCAATCGCTACAAGGTGCTGGAACCGCTGGTGAAATTGCTCGATGAGCTGGAACAAAAAACGCCGCAGGTCGGGTATACCTTTTAATTTAAGGCTGGACTAGGTAGGTGTGCGGTGCTACCAAGGCGCCGGACTAGAGCAGCCTGTAAGCATTTCCGGCCGCTGCGAAGCCACCTATCATTGCCTCCAACCTATCGTTATCGAGGGAGTATAGAGCGAAATATGACCGCTCCCGCACGTTTATAAAGCGCCTTTAAAAATACATACCCCAGTATATTTTCGATCAAAACCCGTTTCAACTCTACATAGACAGCCCAAGATTGCCCATGAAAGCCATGATTTTTGCAGCCGGACGCGGCGAACGGATGCGCCCGCTGACCGATACCTGCCCCAAACCTTTGCTGAAAGTACGCGGTCGCCCGCTGATCGTCTGGCACATCCTCGGCTTGGTGCGCGCCGGCATCACCGAGATCGTGATCAATCACGCCCACCTCGGCAACATGATTGAAGCCGCACTCGGCGATGGCAGCCAGTTTGGCGCACGCATTTCTTATTCCGCCGAAGCTACGGCGCTGGAAACCGCCGGCGGTGTCGCCAAGGCGCGCCACTTGCTGGGCGAACAGCCCTTTGTCGGCATTGCCGCTGACATTTATTGCCCGCATTTCGACTATGACGTGGTCAAAAACACGTTGGAAGACCAAGACATGTGGGGCAATCCTTATCCCGCTGACCAACGCGATATCGCGTGGTTGTATCTGGTCAAAAATCCACCGCAACATCCCGACGGCGATTTTGCAGTGAACCTGTTCGCGCTGGCCAATGAAGGTCCGTCCCGCTTCACTTTTTCCGGCATTGGCGTGTACCGGCCTGAAATGTTCGACAGCGTGCAGGTCGGCGAATCGGTCAAACTAGTCAGCTTGCTACGCCATTACGCGGATCGCGGCCAACTTGGCGGCGAGCTGTATCGCGGCGACTGGACCGATGTCGGCACGCCAGAACGTCTGGCGCAATTGAATGCCCCTTTAAAATAAAATCCCACTATGAAAAAAATTCTACTTACCGCCATCCTTGCTCTGCTAATCAGTGCCGGCAACACCTGGGCCAAGCCTATCGACGATGCCATCGAGGCTTTTGACAACGACGACTATGCATTGGCGCTAAAGATCTTCACACCGCTGGCGGCCAAGGGCAATATTGCAGCGCAAATCCGGTTAGGTTGGATGTATGCCAACGGCAGTGGCGTCAAGCAAGATCACGTACAGGCCGTCAAGCTCTACCGGATGGCTGCGGCACAAGGCGATGCCGAAGCGCAGCGACGCCTCGGCTGGGTCTACAAGAAAGGACATGGCGTCGCGCAAAGTCATACCGAATCATTTAAATGGGTACAGTTGGCGGCGCAACAGGGCGATGCAGAAGCGCAATTTGATCTTGGCTACAAATACGACAGTGGCGAAGGCGTCAAGAAAGACGAAGTTCAAGCCTTGAAGTGGTATCGGCTGTCATCCGATCAAGGCTATTCAGATGCCCAATTCAATCTGGCGTTGATGTATGAAAACGGCCAAGGCACGAAGCAAGATTACGCGGAAGCGCTCAAGTGGTACCGGCTGGCGGCGGCGCAAGAAGATGCCGATTCGCAAAACGCCATTGGCCGTTTGTATGACGATGGGCTCGGCGTCGCCAAGAATTACCCTGAGGCGCTGAAGTGGTACCGCTTGGCCGCTGCGCAGGATCACGCCTCGGCACAGGCGAATCTGGGTGCAATGTATAAAGACGGCAAGGGAGTCAAGCGGGACGAGGCCGAAGCCATCAAGTGGTATCGGCTGGCGGCCAAACAAGGCGATGCGTATGCGCAAGCCAATCTCGGCTGGATGTATAGCGAAGGCCTCGGCGTCAAAAAAGACAATGCCAAAGCCATCAAGTGGTATCGGCTGGCTACCGCCCAGGGCGACGCCTATGCGCAAACCCAGCTTGGCTGGATGTATTCCAATGCGCAAGGCCTGAAACAGGATTATGTCGAAGCGCACAGACTATTCCAGCTGGCCGCTGCGCAAAACGATGCCGATGCCCAAGCCAATCTGGGCTGGCTGTATGACGAAGGCAACGGCGTCAAGCAAAACGATGCACTGGCACTCAAGTGGTACCGGCTGGCAGCGGCACAAGGCAATGCAACGGCGCAAAACAATCTCGGCCTCATGTATAAAAATGGCCAAGGCATCCCACGCGACCTGGTGCGGGCCCATATGTGGCTCGGTCTGGTGGCGGCCACTGGCGATAAGGATGCGACCGAGGATCGGGATAAGGTAGCCAAGAAAATGACGCCGCAACAAATTGCCCAATCGCTTGAAATAACCCGTGCCTGCCAGAAGCGCAGTTTTAAAGATTGCCTTTAAATTCTGGCAATACGGACAACAATCGATCTTGTCTGACCATCCATGAGCTAAGGAAACCTGATGCATACGCACATGCCCTACCGCGCCCGGCGCGCCAAGCTGATCGAGCAAATGCGTGCCAAAGGCGGCGGCGTCGCCGTGATCGCCACCGCGCCGGAAGTAACCCGTAACAACGACGCCGATTATCCCTACCGGCACGACAGTTATTTCTACTATCTGACCGGCTTCATGGAGCCGGAATCGGTACTGGTGCTCGTCGTCAAAGGCGATGGCAAAAGCCAGTCCATCTTGTTTTGCCGCGAAAAAAATATGGAACGCGAAATCTGGGACGGTTTCCGCTACGGTCCTGAAGCGGCGCGCGAATCATTCGGCTTCGACCTCGCGTACCCGATTGCGGCGCTCGATGCCGAAATGGGCAAATTGCTGGCCAATGCGCCGACCTTGTTCTATGCACTCGGCAGCAATGCCACGTTCGAGGCGCGGGTGCAAGGCTGGCTGCACGTGATGCCGCGCCAGACCCGGCTCGGCGTGACGCGACCAAATGCGACTTGCGATATTTTTAGCCTGATCAACGAGATGCGCCTGTTCAAGGATGCTGGCGAAATCGCCCTGATGCAACGCGCGGCCGATATCTCGGCCGGCGCCCATCGGCTGGCGATGCAAATGACCAAACCGGGCATGCGCGAATATCAGGTCGAGGCAAAATTATTGTACGAATTTCGCCGCCACGGGTCGCAATTTCCGGCTTACACCTCGATTGTGGCCAGCGGTGCCAATGCCTGCGTCTTGCATTACAACAGTAACAATGCTGAATGCAAGGATGGCGATTTATTGCTGATTGACGCCGGTTGCGAATTCGACAGCTACGCCTCCGACATCACCCGCAGCTATCCGGTCAACGGCCGCTTCACGGCGCCGCAGCAAGCCTTGTATGAATTGGTACTGGATGCCCAAAACGCTGCGCTGGCGCTGGCGCAACCAGGCAAACGCTATATCGAAGGCCACGACGCCGCCGTGCGCGTGCTGGCGCAAGGCATGCTCGATCTGGGTCTGCTCGACGCCGATAAAGTGGGCACGCTGGACGACGTGATTGCGCAAAAATCGTATCAACAGTTTTACATGCACGGCACCGGCCACTGGATCGGTATGGACGTGCATGACGTTGGCAATTATCGTGAATTGGGTGGAGAATCCGGCGCGCCGGACGACCAGGAAAAACCCTACCGCCGCTTGCAAGCCGGTATGGCCATCACGGTCGAACCGGGCATCTATGTGCGTCCGGCCGAAGGCGTGCCAGAGCAATTTTGGAACATCGGCATCCGCGTCGAAGACGACGTCATCATCACCGATGACGGCCACCATATTCTGAGCAGCGCGGCACCGAAATCGGTGGCCGACATCATGGCGCTAATGCGGAGTTGAACGATGAATCGTTCACATAAAAGTTCATATAAATGCCAGCCATGACCGCCGATTTCGATATCGCCATCTGCGGCGCCGGCCCGGTCGGGCTGGCCACTGCAGCCCTGCTGGTACAGCGCGGCACAGCAGCGCAACGGGTGGCCCTAATCGACGCCAAAACCCTGGCCCAAGCCAGTGTCGACCCGCGTTCGATTGCCCTGTCCTACGGCAGCCGCCAAATTCTGGAGCAAATCGGCGCCTGGCCATCGATGCGCGAAAGCGTCACCGCGATCGAGCAAATTCATGTTTCGCGCCGTGGTCATTTTGGCCGTAGCCTGATCGATTGCAAAGATCATCAATTGCCCGCACTCGGATACGTCACGCGCTATGGCGTGTTGGTAAATGCCTTAGCCGGAGCGTGCGAAAGACTCGCCATCCAAGCCATCCGCCCGGCACAAGTGCTTGGATGTGAAGAAGACATCGAGGCAGTCAGGCTACAGATTGCGCAAGGCGACGAAGTGCAAGACAAGCCCCGCAGCCTTAGCGCCAGCATCATGGTGCAAGCCGAAGGCGGCCTGTTCAGTCAACAATCGGCCAAGACGCTGCAACGCGATTACCAGCAAACCGCGGTCATTGCCTACGTCCACGCCGGCGCACCGATTGCGCAACGCGCCTACGAGCGTTTCACCGATGAAGGCCCGCTCGCGCTGTTGCCGCAAGACGATGGCTATGCCTTGGTCTGGTGCGTCAAACCGGCCACTGCGGCAGCACTGCTGGCGCTGGACGACACTGCATTCCTGGCCGAACTGGGCCACGCCTTCGGCAGCCGTCTCGGTCGTTTCAACCGTAGTAGCAAGCGCCTAAGCTACCCACTCGGCCTGAATGCGCACCCCACATCCGGCACCCGCACAGTGGCCATTGGCAACGCTGCCCAAACCCTGCATCCAGTAGCCGGCCAAGGTTTTAACCTCGGCTTGCGCGATGCCACCGTGCTAGCCCGCTTGCTGGCGCACGATGCCACGCCGGGCGCCTTGCAGCAGTTCAATGAAATTCGTCAGGGTGACCGCAAGCTGACGTTGCGTTTGACCGATACGATGGCGCGCATTTTTACCTCTACGCCACAAACGGCCGGCATGTTCGGCATGCAAAATTTACTCGGTTTGTCTTTGGGTCTGATCGACACGATTACCCCGGCACGCCATGTGCTGGCGGAATTGATGATGTATGGAAGGCGTTGATTTAGCCCTATTATAGATAGTAGCAAGCGCAATATTATTGCCAAAATACGAAATTTCAGGGGGGTATATGTGAAAATATACCTTCTCCCGCAGGTCTTTATTACGTCCTTTAGAATACTCACGCCAGTATTACTTCCCTAAAATCGCCTTTGCAGCCAATCGATTGCCATTTCACGGCGTCATCGGGCTACTGCTGACGGCTTATATATTGCCGGGCCCTTGCCAGTCCAGCTTCAATCGCCTGATCTGCGCTTGGAAATAGCGCTTCCACATCGTCTTGTTCAAGAAGTGTGACTCCATCGACCGCTACCGCAATTGCCCAGCCATTGGCAAACTCTTGTGTATCCAAAATGATGGTTTTACCTTGATAGGTGGTTTCAGTATGCATGGATGTTTACGGCAAACAATTCCGTCTCAAATGAGTTTTTAATGAATGAATCGTTTTGCACTACGCAATATGTTGACGGCTCGAACGATCGAAGCCGCAAAAAAGCCTCGCTCATTTTTCTGCCCTTGCAACCATAATTTAATTTTCCGGATGACATTTTGGATCGCCGCCTTCGCTGCCAAATCGCCATTTCGCAGCAAACCCGAACTATTGCGGTACACGATGACTTTATCGAGGTCTCGTTGCATGCCTCCCAGCATATATTTGTAATCGTAGCGTCCCCAAAGCAAGTGCAATTGGTGACCGCCACGCTCGATACAAGCACATAGGGCAAGGCAGCAACACAGCGTACCAAGCCGGTATTGGTCATACGCATAATCGTGGGAACTGATTTCCATAAAATACTGCGGGCCGACATTAAGGCAGATGGCGCCGGCACAGATGCGGCCATCAATCGTCGCAATCCAGACGAAGCCATGGGCGTTCACTAGAGCGAGGAGTCGCTGGGTGCGTTGTTCATCGATACCAGAGCGCTTATTCTTGCGCGCCATTCGATCCCAATTAAATTTTACGATAGCGCGGATATGCTGCTCGCTAGCTTCTCCACGCACGAAACTGCGGTAGCAAAAAGACGGGAAATCGCGAATCAGCCGGTTTCGATGTCGGCTTAGGTTCTTGCGGGTAGCGGGGCCAAGGCTTGCCAGATATGCCTGTTCGGTATTAGGCAGCGGGACGACAATGTCTTCCGAATAATTGAAGCGCTGAAACGGAAAGGAGAGCATGCGGATATCGGTTTCAATGGCGCCAAACACGATTGCATCCACGCCATCCAGGATCGAAAAAACATACGATGCAAAATAATAGATATCTTCCTGGCTTACGCTAATGACTTCATTGAGAACGACTAATTTGCGTTTCTCGCGCCGAAACAGAAACAGTGCGACGAGCGTTCCGTGTTTTCGCAAGACGTAGGTGCTTGCATCTTTGATGGCACCAGTTATGTGAAATTCGGCAAGCGAGGAATAAATATTGCCGTAGAGCCTTTCCAGCGCAGTTTCAACGAAGCTTGGAATTTCGTTGTCATAAATTATGCTTTCAATGCCAGTATTTTCCGCATAGCCGGACAGCCTGCGTTCTACCCTGGATAAGCCAAGCGAATTTGTATTATCCATATCCATGCCCATATCAAAATTATAAAAATAGGACTGGGAATACAAAAACCAAGTTTCGCCAACATCGATAAGACTGGTCAAATCGCATACGTCAATCGGCCCGGCAATGCCGGACCGTATCGTACTGTTGATGGATATATGGTGGTCGACACAGAGGGTATCCGCAGCATCCTATAACGCTGCGTGCACAGGGATCGGAACTGACTTACGCTGCCGAAATTTTGTTGATAAGACTTGTGGAGTGGGCGACAGAGTAATTGCCTGATTCATTCCCCTGGTGCCGGGATAGATTTTTTTGCAAGTTTAAGTTGAATTTTTACGTACTTACCGGCCTGTGCTTACCCTGCTTGTTATCGCGCTCCCATGTTCTCATCTTGATCGCCAATAGTAAAAATAAGAGTCCGATGGCGATTGCATAAATACTGACCAATAACGCCAATGCAAGTGCACCCGCATCTACCGGGAAAGCGACCACAATCAAGCCGAACAGAATCGACATGACGCCACCCAGCAGTAGCAGCCATTCGCCGTGCATCACTTTGCGTAGGCGGACAGCAATAAGCACGTCGAGGATGCCGGTCACCAGCGCATTTACTCCCATCAACAGTACCAATGCCAACATCGTTAGCGCTGGAAATGCAATCGCCAGCACACCTGCGCCGATGCTGACCACGCCGAGCAGCAACACCAGCCACCATCGCTCGTCGCGCTTTCTGGCATTGATCGCGCCGATCACCGAAATGCCCCCAACCAAAATCGCATAGGAAGCGAACAGACCTACCAGCAATAGCAGCGTCAGGCTAGGCCATAGCAAGGCCGCGACGCCGAATATTAGGGCGACCGCTCCGCGCAATGCGGGTACCCACCAGGATTGTGACCGCAGGCGATATGCCATTTCCAGACTCCTTTCGTATCAGTTGCACTGTCGATAAGGCGAAATAATTGTTGCTACAAATAAATTATTGCCACATTGTTGACTGCTTAAAAGCTGCACGGCATCGCTTTAACGGCTTCTGGCGCGTGCCTTGCGTTTGCATTTTTTTGCATATGTTTTGACTCGTTCAGCCCTACCTTAATCCGATAGGCAGCGATCCATTTGCGTTTTCACAAACCGCTATTGGATGCCGATCTACTGTCCAATGCCGGCATCACGGCCTCATTTTCCGACAGCAGGCATCAGTGCGGGAACGGCGCGCAGCTTGAAATAACGGGCCGCATCACGCACACTCCATCCCAGTGCAAACAGCGCCAGCGTGCTTAATATCGCACTGGGCAAGCCATAATCGACCACGCGCAATTGCGTCGGCGACTGCTGCCATATCGTCAGTATTGGGGCCAGCAAAGCCGTGTAGATCCCCACATTGATCAACAAGGCACTATGCAAGATGCGTTCGCTCACGGGCAAGCGCCGCGTCCTGTCTTCTTCCACGCTATCGACCGTTGAGACCACCACTTCAGCGGCGATGACGGCCACAATGAACCCACTGGCCCACCCGCGCCATTCAAACCATGCGAGGCTGGCAAAGAGGATTGCGAACAGCAATTCGCGCAAGCTGTGCAATAGCTGCTCACGGCGTGCGCTAGGCTGCTGCGGTAATCGCTGATCAATTTCATGATTGAAAATGACATCGACACCACCGGCCACACCGTGAAAAATTAGCAAGTACAAGACAACCGGCGTCATATGCCCGCAGCACAACTCAACGATGCAGGCGCTTGCGAGATAAATCGCTTGATCCTGCAAGACCGCGCAACGCCAAACCGATGCCAAATGCGGTATAGACCAGCAGCAGTGATTTTTTCGACAAGCGCATTTCATAGCCCGGTTCGAGCCGGTGTGGCGTCAGGTTGTAATCGACGAAGCACGCGAGCGCAGAGACTGCCATGGCGCCTGCCAATGCCTTGTCAACCTCCTTTTTGGCGGCGGCTGACCCAAACCATTTTTCGTACAGCGTCGCCCACAAGGTCGAAGCACCATGATGGATCGTGTAACCCATCATGGTGTAACGGACACTTGGCGCATCGCGTCTGGCGGCCTTATCGCCCCAAATCCAATGGCTGATGGCGTTAACCGCGCCAAACGGCGTGCCATTTTCGCGCTTGCCGCTGGCCAACAATACGGCGCCCGATACCGCGGCGGCAATGGCGCCGGATGCGATGCCATCGCGCATCGCTTTGTTCCAAGTCTTCATATTGACTCCATCGATTGAACTCGTGCTTTGCACCATCAGTCGTAATCAGCATAATGCTCGGATGATGAAACGTTCTGACGAACAGCATGCACAGTGGTTCAAGCCAGGATCCGGCAAGCACCCAATAACAGCGTTGAATTCAACAAAGGTCAAATGCAGATGGTCGTTCTACTGACAGGCGCAAGCGGGTTTCTCGGTACACAGTTGACCAACATGCTGCTGGCGGCCGGTCATATTGTCATTGGCGTAGTTCATCGTCGTGCGGTCGACGCCAGGCCTGGCGCGCAGATGCGTTATATCGAGGCCGATTTCACCACAGATTTCGACGAAGCAGACTGGCTGCCAAAGCTGTATGGCGTCGATCTGGTGATTAATGCGGTCGGCATCATCCGTGAAACGGGGCTGCAAACTTTTCATGCCATTCATTGCAAGGCACCCTGCGCACTGTTCAAGGCTTGCGCACATGCGGGAGTCAAACGGGTGATTCAGATTTCTGCACTTGGTGCGGACGATCACGCGCAGAGCCGCTATCACCTGTCTAAAAAAGCCGCCGACGATTTCCTCAGCAGTCTTGATCTGCCCTCTGTGATTGTGCAACCGTCCCTGGTTTATGGCGAGGGCGGCACCAGCGCGAAGTTATTCACCATTCTGGCCAGCTTGCCGCTGATTCCGCTCCCCGGCCATGGGCAACAGATGATTCAGCCGGTGCATGTGGCAGATGTGTCAGCGACGATTCTTGCGCTGCTCGATCAGACGCTCCCAAAGGCGAGCCGGATTGCGGTGGTAGGTCCACGCGCGCTGACACTGCGCGATTTCTTGGCGATATTGCGTATCTCTATCGGTCTGCGGCGAGCACGCTTTTTTCCGGCACCAATGGCCTTGGTACGGATAGTTGCCGATGCAAGCCGCTTTCTACCTGACACCTTGCTCGACCGCGAAACGCTCCAGATGCTTGAAGATGGCAACACTGCCGACGTCTCACCGCTATGCGCACTGCTGGGCCGGCCACCACGACCGCCAGAACAATTTATCCCGCCGCACGGCGCAAAGTCAGTGCGATTGCAGGCACAGCTCAACTACTTATTGCCCGTCTTGCGATGGAGTATTGCGCTGGTATGGATCGCGACTGGCCTGGTGTCGATCGGCTGGTATCCGGTTGCTGACAGTTATGCCCTACTGGCGCGCACCGGTATCAGCGGCGCACACGCGCCTTGGATCTTGCCCTTGATGTTGTATGGCGCGGCCTTGCTCGATATTGGATTGGGCCTGGCCACTGTGCTCTTGAAGCGGCGGCACTGGGTGTGGCTGACGCAACTGGCGATCATCCTGTTCTACACCGCCGTCATTTCCTGGCGAATGCCGGAATTCTGGTCCCATCCCTACGGACCGTTGCTAAAAAATATCCCAATGCTGGCAGCGATCTGGCTCTTGATGGAATTGGAACGCAGCGACCATTTCCCTGGGGATAAACGCTGATGGAATACCTGTTCGTCAAATGGCTCCATATCCTGTCGTCGACGCTATTGTTCGGCACCGGCATCGGTTCGGCGTTTTATCTGCTGATGACCAGCCTCAGCCACAACCTACCAGCAACCGCGACCGTGACCCGCATCGTGGTGTGGGCCGACTGGCTATTTACCGCGCCCACCGTACTCTTGCAGCCCTTGAGCGGCTTCTATCTGCTGCATCTGGCCGGCATCCCGTTTGCAACACCTTGGGTCTGGTGGTCGGCAATTTTGTATGGCATCGCAATCGCGTGCTGGATTCCCGTGGTCGCGCTACAGATCAAAATGCGCGATTGCGCCGACCAGGCAGCGCATCACGGCGACACGCTGCCGCCGATTTACTGGCAGCATCTCAAATGGTGGGTCGTACTCGGGATTCCAGCCTTGATCGCTTTTCTTCTGGTGTTTTATTTGATGGTATTCAAACCACAATAACTGGTTAAATTGAATAGATAAATGGGAGTATATGGCAAAACAATGCCTATCCCGCACAGATTCATTGGGCCTTTAAAAATACACCAGTCAGTATATTTAGACGTTAAAAAACCGCCCCAGCCCAAAAGCTGGTGCGGCTTTTTAAATTTTTAACTATGCGCAAGCAAGGTACGGCAGGACTACTCGACTGCCTTCACCATATCTTCGATCACCTTCTTGGCATCGCCAAATACCATCATGGTTTTATCCATATAAAACAACTCGTTGTCGAGGCCGGCATAGCCGGCAGCCATCGAGCGTTTGTTGACGATGACGGTTTTCGCTTTGTAAGCTTCCAGGATCGGCATGCCGGCGATTGACGATTTGGGATCTTTGGCGGCGGGGTTGACCACGTCGTTGGCGCCCAAGACCAGCACCACATCGGCCTGGCCGAATTCGTTGTTGATGTCTTCCATCTCGAACACTTGGTCATACGGCACTTCGGCTTCGGCCAGCAACACGTTCATGTGGCCGGGCATGCGACCGGCTACGGGATGGATCGCGTATTTGACGATCACGCCTTTGTGGGTCAGTTTTTCGGTCAGTTCCTTGAGCGAATGCTGCGCCCGCGCCACTGCCAAACCATAGCCGGGCACGATGATGACGGTTTCAGCGTTGCTCATCAGGAAGGCAGCATCGTCGGCCGAGCCGGATTTGACCGGGCGCTGCTCTTGCGCGCCAGCGGTCATTGCGGCGGCGGCATCGCCACCGAAGCCTCCTAGCAAGACGTTGAAGAAAGAGCGGTTCATGGCCTTACACATGATGAACGAGAGGATTGCCCCGGACGAACCCACCAGCGAACCGGCAATGATCAGCATTGGATTGTTGAGCGAGAATCCGATGCCGGCAGCCGCCCAGCCAGAATAGCTATTGAGCATCGATACCACTACCGGCATATCGGCGCCGCCAATCGGGATAATGATCAGTACGCCGAGTACAAACGCAATTGCAGTCATGGCCAGGAAAGGTATCCACGCTGGTGCGGTACCAG
>JAZKIX010000143.1:52942-55124 GCA_040384645.1 Pseudomonadota bacterium | reverse complement strand
AATACTCGACGCAATCACGATGGTATTGGCTGGCGTCAAGCGCGCCAGATGGGTCACCCCATCCGCGCCCAGTTCGGCATATTTTTCATTGAGGACGTAGTAGGCAAACTCCACCGATTGCAGAGTCCAGCGTCCCCAGTTTTTTTCTGGATTCTGTTGTGAATGCGCGTGCTTGACCGCAAAACGATTGGGCGTGGTTTGATTAAATGCCTGCAACTGCTCAGCCGATAGCGTGGCCTTGAAATTGGCTTCGTTGCCTACCGCAGCGGCATCGGCGCGCACGCCATTTTGCAGATTGACCGTATTGTTTTGCAGATCGTGGATGCCGATACCGGTGCCCTTATCGTTGTAGGCCACGGCGCAACCACGCTTCAAACCCCATTCGCCGGCGCTGCCGATGGCGCCATACACGCCGCGTGAACCGCTCGATGTGCCGGTAATGATGCAGGCGTTGGCTGGGTTAAAGGTGCTAGGCACTTGCACCAGCATCGTCACGTTTTGCAAGCCGGTGCCATCGTCGGCATAGGCGATGTATTCAGTCCCGGCCACCAAGCCTTCGCCCAGTGTGTCGTGACCGGTGGCATCGATGTTGGGGCCGTACAGCGTGCCGTAACCGCCGCCGGGAGAAATGTCGAGCACGGCGCGGTAATTGTTATAGATCGCCAGCTTGCGCAGTTCCGCCGGCGTCGGCTGTGCCGGATCAAGCAGTACCGGCGCAGTAGCGAGACCGAGGCCGGTTTTACCCAAACCGGCCGTGAGCAAATCGTCAGTCACACCGTCATAGCTTTTGATGCTGACCTCGCCGATAAAAGTCGGCTTGCGGTTCAGCAACTCTACCGACGTGGCACATCCGGCCAACACTATGCCCGTCACCGCCAACATCGCAATCGAGCCCCGTCCAAGCAGTGTCACAGTCATCATGCCTCCGAGTAGAAGTAGAGATTTTCCGAGTTTTAATATTTACACTTGGGCAAGAAGATAGTTTTGACTCGCGTCAATCTTTTCAGTCTTGAGGTGATTTCACAACAGTGCTGGAATCATGAACCTCTGTTTGAAGTTGGAAACCAGATGAATTGGTCTAGCCTAACTATTAAACAGATAGGCGTAGGGGCACGGCATGCCGTGCCCCACCGTTTTGCTTGATCGTAATTTTGCTAAATCATAAGCAGAAAACTAGCCTTTCCCTTCTATTGAAAAGAATTGCAAAAATTAAAATATAGGGGGTATATGCCAAAATACATAGCTACCCGCACGTATTACGGGCATCAAATAAAATACATATGCCAGTATATTTCAACACCCAAAGGCTATTTTGAACCTCCAATTAGCCCAAACTCACACCATTAATGCCCTTCCCGATCAAGCTTGAAAACCACACGCTGCTTTTGTCTGCCATCAAATCCCGGCAGCGCTTGTTCATCCTGCTTGATCGGAGTGCCGCCAAACACATAGGGCCGGATTTGCACTGCCGGCGGCCCCGTCTTGAAAGCAAAATACAGGGCAGGCGGCTGGTCTTGCAGCGCTTGCGAAGTGATGTAGCCGACCAATGCATGTTCCATCGAATGGTAGCCGTTCTTCCAGAGATGGATTTTGGGACCGCTGCCGGGTTTGCCGGTCGGGCTGACCCAGCCCCAGACTTCGTGGTTTTCGTGATCCACCATATTTTTCAGCCAAAAGTCATAAGTTTTGGTCAGGTATTTGGCGTAGCCAGGATCGTCCAGCGCCAGGGTCGCAGCCATCTGGTCCAGCTCGGCATAGATCCACCATTCCTTGCCCTCATCCAGCGAACCATCGCGCTGCAAGCGTGAAGCCCATGAGCCGATGGCGGGAAGATAAGCTTTATCCAAGACCCAGGCCGCTTCTTTTGTAGAAAAATCGATCAGCTTTTGATCGGCGGTCAACTTGCCGATTTGGTGGATCATCCAATATGCCTTGATGCTGTGGCCAAAATCGGTATGGCGCGAACCTAGTACGCGGTCAGCCTTGTTGTGCAGCGAACCCCACATCAAATGTTCCTCCGGCGCATGGAATTGGTCGATCATGATATTGGCCAGCTTGCGCAAATCTTTGGCGATGGCGTCGAGGTCAGACGTGGCATGTGTTGAAGTGGACGAGCACACCAGCAGCAAGCGGCAATCGAGTGCGTGGCACATGTCGAGCATGGCCTTGGCGATATCGATTT
>JAZKIX010000143.1:30756-52932 GCA_040384645.1 Pseudomonadota bacterium | reverse complement strand
GATATTGGCCAGCTTGCGCAAATCTTGCCGCCATTTTTCTTGCTCGTCGGCTGGCAGGATCGGCGTCAGCAATAGCATGTAGGCGTTAATCTGGTCGAGCTGGGCCACCAGTTCTTGCCGGCCAGCTTCGCCATCGCCATCGTCTTTTTTCACCCACATCAACATGCCCCAATCGGCGTTGTAATAGTTTTCGAAAATATGGTTTTTCAAACGAAGGATGTCGGCCAACACCGCCTCGTCCCGCGTCAGGTTGTAATACATTGCCAACCCGAGCTGGGCATAAGCCAGGTCTTGCGTATTGCGTGCCAATACTGCTGGCATCGGCTTGCCGTTTTCCCAGTAAGTCACCGCACTGCCGCTGGTTTTGTCGAGTCCATTGCTGCGCAGGTAATTAACGCCGTCGCGTGCCAGCGCCAGCATTTTCGGCTCGCCTGTCAGGTGGTACGCCACGCCATAGGCATAGGTCTGGCGCGCTTTCATGCGCACGTAGTCGCGCTGTAAACCGTCCTTGATCCAGCCGGGGGCAGCGCCAATTTCAAGACAGGGATTACTCTTGGCGTCATAACGTTTTCCATTATTGCAGCGGAACGTCGGGAAATTGCCGCGTGGCGTGCCCCAGGCGTCGGGCATGTCCCAGAACGGCAGCAAATCCTGTTGCACATGGTTGATCCATTGGCTGCCACTGGGCAAGGCTGCGATGGGCGCTTCAGCTTGCGCCATCGATGCGGTGCCGGCCACTTTGTCTTCTGCCCAGGCATGGGTGGCGACACCAGCTGCAGTCAATGCAAATACCGATAAAACAGCGCATGTATTTAGGGAACGCCGCAGCAACCGGCGTATGGATTGGTGCATAAGGAACACTCCCGATATTGTTGGCTTGGATAAATCTGCCCCTGCAAAACGCAAACTGTATTGCAAAACAGGGCAAGAACATCTGAACAATATCCCAGCTGGCATCATTATTGCTGGACATTTCATGCGCTTTTACGATTGAATGGAACACA
This sequence comes from Pseudomonadota bacterium, assembly GCA_040384645.1. Classification (GTDB taxonomy): domain Bacteria; phylum Pseudomonadota; class Gammaproteobacteria; order Burkholderiales; family Burkholderiaceae_D; genus JAZKIX01. The sequence goes on along the minus strand of JAZKIX010000143.1, from coordinate 51,928 downwards.
TACTTTGGTAGCGAACCGATAACAGCAAACAAGCTGCCAGCAAGAATCCCCCGCTTTTCAAACGTTTTTTCGTCGCCCAAGGACTTCTATGAAACTCACCGATTTCCAGTACGACCATCTCGACAACGATGCCGCCACTCTTAAGCGTGCGATAGCCAACAAGCTGGTGTATTCAATCGGCAAGGACGTGGTCACCGCGCGCCCGCTCGACTGGCTCAACGCCACCACCTACGCCGTGCGCGACCGTCTGGTCGAGCGCTGGATGAGCACCACCCGCGCCCAATACGGACAAGACGCCAAGCGGGTGTATTACCTCTCGATGGAATTTTTGATCGGCCGCACTTTTATCAATGCGCTGCTGGCGCTCGGCGTGTATGACGTAGTCAAGCAAGCGCTACAAGAACTCGATGTCGATCTGGAAGCGATTGCCGAGCTGGAACCGGACGCCGCGCTTGGCAATGGCGGATTGGGGCGGTTGGCAGCATGCTTCCTCGATTCGATGGCGACTCTGGGCGTGGCTGGATTCGGCTACGGCATCCGCTATGAGTACGGCATGTTCAAGCAGCAAATCGTCGATGGCAACCAAGTCGAGACGCCGGACTATTGGCTGACCGGCGGTAACTCGTGGGAATTCGCCCGGCCCGAAGTGCAATACCTGGTGCGCTTTGGCGGCCGCATCGAACAACATGGCGAGGTGATCCAATGGATCGATACCGACGACGTGCATGCGATGGCCTACGACACCATCATCCCCGGCTATGCCACCAAAGCCACCAACACCCTGCGCCTGTGGTCGGCCAAGGCCAGCACCGAGATCAACCTGTCCGCCTTTAACCAAGGCAATTACATGGGCGCGGTGGAACAAAAAAATCATTCCGAAAACGTCTCGCGCGTGCTGTATCCCGACGACTCCACCCCGTCGGGGCGCGAGCTGCGACTGCGTCAGGAATACTTTTTCGTCTCGGCCAGCTTGCAGGATTTAATGCGGCGTTTTCTGTCGGCGCACAACGATTTCGACCAGTTGCCAAGCAAGGTCGCGATCCACCTCAACGACACTCATCCGGTGCTGGCGATTCCCGAACTGCTGCGCATCTTGTTGGATACGCATGGCTTGAAATGGGCTAAGGCCTGGGGCTTGGTACAGCAGGTTTTTTCCTACACCAATCACACCCTGATGCAAGAAGCACTGGAAACCTGGCCGATCGACATGCTGGGCCGCGTCTTGCCGCGCCACCTCAAAATCATCCTCGATATCAATAGCGAATTCCTGCACAGTGTCACCGCCCAGTTCGGCGCTGATATCGGCCTGATGCAACGGCTCTCGCTGGTCGATGAAAATGGCGAACGGCGGGTGCGCATGGCTTATCTGGCGGTGGTCGCCAGCCATAAAATCAATGGCGTCTCCAAGCTGCATTCCGAGCTGATGGTGCATTCTATTTTCAGGGATTTCGCCACCGTCTTCCCGCAGCGCTTCAACAATAAAACCAATGGCATCACACCCCGGCGCTGGCTATCGCAAGCCAATCCAACCTTGTCCGCGCTGATCGATGGCAAGATCGGCAGCGGCTGGCGGCGGCATCTGGACCAATTGGATGGCCTGCGCCAATACGCCGGCGATGCCGCATTCCGCAGCGATTTTCGCGCTGTCAAACGGCACAATAAGCAGCGCCTGAGCGACTGGATCAACGCGCATCTAGGCGTGCAGATCAACCCCGATTCACTATTCGACGTCCACATCAAACGTATCCACGAATACAAGCGCCAATTGCTCAACGTGCTGCACGTCATCACCCGCTACAACCGCATCGTCGCCAACCCCGATGCCGCTTGGGTGCCGCGCACCGTGATCTTCGCCGGCAAGGCAGCCTCGGCCTATCACATGGCCAAGACCATCATCAAGCTGATCAACGATGTTGCTAGCACCATCAATAACGATGCCCGCGTCGGGGACAAATTGAAGGTCGTTTTCATCCCCAACTACAGCGTCAGCCTGGCCGAAATCATCATCCCCGCCGCCGATTTATCAGAGCAAATTTCCACCGCCGGCACCGAAGCCTCAGGCACCGGCAATATGAAATTCGCCCTCAACGGCGCCATGACCATCGGCACCCTCGACGGCGCCAATGTCGAGATGCGGGAACAAGTCGGCCCCGATAATTTTTTCATCTTCGGCAACACCACCGAGCAAGTCGAACAGATCCGCGCCGGCGGCTACCAGCCACGCCTGATCTACGAGCAAAACCCTGAACTCAAAGTGGTCCTCGACCAATTGCGCGATGGCGCGTTCTCGCCCAAAGACCCGGCCCGCTTCCGCGAAATCCACGACGTGCTGGTCAACTGGGGCGACCATTATCTGCTACTGGCCGACTATGCCGATTACGTCGCGACCCAGGATAAGGTCGATGCTCTGTATCGCGATCAAGAGGAATGGAGCCGCAAGGCGATTTTGAATGTGGCAGGCATGGGCATGTTTTCGTCGGATCGGACGATTGAAGAATATGCACGGGAGATCTGGCAGGCGGAGGTGGTGAAGCTGGAATAAACTGTGGGCCATTTCAAACAACTCTAGCCAAGCAAATATCCAGGATCCATCTAACATTGGCCGCAGTCAATCTGCTGATGATGTGCCGAAAAAAATCCAAGAGGGCAACATGTCCAGGCCACATCATCAGATCGTGGCAACTAAGCGCTCCCGATCATCGGGACCTATCAACCAGATCGGGACATTTTTACTGGCCTCTTCATTTGCTCCTTTACACATGCGGAGCGTCCCTGTTTCGACGGCTAATTAGACTCATGAAATGGGCTATCGGTACAGCTTGACCAAGAACTTAGCCGGGAATTTATTGTAGGAAGATCTCGTAGAGGCTGACTTGATAACCTCAATCGTTGACCAAGTCTCGGCCATTTTTTAGCTAAGCAATCGGATCTCCTACCAGCGCTGCAGCAAGAAATAATTAGCAATATTGATAATGTTTGTTGACTTACAGTTAATTGCAATGGATCATCCCGTGCAAATATTTCTAACGGAGTTTTGCATGCGGCTTGCCAATGGCTTTAAATTATTTGTTTTGAGTGTTTTTTTGTATGGTGGTGCATTTGGATTGGCAGCCCATGCGTTGACTGTCAAGCCCCATTTCCGCTATCAGGTTACAAATTGTGGTTCATATCCAGGTGGAATTCATTTGGAATCAAGCGCATGTGCTGCGTTAAATGCCGCCCGATTCAGAACCCCAGAGGATGCTTATGCTGCACATAAGGCGGCTACAGCAGTGAGTTTTTCTGGTGTTCCCAACCCACCTATTTTTTTCGACTTATTTATTCCATCTGCGGAAGTGCTTTACAACACACTTCCCAAAAATTATTGGTGGCACTACTCAAACATTCGGGTGAATGGCGACCCTAATGCTATTTGGAATACTGGATCAGTCGTTATGACCGATCTTGAATGCCCTCTTGGCATGTCGGGACCCCTATACCATTTCTCCGCTCCTAATGCAGCGCAAATGTACTGTACGGATACGAAACCAGAACCCGGTATGTGCCCCGCATTGGGCAATCCAATTTTTCCTGCCACTGGCGTTAAACACCAGACTGAAACTGACTATGCCAATAGCAGTGGCTTGCAATTTACCCGCGTCTATCGCAGTGATCGAAATGGTTGGGCTAACAATTTTCAAGTTGGCGGAATTGATTTCAATGCACCACCACTTCCAGTAGGAATCCCAGCGCTTAATTCAGTGCCTGACTTTGCATGTTATCCCGGCATTGGCGCTACAACAAAACTGCCATATTGCTTTGAATTTACTGGAGACCGCGACGCTTCCGGCAATACCAAGCCCAACGATTTCACCGTCATACGTGGCAACAACCGCCGCTTCAACTTCGGCACCGCCACCAACCTCAATCCACCCGCCGACATCAACGACCGGGCTACAAAACTCGTCGATGCCAATAACGTCACCACTGGCTGGAGTGTCACCAACGCCAGCAATGACGCCACTGAAAAATACGATCTGTCTGGTCGCTTATTAACCAGCACCGCACGCAACGGTCAAGTGCAAACCATGACCTACACCGATGCGTCTACACCACTGTCGATTGCACCCAAAGCAGGATTGCTCTTGCGTGTCACCGACCAGTTCAATCACCAGCTCAATTTCACCTATGACACTGCCGGTCGCTTAAAAACCATGACTGACCCAGCGCAAGGGCTATACACCTATGCCTATGACGAAGCGACCAGCATTGTGCTGCCTGGTAAGCCGATGGTCAGCAACCTCACTTCAGTAACCTACCCCGGCAATAAGAAACGCCTCTACTGGTACAACGAACAAGACAAGACCGGCAACACCGATCTACCTTTTGCATTGACCGGCATCACCGATGAAAACGGAGTGCGTTTTGCGACTTGGAACTACAACGCACAAGGCTTGGCAATTTCTGGCGAACATGCCGGTGGGGTAGAAAAAACCACCATCACCTATCCGTCACCGAACTACCAAGCCACGGCTATCGATCCACTGGGGACCAGCCGTACCTACAACTTCACCACTATCTTGGGTGTCGTCAAATTTACCGGCCAAAGCCAGCCAGGTGGGGCAGGCTGTGGTGCAGCTTCGAACGGCATTACCTACGATGCCAATGGGAATATTGCCACCCGCACCGACTTTAATAATGTCGTCACCAAGTACACCTACGACCTGAGCCGCAATCTGGAAACCAGTCGTAACGAAGCCTTCGGCAAGCCGGAAGCGAAGACCACTTCCACTACCTGGCATACCAGCTACCGCCTGCCATTGAAAATCGCCGAGCCATTGCGATTGACCACAATGACGTATGACGCCAAGGGAAATCTACTTACCAAGAAAGTACAGGCAACGACTGACACATCAGGTGCTTTAGCCTTTACGGCAACACTGACGGACACAGCACGAACAACCACCTATACCTACAACAGCGTCGGCCAAGTGCTGACGGTGAATGGTCCGCGTACTGACGTCACCGATCTGACGACCTACACCTACGATCCGGTCAATGGCAACTTGCTCACCATTACCAATGCAGCCAACCAGGTCACCACCCTATCGAATTATGATGCTAACGGTCGAGCAGGGCGGATTGTCGATGCCAACAATTTAACAACCGATTTGCTGTACTCGCCAAGAGGCTGGCTGCTGTCCAGAACAGTCACCGGCACTGGCATTGCTGAAACCACGCTCTATCAATACGACGATGTCGGCCAGTTGAAGAAGGTCACTTTGCCCGATAACGCAGTGATCAACTACACCTATGACGATGCCCACCGATTGACCGATGTAGCCGATGGGCTGGGCAACAAGATCCACTACACGCTGGATGCCATAGGTAACCGCACCAAGGAAGAAGTCAAGGATGTGAACGGGGTCTTGGCAAGGCAGACCAGTCGGGTGTTCGATGCACTCAATCGCTTGCAGCAAGTGACCGGCGGTGCGCAATGAGTATCACAGCACTTTAAATTTTAATGAGTAGAGAAATTTTTACTCGTTGATTCGAGCCAATTTTGTCAGAAAGAATTTCGCATGTTCTATGCAAATGATTCATTGAAGCAACTCAATCGCAGCGCTGTTTTGTCGATGTCGGTTTTTATTTTATTCGAAGTAGTGACGCCGCAAATAGCTTATGCCGCACCTGCCTCGATCCCTCCCAATCAAAGGTTGATCGGCTATGGTGGTAATCTGGGAAAGCAGGGGGTAATTTATCAGACGCCAGAAGAAGCATGCCTTGCTTGGCCAGCTTATTCTCCTCCTTCACCGAGACCGACAGATGGGTCTGGCTGGTTCGAGTTTCTTGAAGTAATACAAAATGCTGCGCCGTACCAAGATAATTTTAGTTGCAAGACACAAATGTATTGGCCGAGTGGGCCTACGGGGAATCCATACTCAAACGGATCTGTGACGGCCATCTATGACTATGTTTGTAAGTCGCCCTATGTCGCTGTAGGCATTTCTTGTCAATTAACACCCCCCAAACCCGATATTTGCCAAAGCACACCACACCCGATCCACATCGCTTCCGGCAATAAATTTCTTTCTGAAACGATCTATCGTGGAAGCGGTGCTTTTCCTCTGGAATTGACCCTGCAGTACAACAGTACCGATGCCAGTCCAATCGTTCCCCGTTTGCCTGGGGGACTTATTCCTGCGCCATCGATGGGAATTGATTCACGCAATCGAAATTACGAGTTGTTATGTGTATCGCGTCCGAATGATGTCAGCTATAAAAAGTATATTTGCCCCGTCACCGATATCCTCTACACCTTAACTAATGCCATTACTGCGCCCGGTGTGGGATGGCAGCACATAGGCCATCGCGGTGTGACGGTGCTGCCTGACGGTTTAACCATTACGATTGCTCGTCCCGATGGCAAGGGTTACTTATTTAATTTGAAAAATGGCGTATGGACACCGGATGCCGATATTTCCGCGAAATTGGTGAAGTTAGTCGATGGCACGGGTGCGACGAATGGATGGGAATACACCAGTGCCAATGCGGAAGTGGAAAGCTACGATAGGTTGGGTAAGTTGTTGACAGTGACTAACCGTGTCGGCCTCAAGCATATCTATGCCTATGACACCATTGGCAGGATCAGCACCATCACCGATTCCTTTAATCGCCAGCTCACTCTGACCTATGACGCCGCCAATCGTCTCAGCACCATGATCGATCCGGCCAATCAAGCTTACAGCTACACCTACGACGGTCGAAGTAACCTTACCAGTGTGATCTTTCCTGACAGTAAGGTGAAAACCTACCTGTATGAAAACGTCTCCTTTCCGCATGCCTTAACTGCCATTGTTGATGAAAACGGCAAGCAGTACATGAACTATCACTACGATGGTCGGGGCAGGGCTGTTTCTGAAGAACATGTCGGCAACATCAATCACTATCAATTGGCGCTGAGTCTTGACCGAACCAGTACCACGCTCACCGATCCATTGGGTACGGTTCGCACCACGACCTTCGCTTCTGTCCTTGGCGTCGATAAGATGGTGGGACAAACACAGCCGGGTGGTGCTGGCTGCGGTGCCTCATCAAATGCCATCACCTACGACGTTAACGGCAATATCGCCACCCGTACCGATTTCAATAATGTCGTCACCAAATACACCTATGACTTAACTCGCAATCTGGAAACCAGCCGCACGGAAGCGTTTGGCAAACCGGAAGCGAAGACAACATCGACCACCTGGCACGCCACTTATCGATTGCCGCTGAAGATAGCTGAACCTTTGCGGCTCACGACCATGACGTATGACGCCAAAGGCAATGTCCTCACCAGGACTGTTCAGGCGACGACTGATACCACAGGTGCTTTGGCCTTCACGGCAACGCTGACCGGCACAGCCCGCACCACCACCTATACCTATAACGCGGTCGGACAAGTGTTGACGGTGAATGGCCCGCGTACCGATGTCACTGATGTGACCACCTACACCTACGATCCGGTCAACGGCAATTTGCTCACCATAACCAATGCAGCCAATCAAGTCACCACGCTATCGAATTACGATGCCAATGGCCGGGTCGGCAAGATTGTGGACGCCAACGGTTTGACCACCGATCTGACCTATGCCCCGCGCGGCTGGCTGCTTTCAAGAATGGTGACCGGATCCGGCATTGCCGAAGCCACCGGCTACCAGTACGACAATGTCGGCCAATTGAAAAAGGTCACCTTGCCCGATAACGCAGTGATCAATTACACCTATGACGACGCGCACCGGTTGACCGATGTGGCCGACAGTCTGGGCAACAAGATCCACTACACGCTGGACGCCATGGGTAACCGCACCAAAGAAGAAGTCAAAGATACCGCTGGCAACTTAGCCCGTCAGACCAGCCGCGTGTTTGATGCCCTGAACCGTCTGCAGCAAGTGACTGGTGGTGCGCAATGAGCCGTTTCCCCTCTGTTACCCAAGACTCCCCAGATTCATCCACAACCACATCCATCACCAGCGAGTTTCCCTTGAACGCAGATCCGATTGTGTCTTCCGAAATGTCTTCCCCCCTGTCGTCCATGCATGCCGCCCCGCCACGCCATTCCCTGACCATGCGCGCCATAACCAGTGCCGTGCTGTTCACCCTGATCTATACCCCAATTCTGGGCAGCTTCAGCGGTACCGTAGCGGCAGCGCAAACGGTGCAAAACACGACAACGTCGTACCAGTACGATGCCAATGGCAACCTGACACAAATCACCGATCCCCTTGGACGGATCACCAACCAGACCTACGACAGTCTGAACCGCTTGAAGCAACAGACCCAGCCAGCACCGGCAGTTGGCGCAGCCCGTCCCGTGATTGGTTACGCCTACGATGGCCAGGACCAGATTAAAACCGTCACCGATCCGCGTAACCTGCCCACCACCTACACCGTCGATGGCCTGGGCAACCAGACAGCCCTGGTCTCACCGGACACCGGCACCACGGCCAATACCTTTGACGCCGCAGGGAACCTGAAAACGAGCAAAGACGCACGCGGCAAGACCACCACCTACACCTACGATGCCTTAAACCGCGTCACCAGGATCGCCTATGCCACTGGTACAGCGACAGCCTTTGAATACGATGGCGGAACGACAGGGGCGGCCTATGCCAAGGGTCGTCTGACCAAGATCACGGATGAATCGGGGAACACGATTTACTCCTATGATGCTAAAGGACGAACTCTCGACAAAGCCCAGACAGTCGGCACCGGCACTGCTCTGCAAACGTTTGCTGTGAACTACACCTATGGCAATAGTGGCTTTAGCAATGGCAAGCTCATTGCTCTGACCTACCCCAGCGGTAATCAGGTCAATGTTGATTACGACGCCACAGGCCAGATTGCCAATCTGAGCCTGAACCCAACCAGCGGCGCACCTCCGACCGCTCCCAACCCGAACTTTGCTGTGACTGTTCCATTACTGACCGGTATTGGCTACGCTACTTTTGGCGCGCCGACCGGTTGGACGTGGGGCAATAGCACGGTGGCGGTACCGAACCTGATGACGCGCACCTTCGATACCGATGGAAGATTAACCAGCTTTGGTCTGGGCAACAGCAGCAAGAACGGTGTGGTACGTAGTGTCATGTATGACGCCGCCAGCCGGATCAACAGCACCAGCCATGCAGGGCAGGCCAACGCCAGCACCTTCAATCAAACCTATGGCTATGACAACCTCGACCGTCTGACCGGCTTTGTCAGTAACAGCGGTCCGGTGGGTCCTAACACCAGCCAGAATTTTACCTATGACGCCACTGGCAACCGCACCCAAACGACGCTGGGCACCGCACCATACAGCGACGTGATCGATGCCGTGAGCAATCGTCTGGCCAGCACCACCGGTCCGGCACCAGCGAAAACCAATGTCTATGATGCTGACGGTAATTTGACCAGTGATGGCAGCAAGAGCTTTATCTATAGTGACCGCGGCAGGATGAAGAGCGCCACCATCGGCACCAGTGTGGTCAGTTATCAGTACAACGGTCTGGGTCAGCGAGTGCAAAAGAGCGGTCCCAGTAGTCTGGTAGCGACTGGCAGAAACCGGTATATCTATGATGAAACAGGTCACTTGCTGGGTGAATACGATACCAATGGCAAAGCATTGCAGGAAACGGTGTATCTGGGCGATTTACCGGTAGCGACCCTCAAGCAAACCGTAACCGGTACTGCACCCAATCAAATAACGACCACGCAGGTCTATTACATTTACGCGGATCAAATTGATACACCACGGGTCATCACCAGAAGCACCGACAACCAGATCGTATGGCGCTGGGACAATGCCGATCCCTTTGGCAGTACCGCAGCCAATGACAATCCAAGCAATCTCGGCACCTTTACCTATAACCCACGCTTTCCGGGACAGTTGTTTGATAAGGAAACGGGACTGCATTACAACTATTTCAGGGATTACGACCCGACTACAGGACGGTACGTGCAAAGTGATCCGATTGGACTTGCTGGGGGCGGTAATACATTTTCTTATGTCGAAGGAAATTCACTTAATTATTCTGATGAATTCGGTTTGGCAAGGGATCTCAAAAAATTCCCTATAAATCTCCCCGGTGGTCATGGCGCAAGAATAGATCAGGTGCCGCAAACCGACATATTTGAAATTCATGTTTGTGGGCCAAATGGTACCGAAATCGGCTTATTTGGCGCGGATGGTTGGTTTAATAAGCATGGACATAAAGGTGCGCCAAAAGGCATTCCAACGGAAGTTGAAAATGCACTAAAAGGAATGTCTATAAATGAGTTGCGTAGGCGGGAGAAGCTACCAAAAAAAGGAAGAGCTAACATAAAAGGAGATAACTGGTTAAAACGAGCAGCAAAGGTTTGTAAAGGTTGTGGGCCAATCGGATCTGGCATGATCATAATAGGTGGTTTAGCTGCTGGAGATGATTTAGGCGCAACTGTGACTGATGCTGTCTGTGAAGCCGCTTGGGGCTGTTCGGACCTTCATTAATCTTCAAAAATTCAATTATGACTATAAATTCAATTAATTCGAAATGGTTTTTGGCCGCTAATAATTCTGGCGCGTGGATACTTACAGAAGGAATCGCGAACATACAAATTGATGGAAATGCATTTAATGCGCACTTATTTTTTTCATCTGATTCCCCTGAATATCTACGACTTATAGGTGAAATTGAAGATGAATGCTTGGAGGTTGAAGGTATATCGCCGGATATCGACGTACCAACGATTTATCTTTCAGGAGCGATCTCCACTGATGTAATAGCTGGGATATCTGTAATGTTAAGTGATGGATGGACCACCATTGGTCTTGCAGCGAAACGAGGCAAGCTGTAAGGCTTTTTATTTCGTAATCAGTAAATAATGAAAAACTTAGCGTATCGCGTCCAATGGCCGAATTATTTCATGCCACGCAATACGCTATTTCATCAACATTTTAGGGGGTCTAGTATGACAAAAAGTCATTGCCCCGTTAAAAATACACATCCCAGTATATATTCCGCCTTCCGCACCTGTTTCTGGCCACCAGCCCCCTGGAAGAAGCGAAGAAGGGGTCAGTTCTAACATTCTTGCATTTCAAAACCGCTTTGAGAGAAACGACCCGGCACTGTCATGCAAGGCGTGGCACCCATCTTATTCCGAAAAACAGGGGGTATAAGGCAAAACATGCCATCTCCCGCACGGCTTCATTGCGGCTTTAAAAATACACGTCCCAGTATTTTTTTCACTTTCAACTTGGTAAGGTGCAAGCGGTAGGTCGCCATAGGCTTCATCGATGGACCCGCATGAAATGTGGAAAACACTGCATGCAATACGCCTCGCTATCAAGCAATACCGATTGCACCTTACAGCGCATAGCACCCAGGTTGATCTAACGCTCTATCAGCCCAACATTTCCACATATGCCTGTTGGGTAAAAATCGTTAGCCCGCCCTAACTCTCCGTCAACCAAAGTTGACAAACTCAATTCCGTCAATTAATATTGACGGCATGCAGTCCACACCCCCACTCCCGATACTAGAACACCCCGACGAAGCGTTCGCTGCGGTGGCCGCTTTGCGCCATATGGCCGATACCCTGGAGCGCGCCTCTGTCATCAAGGCATTGGAACAGGGCTGGACTTGGGCGCAGATCGCCGAAGCACTCGGCATTTCCAAGCAAGCGGCGCATAAGCGTCACGCCGGCTTTATCCATCAAGGCAAATAAATTCATCATTTCAATGAGGAGATCATGATGTTGGCACGACTCAAACAACGTATACGCGATATGAGCACCATCAAAGCCCTGTGTCTGGGCGCGGAAAAGCAAGCCCATTTGCGCGGGGAAGACAGCCCCGGCGCCGAGCATTTTTTACTCTCGGCCATCGATTTACCCGACGGCACCGCCCGCCGCGCATTCGAGCGGCTCGACGCTAACCCGGATGGCCTGGGCGCGGCGATTACGGAACAATATAAAACTGCGCTGGCCGGCATTGGCGTTGATCCGGCAAGTCTGGATCAAAACGTGCGCGAACCGGTTACCAGCACGCACGCCCTATTCGAATCTAAACCGTCTGGCCAAGCCATCATGCAAGAACTGGCGGCACGTAAGGGCGGCGACAAGGACAAACCCTTGCTCAGTGCCGACGTGCTTGAAGTGATCGCTGCCATGCAACAAGGCGTTGCGGCGCGTGCATTGCGCGCCATGGGAATCAGCCCTGAAGCGCTGCGTGAAGCGGCCCGCTACGAGAGCAAGAATTTTTCTGCATGAATTTTTTTGGAAATGAGGAACGCTGGTGTGGCGCAATCGGCTTCGTTTATTGCGCCGCATGATATTTCTACACATGCGGCGCAATCGTTCGCGAATCGCGTCCTATCGATCCCATCGTTAGCCGCCGCGATGCACGACGAATGACAATTGCTAACCGGCGTGATTGGCGAACCCAAAAACACGCCACTCTTTGCTTTTTGTTCGGTGGACTGTAACTCCCAGCAGGCAGTCACCGGCGAATTCAACTGAGACTTGCGGCATCTCAATCTCCCGCCCCGACACTAGCCGGCGAAGGCGATTGCCGTTGGATTGGAACGGAAATGTGGAAACCATGCGCTCTACCTTGCATAGCTGCCCTTGTGAGATTTCCTGAAGTTCAGCGGGTGTACGCCCTACATACCCGTGCTTGACGGTCAGTTCGAAAGCTTGTGCAAACTGTTCTTCTTTCAGCTTTTGCAAGAATTCTTGTGCAACGCGTATTGGCTCCACCGGCGTGTATTCCGACTTCATCCACCAAACAGTAGCGGCAGCGGCGACTGACACCACGACAAGTGTGGCAAACGTGGCACGCCGAGCGATGGGTGTCATGGGATGAACCTTATGCAGAACGAAAGGGAAGAAGAGTGAAACCGCGATGCACCAAAAAGCGGCGCAGGTTTGGCATGTCTAGTAGTGCGCCTAACGCTGCTTGTCAGGCCGCATACTCAATCACACCCAAGCCAGCTTGCGCCGCCTGTTGGTAGAAGGCACACAGCTTGTCAAACTCTTCGAGCAAATCTTCGTTTTGATCCCGAAAATGTTCGAAGTGATAGCTTCCATCGTCTGGATCAAGCTGCCGGAGCGCATCCAATAGTCGTTCGTGCGTCCATTCTGAAAGGGCGGCAGCGTGACGTTTGACTGTTTCGCTGAAAAGGACTTCGCATCCATTGGACAGCACGTCATCAACAAACTCATCACTCTCGAATCCCGTGCCGCCAAGGATATTGTTTAAAACATCCCAAGCGTCTTCGATATCAATGTCGATGACAGCCCGCTCGCCCCCGTAAACCCATTTGTCGATCAGCGAGTGGGTATTCATCATCGACTTAATGTCGTCAACCGGGAACGCCTGGAAAAACAAGTTCATGCTCATGATGTCAACGCCTTTTTGATTGATGTGTCGAGATGCGCGGGCTTGCTACTGGAGCCTATGCTCGCTACCGGACTATTGCCGCATAACAAGGCTGCGCAAATTTTATAAGAATAAATTGCAGCGCGTAAGGTGCAATCGATAGAAGCGCAGGATGACATTTACTGAGCCGGTTTGAATCGGCTTTCATCGGGTGCAAAGCGCATAGATCTGGGCTCGGCGACCGTTAGAAGGCATAAAAATGCCATATTTCTGCCTACATTTACAAAAAATACTCCTGCCTGTATTTTAAAAAATGTAATAAAAACGTGCGGGATAGCATATGTTTTTGCATATACCCCCCATAAAATTGAAAAATACTACTGGAATCCGCTTGGTCGAGTGCGCAAACCGTGCCTGTCGCGCAGACCTCCCTGCGCGACAAGTGGGAGACGCAGTTGAAAACCCTTCTGGTAACGGTCACAATGTTGCGTTTATTGCCAGTACCATCCAGCGCTGCCTAATACACGCGTTGACACGCATTGGTGTTATCGCCACCAAAAAGGGTGCTAATGCACATGCAAGACCACAAGCGCCGCCGGGCAATATCGGAGGCTGATTTTATGACTGGAACCCGCCATGCGTTTTTTTGCAATATGTATTGCCGCCGTTTGTATTTACGCCGTGCAAACGCCTGCCACCGCTGCACGCGCGGACGGTCAAAAAGCCTGGCCGGCGATTTCATCGTTGTTATTGGCCGACGCTGGTGACTCAACACTGAGCGCTGCCCTCGGTAGTGGCAACGCCACCGGGGTCACTTTGCCAACCTTGCGGGCTGCGGCGCAGGCGCATATCGACGCCCAAATCCAGGGCTACGCCGAGGCCCGACGCACGCTTTACGGCTTGAATGCCGATGGCAGCACCGGCGCGGCCACCCTCGGGCCGATCGACTGGGACCCGACAACGAATTCATCCTTCTTCACCAAGCCTGGCGGCTTCGGTAGCTACGCGATACTGCCTGGCAATTGGCGCTATTCCAATAGCATGGCCGGTTCGGGCAGCGCGCTGGGCGTGGTGGGGCAAGCGGCCGGGACACAGGCGCGCTACGCTGCCTTCGGTGGCAACCCGATGGCAGTACGCGGCAATGGCGCCATGGACGCTTTCATCAAAAACACCATCGCCTGGCTGACTCCTCGCAGCAAGGCCAATAATTTCAAGGTGGTCACCGCCCACCTGCCGGGCAATATCACCTTCTGGTTTCCGCATGAACCCAAAGTGCGCACATGGCTCACGACGCAGTTTCCTGGGGTGATGATCAATGGCGTGGCCGGCAGCAATGCGACCGACGACTCCTGCGACGGTAACAAACTCGACGCCTGCCTGCAGGGCGCTGACCTGCTGGTGATCGGCCGCCAGCAAGGCCCAGAAGGTGCCAAATACGAAACGCCCGACGACTACCCGCCCGCTTACGATGGCAGCACGATCTTGACAGCTGTGGCGCGTGCGCAGTCGCGTGGCATCCCGGTACTCTACTTTCAGCATCACCCGGACGCGAACGACCTTGGCGAGCGCATGCAGAAGTACCTGGGACTAGAGGTCAACACCAACTACTGGGCGCATGAAGGCGCAAAGGGACTGGCGCCGGCCAACTTGCCCGCCACGCTGCCCGCTGCACTGCAGTTGCAGACTCTGTTGCAGCGCCTGGACCAAACCAGCTTTATCGCCGACTGGTCACAGTGCAACGGCACTTCAGGGCGCGTGTTGTGTGAATATGGTCCCGATTTTGCAGGCCTGCCGCAGGTCAATGAGATCGTGGAGCCGGCCAAAGCAATGCGCATGCGGCTACGCGCGCTCGACACCCAAGGCTTGGCGCTGTTTGCACAATCGGGCTATACGCTGGAAAAGCTGCTGGTATTGATGGGCGACAAATATCGTGAAGCGGTGCGCTATCCCATGAAAAAGGAGACTGCTGGCATTGATTTTTTCCGTGCCTATTTTTCCGATATGGCCGCCTACATCAACCGGCCCTATTCCGCTATTGCCCCAAGTCTTGGTAACTTTTCAGGTGGATTTGCGGCCAACACGGCCACACTCTCTCGCATGATCAACACCACCCCGCCCAAAACAGACCAGCGCGACCTCATGACTGGCCTGTACGTGATGCCCGGGCGAACTGTGACGCTCACCCGCAGCGATGCCAGCAACAGTGCAATCACGGTGGGAATCAATATGCTGCGCGATACGACCCGTCTCTACAACAGCGCCAACGGCGACGACGGCTACAATCGCCCAACGATGCTGGCTAGTCCGCGCATGCCGCTGGTTGCCGGGCAACATGTCACGCTGACCAGCCCGTTTGGCGGACCGTTGTTCCTATTTATTGGCCCAGATGCTAGTGCAACGCCGGTCAAAGTGCAGATCGACGGCGTGATCACGCATCCAATATTGCGCGATGGCATGAATCCTACCGAAATCGCCGCATTTAAGGCTGAGCTTGCCAGCACGTCCACCAACTGGGTCGGCGTAAGCAGTGAATTTCTCACCATTCATTCGAAACGGGATTATTTCAAAGAGACGCTTGCCGATTACGGCAGTGACGTCAGCAAGCTGTTCTCGGACCTGTCAACTTACATGGTCAAAGACACCTATGGCTTGGCAGGTTTTTCTTCTGCAACCGGTGCCTTCTCACTGCCCGGCACGGTGGCGGCCTTCTGTAATTCTGCAGGCTGGGACTGCACCGGCCCACAGCATCGCCATGACATCATGCAGCATCTGATCTCTGACAACTACGCCCTCTGCGGCGCCGGTTGCTCCGGCAATCCTTATGACCAAAATTGGCCGCTTGAGCCGCTCGGCTGGGGCGAGACGCACGAGATCGGCCACGGCATCCAGCCCGCACGGTTAAAGATCTATGGAGGCCAGTCGGGCGAAGTATCGAACAACATTTACCCGACCCACAAGCTGATTCAATACAACCGTACCCTGCCAGCCACCCCGCTGGTGCGCGATGACAGCAGTGCGAAAGCCGTCTTCGATATATTGAAAGCCGCTTCCGTCGCTGCCGATCCGCTCGCCTCCGCTAAACAAGCTATCTGGGCCGATACCAGCTACGCCGCCAACAATGGCCTGCGCGTCAGTTTCTACCGCCAGCTCGTCGAATATGCGCGGTTTTACAACATCAATTTTAACGACGGCTGGGAGCTCTTTACCTTGATGAACCTGCTCAACCGCAACTTCGCTGCCGCTTCGGGCAAATGGCTAGCCTCGGCATCAGGTCTGGGCTTTGGTAGCTACACGACATATCCCAGCAGCATGGATGGCAATGACTTCATGCTGATCACCAGTTCGCGCATCATCGGGCGCGACATGCGGCCGGTGTTCTCACTCTGGGGGATAAGCACAAGTGCGGCGGCCAACGCACAGGTGGCCGCTTTCGGGCTTACGGCAGCCGACAAGCTATTGTTTCCGATGAAAAACGTCGTCCAGTTCGGTGCCGGGGTGGGGGCACCGATTACCGTGTCGCCATCGATGGCGTACCCGGCTGGCTTTTAACCCTGGACTCGTGAGTTGTTACGCTATCAGGCAACTTCTTTGGCGCTAACGATCGCTTTCGACACCAGTCCGTACTCAATCGCTTCTGGTGCTGACATCCAGAAATCGCGGTCGATATCGGCCGTTACTTTTTCCAGCGTCTGTCCAGTTTCCTTGGCGATCAGGGCGCCGATTCGCTCGCGTACGCGGATGATTTCGCGTGCCTGGATCGCGATATCGGACGCCTGGCCGCCAACGCCGCCGCTCGGTTGATGGATCAGGAAGCGCGTATTTTGCAGGCAAAAACGGCGTTCTTTTGGTACCGACAAGAAGACGTTGACCGCGGCGCTGCCGACCCAACCGCTGCCGATCATGTTGACCGGCGCATCGATGAAACGGATAACGTCATGGATCACGTCGCCCGATTCCACATGGCCACCCGGTGAGCAAACCAGAAAATTGATTGGCGCCTTGGATTCGCCGGAGAGAGCGATCAACTGGCGTACGATATCGCGCGCCGCGGTGTCGTTGATCTGGCCAAACAGCAGCACAGTACGTGACTTGAATGCTTTTTCTTCCAAGAAAGCGTCGCGTTGGGATGCATTGGTTTCCACTTTTTCTTCCATAATTTCCTCTAAGGTATTGGCTGAAACGATCGTTGGCAAAGGGCGAGTGTAAACCAAAAGCCCCCGCAATTTGCGAGGGCTTTTTTGTGATATCCGTTTGAGACGCATGAGTACGTAGGTTGGGCTAATGATGTTTCAGCCAAAAATGTTTTTCTGGAAATGTTCGGCTGAAAAATCGTTTGCCCAAGCTATCTCGCTAACCACGAACAAAAACCTCTCGCCACAGTAGCGAATGGGTTTGCATCATATTGGGCAAGTACGGAATTCATGGGTTCAGTCATCAATTTAGCGAATAAAAAATATCGTATTTTGGTTCATTCTGCCAAAAAAATACTACCCTATGTATATTAAAAGACGCTTATAAAACGTGCGGGATAGCATACATTTTGGCATATACCCCCTAACAATCACTAAAATCAAGTCACATTATCTGCCTGCATAAACCGCAGCAAATAGCCGTCAGGATCTTGCACTATAAATTGCCGGTTCACTGACAATACGTCGCCGCACTGATAGGCTTTTTCTTCCAGCGGCAGATACACCGAAGCCGCCGATTTCTCCGACACACGCGCATACAAAGCGCGCACGTCGTTGACCTCGATCTGCAAATTGATGCCTCGGCCAAAGGGCTGTTCCAACGCCCCCGATATCCAGCGCCGGCCAGGGCCGTTGGCCTCTTCAAACATCAGCTCGATACCGTCCATCGCCAGATAGACAAACGTCTCGGCCGGACGCTGGTAGAGAATGGTGAAGCCGATCAGTTTCACGTAAAAATCCATCGTGACGGCCACATCGCTGCAATACAGTTCCGGCACGATTTTGTTCATCGTCCTTGCGCCTTATCGCCGCGCAAGGTCATCACGGTACTGATGACGGTGGCGGCGAGTTTGCCGTCGTCGCGCACGATGTCGACTTTGTAGTGGGTGATGGTGCGGCCGCTTTGCAGTGGTGTGGCGGTGGCGCGCAGGGTGGAGGTCCAGACCGGGCGGAAGAAGTTGATTTTGAGGTCGATGCTGGCGAAGGATTCACCCTCTTCCATCAGGGTCGAATGGGCGGTGCCAATGGCGGCATCGGCTAGTTCACACAGCAGGCCGCCGTGGATGGTGGCTTGCTGGTTGCCGTGCAACTCTGGCGAGGCATCGATGGCGACGGTTGCCGTGCCGGCGGCGACTTCGACGATGCGGATACCGAGGGTTTGCGAAATCGGCGTGGGGTATTGCATATGGGTGCAATCGCCGTGATTGAGGGTGCCGGCCAGCGATTTTTGCAGATATTCAAGGACAGGCAGTTTGTTCGATTTTTTGTTCAGTTCAGTGGTCATTGGCTACCCATAAAATTTTTAAAAATCAAGTTCCAGTCCCAGTGCTGCGTGCTGGCGTAGACATGCAGATGGGGGCGCAGTGGCATAAATGCCGAAATACGCCGGCTGGCCCGGATGCCGTTGCGCGCTCAGGGCAGACACGGTTTGCAATGGTTCGTCGGCCAGCTCGCCAGTGGTTAAATTGACGTTGGGCACCACGCAGCGAATGCAGGGCGAAGTGCAGGACATATGGCGCTCTTGTTCACCATCTTGCCAATGCAATTGCGTCAAATTTTCTTCGATGAACGGCTCCAGCGCGGCGTCCCTGTCAGAGATCACAATATTCGGGCGAAAGCGCATCAGCTCTGCGGCAGGCAAGCCGCGTGCGCTCAGACTGGCGTTCAATTCCGCCAGCGAAGTGCTCGACACAATATGTATTTGGTTGACGCCATCGCGCAGGCGGACGCTGGCGTCGAGCCATACCAGACGCAATTGCGCGCCAGTCGCTTGCTGCAACAATGCCGCTGCTGCATCGCCGGCATCGATGCAATCGAATACCTGATTGCACTTGCTGACATCGTTCCAAATCTTGATACGGCATGGCGCGCCGGCTGGCTGTCTTGCGACGTCAACTTGTAAGCCGCCGGGCGCTGTCAAATGCAAAAACTCTGCCGACAGGCTGGGCTTGACCAGCGCCAGCCGCGGATGCGAGCCTTGCCAGACCACTTCGGCATCGGCGTTGACCACGACCCATTCGCGGTCGCCTTCGATCATGCCCTGCGACGTGAAATCAAGCTGCACAACTTGCAGCCCCGCGCAAGCCTTGACCGGATAAATATAGAGCGCATCGACTAGCGCGTGCAGCATGTCATCCATACAGTGCTTTGCCTTATTGGAAAAATGGTGGGCGGCATCGCTGTGCCAACCTTATTACGCTTATTCCGGCAGCGAATAATCGAATTCGTAACGATGTTGTCCAGCTTCGCGAATGATCGCCAGCGTGCCAGACAAGCCGACCAATTCGCCGGTACCGGAATCAGGCACGACGGTAACGGACAGTTGCGCCGCGCCGCGATTCATGGTGCCGCTGTGTTGCAGGACAAAACTGCCACTGCGGCCATTTAACGATCCGTCGACATATTCAATAGCGACATAGCCAGCCGAACCTGCGACCGCGCTGCCGGCGGTCAACATTTCGCCTCGGCCGCTGGCGATCAGGTCGCCTGTGTATTGTTTATCGATGCTCATCCGGCTCAGCGTGGCTGCGGCTTCGGTGTTGGCCAGGGATTGCGGCGTTATTTTGACTTCAAAACTGCCATTTGCACGTTGTGTCATGAAAGTCCTTCGGGGTGGATTGATTGGATTTCAGCAGCGCCACTGGAGTACGCAGACACTGCAGTGCTCCACTGGCCGTGCGCCACTATAACGCCGATGCTGCGCTAAAAATAGTCGGCGATCCGATTGATGCCGGCGCATAAAACCAGCCATCCATTTCCGCATAAGCGCCATGCGTGTTTGCGTATTGTTGCCCGCCATCGACCGATTCAGAATACCAGCACATCACAACGAATTCCCACCCATCAACAGGAGACACCAAATGGCTTCAACAATTTTAATCTTGGGCGCAAACGGCCGTTTGGGCCAAGTCGCCGTCACAGAGTTTGCCGCTGCTGGCTGGACCGTCCTGGCGCAGGCGCGCCGTCCGCTGCGCAACTTGCCCGCCGGTGCGCAAAGCGTCGTGGTCGATGCGATGGATGGTGCCGCCTTGATCGCTGCCGCCAAGGGCGTCGATGTGGTGCTCAATACCCTCAACCCGAAATACACCGAATGGAAAACACTGATGAAACCGCTGTGCGCCAACGCGATTGCGGCAGCGGAAGCGAATGGCGCGCATTTACTCTTTCCCGGCAATATCTACAACTATGGCGAATCCATGCCGGAAGTATTGCGCGAAGATACCCCGGTGGCAGCGACCGCCGGCAAAGACAAGGTACGCATGGAAGTCGAGGCGATGTTGCAGGCCGCTAGCAAGCGTGGCGTGGCGGTGACAGTGTTGCGCGGCGGCGATTATTTCGGCGGTCCCGGACGCGGTTCCTGGTTTGACTTGAACGTAGTATCGAGCCTGGCCAAGGGGACGATGGTATATCCGAGCGATGCCGATACCATCCACGCCTGGGCATATTTGCCCGACTTCGCCCGCGCCATGGTGGCACTGGCAAATCAGCGGGCGCAGTTGCATGGATTCCAGAGTTTTAATTTTGCCGGCCATACTTTTACCGGCGCGGAGTTGGCTGACACCTTCAACCAAGTCTTAACCCGCCCGGTCAAGCTGAAAACCATGCCGAGGGGCGTCTTGAA
>JAZKIX010000143.1:14303-30746 GCA_040384645.1 Pseudomonadota bacterium | reverse complement strand
GGTCCCGATCCTGCGCGAATTATGCGAAATGCGCTACCTGTGGCTTCGACCACATCGGCTCGACGGCAGCAAACTGGCGCGCCAGATTGGGCCGGTTGGGGTGACGCCTTTGCCTACTGCAGTCGCCGCAACGCTCAGGGATCTAGGCATGGCTGGCTTATTGAAAACCTAAATACACGCAATTTCCTGTTTATTTAGCGATGATACGTAGACTGGTAGGCCGGGTTTTAACCCGACTAGCGTAATTGACATAGTGTCGGTACCGCATGCCTACCTGCGCATTAGACACGTTGTGGGGCTGAAGCCTGACCTACCAGCGACCGATCGGTCTACCGATATGCGTAGGTTTCAGCCTAAAAACCTGCCAGCACGACTTTGCCGCGCATCGTGCCGCTCTCCAGCAAGGCATGGGCCCGCGTCAGGTTGGCTGCGTTGATGCTGCCGAAGCGTTCGCTCACTGTGCTTTGAATCCGGCCGGCATCGACCAGCTCGGCCAATTGAGTCAACATCTGCCCCTGGCGCGCTACGTCGGGCGTATTGAGCAGGGAACGGGTAAACATCGATTCCCAGTGCAGCGAAACACTCTTGCGTTTGAGCGCGAGGACATCGAGCGACTTGGGTTCGTCGATCAAGCCGATCTTGCCTTGCGGCGCAATCGCCTTGACCATCTCGGCAAAGTGTTGATCGGTCTGGTTCAGGCTGGCGATGTACTCGACTTGCGGGATGCCGATGCGCTGCAACTCGTCCGAAAGCGGCTGGCGATGGTCGATCACATGATGCGTGCCCATTTGCCTGACCCAAGCCTGCGTTTCCGGGCGCGAAGCGCTTGCAATCACGGTCAAGCCCGTCAATTGGCTAGCCAGCTGAATCATGATCGAACCCACCCCACCGGCGGCGCCGACGATGAGCAAACTGCCTTTTTCGGAGGACGCATTTTGCGCAATGCAAAAACGGTCGAACAGCATTTCCCACGCCGTAATCGTCGTTAAAGGCAAAGCTGCGGCTTGGATGAAATCGAGCCGTTCTGGCATCTTGCCGACGATGCGCTCGTCCACCAGATGTAGTTCGCTATTGGTGCCGGGACGCGCAATCGAGCCGGCATACCAGACCCGGTCGCCCGGCTTGAAGCCTGTCACGTCCGGCCCGATTGCCTGGACGATGCCGGCGCCATCCCAGCCCAGCACTTTCCATTCGCCTTCAGCGGCATCGACACCGCGGCGGATTTTGGTATCGACCGGATTGACCGATATGGCCTTGATGTCGACCAGCAAGTCGCGCCCGCTGGCAATCGGATCGGGCAAGACGACATCTTGCAAGACGTTAGCTTCGGCATTCGCCAATTTTTTTGGATAGGCAATGGCTTTCATTGGATGTATTTCCTTTTCGGTTGGAAAGCAGGCAGTATCATTGAGTGAAAATTGAAGATAAAGTAGCCGCCAAGCGATTCACTTTCAATAAAACATTGAAAATAAAAAGTAAGGACACTTCTTGAAAATAAAAAACCTGCAAGACCTGCAAATGTTTGTCGAAATCGCCGATTGCGGCAGCCTCACTGCGGCTGCGCAAGCGCTCAATCAATCGCCGGCGGTGGCCAGCGCCAGCCTGAAGCGGCTGGAAGCCGATTTGGGCATCGTCCTGCTACTCCGTTCAACTCGAAGCCTGCGCCTGTCGGCCGAGGGTGAACGCTTCTTGCCGGCGGCGCGACTGGCTTTGGCGGGATTGCGCGATGCGATGGAAGAACTGGCGACCGGGCGCATGGTGGTGCGCGACCATTTGCAGATATCGATTTCATCGGATCTGGGCCGCAACCAGATGCTGGCATGGCTGGACCAGTTTCAGATGCGCTACCCGGAAGTGACTTTACGGTTGCAGCTATCGGACCGGCTGGCCGATATTTACCGGCAACCGGTCGATCTGGCCGTGCGTTACGGTGCACCATCCGATTCGGGCTTGGTCGCGGTGCCACTGCTGCCCGGCAACCGGCGCGTGCTGTGCGCCTCGCCGGAGTATTTACGCAAGCATGGCAGTGTGGCTAGCCCGGAGCAATTGCAACAGCATAACTGCCTGCGTTTTTGCCTCGGCAACGAGGTATATGACGACTGGTGTTTTTACAAAGATGGCATGCAAACCAAAGTCAGCGTCACTGGCAACCGTGTCGCCGACGATGGCGATGCCGTGCGTCGCTGGGCCATCGCCGGGCATGGCGTAGCGTACAAATCGCAGCTCGACATCATTCCCGAACTACTCTCGGGCAAGCTCATTGCGCTGTGCCCGGAATGGAATGGCGAAGCGATCCCGCTCTACTTGATCTGCGCCGACCGCCGCCAGTTATCGAGAACGGTGGTGTTATTGCGCGATCATTTGCGGGAGTGTTGCGCCGCGCAAGTGCGCAAGGTGGAATTGGTCGCGCCATCGCAAGCGCTCTGAATCGATCGCGCCACGTACGTCACGTCAGAGTACATGTCCAAAATAGTCGCTCAAGCGCGACTGATTGATGCCGACATCGCGGCGCCACCAACAGGCAGGATAAGGCATGTCAACGAAATGGCGATCTGGCAAGTTACGTTGATTGAATGCGATAAAAGCGTCTGAAAAACCGGGATGGGCAGGACTGCCAAGGATGCCGCAAAAACCCAAAATGGCGATCAGGACGTCACGTTCTGCCTTGTTAGACTTGAGCACTTTTGCGAAATCGGAATGCAACGCTGCGCTTGTGGTTTTCGACGGTACCGCATCAATTGCCGAGATAAGATTCTTGAATATCGCAATATCTTCCGCAGTTGGCACTGGCACAGCCGTTTCCAAAAACAAGGCCAAGTCGGTAGCAGCGTAGAACAACTGATCGTGACCCACGCCGCCCCATTTGAAGCGGGTGAAATTGGTCATATTGCGGTCTTCATCTAGCCAATGCATATAAAAACCGCAAACGCTACAACGCGTCCCATCGTCGATTGGCTCATGCACATGAATATGCTGAAACACGGCATAGCTGCCCAGAGCAGAGCGCCAATCGAGCCTGCGCGTTGAAAGGCTGGCAAGAAAAGCATCGGCCACTGTGCGTCGGTCCAGTTTTTTGATCGAATCCAAAAGCTGGCTAAGAGCCTCCGCATGATCAAGTTGCACCGGGTCAAACATGACGCCCTTTGATTTTGCGTAGGCAAAGTCTGCTGACGATAAAACACGTGCATCGTCAAATTTCCATCCAGCGGCACTCCAAAATGTATCGTGCAATATTTTTAATGCGCGTTGATCCATTTTGTGTCCAAAAAAAATTTGTCCCCGCCTGTGTTTTTTATAAAGCCAATAAAACAGGCGCGAAAGCAAAGAAGGCATTTTAGCCATACTCAATCTATCAAACCAAGGCTGTTATTTGTTCATATTTAGTATGCGCGGTTCGCACCAACCGCGATCATGGTCAACCGCGGTGCGCACGGCCTCGCCCCCCTACGGACACACTTTGTCTATGCTGGCGCGCTACTAGAACAGTTAGCAGCCCTCCCGCCAAAGTCAAAGTTCCCTTACCCCTGCACCACCTCAAACCCATGCCCGCAAGCCGAGCAAAACTTGGCCGTGGCCATATTTCCCGCACCGCATTCCGAACAGAATTTCTTCCCGCCTGCGACAGGTTCCGCCGCTGGCGCTGCTGCCGCTGCCGGCGCCTGCCCAGTCAACAGCGTTTGCAAGCTGGGTGGTGCCGGCGCTTTATGCATTTGCTCGGCGGCGTGGACCGCGGCGATCTTGTTGATGTCTTCACTGTTATTAGGCGCGACAAACATCGAGCGCGAGGCGGCGAATTGGGCCAGATGGGTCGCCAAGCCTTTGGTCACATCCGATTGGCCATTCATGGCGATTAAATAGCGCTCGGTATTTTTGCCAAACACGACCGATTCGATGCGCGTAGTCCATACCCGCATGGTCATCGAATCGATGTTGATGGAATTGCTTTCGGTGCGCACCGTACTGGAAAAATCGTTGCCGAGGCGGTTACGGGCAGTCGTGTATTGGCCCGACAATTCGATCCAGATCACTTCAGAACTGAAGTCGAAACGACCCCACAGTCCAGTCGCGGTCTTGAAGCAGAACCAGCCGACGGCAAACGCGACAAAGGTAAAGGTGACGTAGGAGAATAAAGACTTGTCGATTTCTTGCGGCGTCAGTTTCCAGACAAAAATTACCATCGCAATCGCGGCAGCGACCATCAATACCAGGCCGAGCGTGTCGAGATACACCAGCCAGCGGCTGCGTTCACTGGCTAGTGCGAGGCCAAGCGACTGCGGCTGCAAATCGACGGCTGGCATCGGCTGGGTTTCTTCCACCACTTCACCGGAAAATGTGCCGGCCTTGGCATCGGCATCGACCACCGGATCGTTGCGCTGGTAGCGCCGGTTGGGGATTTTTTCGACCCATTTCTGCTGCATCACACGGTCGAATTCGCCCATGATTTGGGCCGGATGGGTATTGATGTTCAGACTCATCTGTTCGCACGACAAAGCGGTCGATGGCGGCGGCGACAACTGGCGCAGCAAGGCCATGAACGACAAGCCGACCGAGGCCAGGCTGGCGACCAGCAAGAACAGTGCTTGCCACTGCAAAGACATCCATGAAATATCGGGTAAATAGCGCGCCAGATAGGCCGCAATTACTGGCCCGATAACGGCGCTGATGACCAGGCCGATGACATAAATTTGATTGACCGGCGTCGCACTGGCGCTGCCTTTGCGTAATGGATTCAATACCAGAATCGACACCAGCGCAAAGTAAAATAAGCCGATCCATTGCAGCGAATTGGCGTGATTGCCGCCCGAACCTAGCCCCAGCCAAGCCACTAGTAAAGACAGCAGCGAGAACGCGATTACCAGGCCATTTTTAAATTGCACTTGCGCTTTGAACTGGATCTCGGCCGGGGCCACGATCAGTTGCGGTACGCGGTGATAGAGCAGGCCGTTGAGTGCGCCTTCCGGTTCGCGGAAGGTCAGCGCGCCGCGCCGGATGTCTTCTTTCAAGTCGTCGACTTGCTGCGACTTGCCGATCACGCCTTGCGGCAATTCGGGCGCCAGCCCGACCGGCAAGCCGCGGCCAAAAAAGAAACGCAGCCGCGTCATGGCAATGACGGCAAACCGGATCCCCACCGCCAGCAAAAATATGGTTGCCAACAAGGGCGGCACGAAGGAAAAACCCTTGCCATCGAGCAGATAGTTTTTCGCGGTCAGCAGGGTCAAGATACCGGCCAGGAAATAGATCGCTGCCACAATGAACAGGAACAGGTTTTCTACCTTGTAGGGATTGGGCAATTCTAGTCGGTTGCTTTCGGAACTATAGTCGTATGACATGGCGGCCTGGTTGTAATGTGGATAGGGTTATTGCTACGGGTGCCGCAATTAGATCATAAGGACCGGCACAAGGACAGGCGCTTGCGAGGGGTGATTGCATAAGGCCATTGCAAATACGTGGCCTACATGATTGAAACGGAGCCCGGCATCGACGTAAAATGCGAGTCCGCCACAGATTTGCTAACAATTGCTCACCATCGCACCCTAGCGAAAAAATTCCATGACTCCCATCGACAAACAACAACAATTGCGCAATATGAAGCGCTTCGCCACGGCCCTGCTGGTTGCCGTCACCGCCCTGTTCTTGCTGGCGCACACCCAGCAAGGCGCCGGCCCGTGGGCTTGGGTCGCCGCTTTTGCCGAGGCGGCCATGATCGGTGCGCTGGCCGACTGGTTTGCCGTGGTGGCGCTGTTCAAACATCCGCTCGGCTTGCCGATCCCGCACACGGCCATCATTCCGCAAAACAAAGTGCGCATCGCCGACAACCTGGCGATTTTTGTACGCGATAAATTCCTCGCCACTGACACCTTGGTGGAAAAAATCCGCGGCTTCGACCCGGCGCAAAAGATCGCCAGCTGGCTCAGTCACGGCAGCAATGCTGAGCTGTTCGCCGACAAAATCCTGGCAATGGTATTGAATGGCCTGGACTTCATCGACGATGTGCGGGTGCAAAACGCCTTGCGCGGCGCGGTCCAGCAGCGCTTGCAAGAACTCGACCTCGGCCAAACCATCGGCAACTTGCTCGGCATCCTGACCGAAGATGGCCGCCATCAAATGTTATTGAACGAAGCCCTGCGCAAGCTGGCCACGGCACTCGACAATCCCGACACCCAAAAGGCACTGGCCGGCATGATCCTCGAAGTATCCGGCCGCGAATATCCCAGCCTGCTGCAAATGCTGGGTATGGTGACCAATGTCGATGAATTCAGCCTGAAAATCTCGACCTCGCTGGTCAATAGCATCAACCGCTGGCTGCACGATATCGGCGACGATCCGACACATCCACGCCGCAAGCAATTCGATGAAGTGGTGGAGGAATTCCTGGAACGGCTGAAAAACGACCCTAGTTTCCACGAAAAAATCAACGGCTGGAAAAGCCAATTACTGGCCTCGCCCGAAGTCGCGCAGTACATCGACGGCCTATGGGTACAACTGAAAAACTGGCTGCGCAATGACTTGGCAAACGACGATTCCACCCTACGCACAAAAATCGCCGACGGCACGCGCCACATGGGCCAATGGCTGGTCGACAACCCAGCCTTGCGCGATTCGATCAACGACCACATGGCCGACGCCGCCCGCGGCCTCGCCAGCGACCTGCGCGACACCATCGCCCTGCATATCGCCAACACCGTCAAGCAATGGGAAGACCGCGAACTGGTGCGCGAGCTGGAACTATCGGTTGGTAGTGACCTGCAATTCATCCGCGTCAACGGCACTTTGGTGGGGGGATTGATCGGCTTGTTATTGCATGCAGCGGTGATGTTTTTGCCGTTTTTGTGATGGTTTTAACGCGCCCAGAGAAAGTATTCCTGTTTTTCAGGTGCAGCAATTTTGCAATGCGTAGTTAAAATTTGGTCGCTTTAAATCAAATGTCAGGCTTCACATGTCCACATATATTGCGTAGCCCTTATGACAAACACTCGAATAGTCATCATTGAAGCTTTCGCCTCGGTTCCAAAACCGAATGAGATCGCGGCAATTACGCCACATCAATGCCCAGAATGCGACGAATTCGCGGCACATCTTATGGCTTACACGTACGAGAACCTTCCGGCAGAAATCATCGAAGACCACAGTGCCGACTTGCCTCTTCTTGGACCTTTGGCTTTGCAACACTATCTACCAGCTTATATGCTCTATTCGCTGGGACATCCCAAGAGCAATGTGATGATGTTCACGATATTTCACTTAACGCCGAGCGAGGGCCAAGACGAAGAGCGGAAAAACTACTTCCAAGAACGCTTCGGGCCATTTACCCAGCCTCAAAGTACAGCTATTGCCCTCTTCCTCGACGACGTACGGAACAGTCCTCTGCAGCAGGAGTACTGGGAAGAGCTTAAACGCGCTGCATTGCTGTGGCCAACAGGTACTTAAGTGCATGCCGGACGGGTATGAACAATTAACTTATGCCGCATCTGTAGGGTCCAACGGGCATCGTCTATTGCGCCGTATGTTCAGCCACCTCATACGGCGCAATACGCTGCGTTATTAGCCCTACCCGTTACGGATTAAGTTAAAAGCCGCCTATCACCGCATCACTTTTTCCCCGCATCCAACGCCGTCTCGGTATGCATCACACAGCGCCAATTTCCATCTTTGCGGGTCCATACGGAAGAATCGGCCATCTCTTGCTCCACTTCGTCCGCCTGGCCGCGTTGCGCGACTGCTTGCCTTACTTTGTACGTCAAGACTGCCGTTTCTTCGGTGGGGAACATGACGTTCATGTCGCTCAGTTCGAATGACTTGATTTCCACGCCGCCTTGCTCCGCCATTTCCCGGTATTGCTGATGGTCGAATTGCATGGCGCCGTGTGAGCTGACCATCACTGCGGGTTCACAGAGCATGGCAATGGCGGTGTCGGTATCGCCGTCAACCATGGATTGCCAAAATTTATTTTCCAAATTGACTAGTTCTTTGCTGGCGAG
Organism: Pseudomonadota bacterium; assembly: GCA_040384645.1. Lineage (GTDB taxonomy): Bacteria > Pseudomonadota > Gammaproteobacteria > Burkholderiales > Burkholderiaceae_D > JAZKIX01. The sequence goes on along the minus strand of JAZKIX010000143.1, from coordinate 22,767 downwards.
TTGCATGTTGTTCTCCTTCGCTGTGAGTTAAAGCGCCCAATATGCGCTGGGCCAGCGTCGTTGTGCATCGGACTATGCGGCGAGGAGGCGTAGGGTCACTCCTACAAGTACCAACGAGGCCGCAACGCTGTGACTGCGACCACGAAACCAGGTTGCAAGTGGCAGTCAGAAGGCCGCGTGGACGTTGTTTTTGACGCCAAATGCGTGGCGAGGACGATGTCCTTGGTGACGCCCGCGCTTTCCGATTCGGAATTATGAAAAAAATCTACCGGGGGAAGCTGCCTAGCAGTTGATTTGAGGCAAAAAGCTTAAAATATACTGGCCGGTGTATTTTTAGAGAGGCAATAGATACGTGCGGATTATTGGGTATTTTGGCCTATACCCCCACATTTACATACTATAAAAACGGCTTTAGAAGTACTGATGTGCTCATGCCCGGCAAGCAAACGCCCACATGCAGACAGATCCCAATATGAACAGTCCCGCGCAAGGGTGCGGGCATGCGCTATGAACAATGCTGTCGATGCGATAGTGGCGGACGACCCATTTGCAAATTGGACAGGTCAGTCTCTCTATCAGCAAAAATCAATCCTGCGATTAGCCGGTTTTTCGTTTAGCGACTAGGTTGAAACGCCCTCAAAAAATTTAAAAATACCTGCGCCGAAATTTCCGCATCATCGGCAGTCATGGTTTCCAGAGGATTGTGGCTGATGCCGCCGTTGCCGCAGCGGGTGAATAGCATGGCGATGTCGGTGACGTGCGCCATCGCCATCGCGTCGTGACCGGCGCCGGACAGCAGTTCATATGCCGGCAAGCCGATGCGCTCGACCGCGCCCGATAACTGCGACATCAGCCACGGCGCGCAGGGTGCGGCGCCGGCATCGACGGTCTGGCTGATGCGGGCGCTGATATTGCGGCGCTGGCAGATCGCTTCGATGTCATGCACAACATCAGCTACTGCGGCGGCGCGGATGGCATCATCGGCGGCACGGATGTCGAGCGAGAGGCGGCATTGGCCGGGGATGACATTGACCGATCCCTGCGGCACTTCGAGCTGGCCGACGGTGCCGACCAAGGATGGCGCTTGGCTGCAACGGCGCTCGACCATCAAAATAATTTCCGCGGCAGCGGCGGCAGCATCCTTGCGCATGGTCATGGGCGTGGTGCCGGCATGGCTGGCGACCCCGTTCAGGGTTACCAAATATCGGCTACTGCCGGCAATCGAGGTGACAATACCGACTGGCAAACCGCGCTCCAGCAGAACCGGGCCTTGCTCGATATGGACTTCGACGTAGCCGAGCAAGCTGGTTGGATCGCGGGCAATGCCGGGGATCGCTTGCGGGTCGTGCCCAGCGGCGCGCAAGACGTCGCGCATGCTGTGTCCGTCGGCATCCATTTTGTCCAACAGCGCCAGATCGAAGCGTCCAGCCACCGCATTGCTGCCTAGGAATGTGCTCTTGAAGCGCACGCCCTCTTCTTCTGCGAAGCCGATCACTTCCAGATGAAACGGCAGTTTCTCGCCGGTTTGGTGCAAATGTCGCACCACCGCAATCGGCAGCAATATCCCTTCACGCCCATCGTATTTGCCACCGTTGCGCACCGTGTCGTAATGCGAACCGGTGATCAGGGTCTTGGCATCTGGCACGTCGGACAAATAGCGCCCGACTACATTGCCGACCGCATCGATCTCGACTTGCATACCTGCCTCAGCCATCCATTGCGCCAATTGCTGCGCGGTCTTTTGGTGTGCGGGCGTCAGGTAGGCGCAAGTCAAGCCGTCCTGGTCATCGCTCCAGGCACCAATTACTTCGGCCCAGGCCATGATGTCATTGCCCATGTCGAGTGTGACACCGCATAAATCATTCAATCGCAGCTCTGCAATCCGGTCGATCTGGCGCAGACATTCGGCCATTTCATCGGCGACTTGATTGCCCAGCCGACGCTGGAAGGTGGCGATGATCGCTTGCCGCGTCAGGCCAAGTCCAGTATCGCCTTTGACGGCCAGGATGAAAGGGAAGCCAAAACGTGCTTTATAGTCGGCGTTGAGCTGGTGCAGCGTGGCATATTCCTCCTCGCTGCAAAGATGCAAGCCGGCGCGGGCTTGCTCACCCGTCGATTCCTTGGTCAGATCGCCAGCGATGGCGGCCTTGCCTGCCAATTCGGGATGGGCGCGGATCAGGGTTAATTTTTCATCCGTGGTGGCGGCACGGACTACCGATTGCAAGGCGAATTTGAGTGCAGCCAGCGTGGCAAACGGGCGCATGGCGCAAGCGCGTTCTGGTATCCAGGGCGAATGTTCGTAGATGCCAGCCAGGGTCTGGATGAATTCTGTCGGCGGGCAGGAATTGAGTTGGATGAGCGTGGTCATTGGGTTCACTTTCTTTTCTGATGTGCTGCAAGTTCTACGCCATCGTCTCATTGTCAATTACGCAAATCAGCTTGAAACCCGGCCTCGAAGTCTGCATAACATCCGTTATGGTAGGGTGAAAAGGCATCCGCCACACCTGCGCTTCCCGTCAGCGAAATTCACGCCCTTCGCCACCGCCCACGATGGATCACTTTTTGCATACAATTTGGCACTATTCTGTCAACAATCATGCAAAGACTTAATAAGGATGCCGCATGGATGCAATATTACCGGGCTATCTGCTCCCTTACGGTGTGGAATGGCTCAATTTAGTGGTGCGCTGGTTGCACTTGATTGTCGGTATCGCCTGGATCGGTGCCTCGTTTTATTTTGTCTGGCTTGACAATACGATCAAACCGCCCAAGCCGGAGTCTGATTTAGCCAATAAAGGTGTCTCGGGAGAGTTATGGGCGGTGCATGGCGGCGGTTTTTATAACCCGCAAAAATATCTGGTCGCGCCGCCGGAATTGCCGCAGGAACTTCACTGGTTTAAATGGGAGGCCTACTCGACCTGGCTATCGGGCTTTGCCTTGTTGTTCATCGTGTATTACTTCAACGCACAGGCGATGATGATCGACAAGTCGGTCGCCGATTTGACGAGTTGGCAGGCGATTGGGATTGGACTGGGATCGCTGCTGCTTGGCTGGACCGTATATGACTTGCTGTGTCGCTCGCCGCTGGGCCAGCGCGATGGCTGGTTCGCTCTGGTGATGTTTGGCTTGGTTGTGGCTGCGGCATTTGTGTTGTCGAAATACTTGAGCGGGCGCGCAGCATATATCCATGTCGGCGCGATGATCGGAACCATGATGGTCGGCAACGTGCTGATGCTGATTATTCCTGGTCAGCGCAAACTGGTGGCAGCCATGATGGCAGGCCAGGCTCCCGATCCGATCCACGGCAAGAAAGCCAAACAGCGCAGCGTCCACAACAATTATTTCACCCTGCCGGTGCTGTTCATTATGATCAGCAACCATTTTGCGATGACGTACAACCATGCCTACAATTGGCTGGTGCTGGCGGCGATCATGGCGGCTGGGGTGTTGATCCGGCATTTTTTCAATCTACGGCACAAGGGGCGCATTGTCTGGGGCTATCCAGCTGCAGGCGTGGTGTTGCTGTTATTTGTAGCGATTGCGATTGCGCCGCAACCGGTCGTGGCATTGAAGTCGGCAAGCGATTTTGGCAAGGTGCAAGTGATAATCAACCAGCGCTGCGTGTCCTGTCATTCAGATCATCCAACCCAGCCTGGATTTGCCACAGCGCCTGCCGGGATGATGTTGCATAACGCTGATTTGATACACCAACACGCGGCAAAAATATTTCAGCAGGCGGTGCAATTGAAGGTCATGCCGCTGGGGAATTTGACTAATATGACAGAGGAAGAACGCGCCTTGATCGCTGCGTGGTTTAGCGCCGGCGCAAAGTAATTTGCCAAATGATTTCATTGAAAAGGCAGCAAACATGACGACAACTATCACCATCGACGGCTTTTCCCTTAGCGCAGAGCAAGTGTGCGAAGTCGCCCGCAATCCGGCGATCAAAGTTGCGCTGGCGCAATCGTCACGCGACGCGCTTCAGCAAAGCCGCGATTTTATCGAGGCGACTTGGATGCATGACGAAGCGCCGATGATGTATAGCTTCAACACCGGCGTCGGCTTATTGAAAGACACACGGGTCAAGGTCGAGCATATCGAGCTGTTCCAGACCCAGCTCATCAGGTCGCACGCGGCGGGCATGGGCGAACCATTTTCAGAGGAAGTATGCCGTGCCACCATGTTGCTCCGTGCTAATGCCTTTGCCAGCAATTATTCCGCGCCGCGAGTCGAAGTGGTGGATCGTTTGCTGGCATTGTTAAATGCCGGCATCCATCCTGTGATGCCGCAAAAAGGCTCGGTCGGCGCCTCGGGCGATCTGGCGCCGCTGGCATATCTGGCAGCGGCTGTTGCCGGTTTTGACGAAGCCGAAGTCATATATCGGGGCAAGCGTATGTCAGCGCCGGAAGCGATTTTGCAAGCCGATCTGGGCGAAATTGAATTTGCATTGAAAGCCAAAGATGCCTCAGCCTTGATCAATGGCTGCACCGTCAGTCTGGCGGTGGCGGTATTGGCAGCGACCGATGCGCGCAATCTGTTGACGGATGCTTGTGTCTCGCTTGGCCTGACGCTGGAAGCGATGCGGGCCGAAATGTCGGCCTTCGATGCCCGTATCCACCATGCCCGCCCCCACGCAGGCCAAATCAAGGCTGCAGCCGCAATCCGGCAATTACTCGATGGCTCGACCCGCACGACACATGCGGCGCGGGCAGTGCATTTGCCGGAAGAATTGCGGCGCGCCGATCATCCTTATACGGCGCGGATTCAAGATGTATATTCGCTGCGCTGCGCGCCGCAAGTAGTTGGACCGGTGTTCGATGCGCTCGATTACATCGATACCATTGTCGGCACCGAGATCAATTCGGCTACCGACAATCCACTAATTTTCGAAAAAGATAGCGGTGGTCTGGAGATTATTTCTGGTGGCAATTTTCATGGCCAATACCTGGCGCAGGCGATGGATTTGCTGGCGATGGTGGTGACCGATCTGGGCAGTATTTGCGAGCGCCGGATTGCACGCCTGATCGACCCCACGTTGTCGTGGGGCTTGCCGCGTAACTTGATGAGCGGCGTGCGCGGCGTCAATACCGGCTACCCGGTGGTGCAATGTTCGATGAGTTCGCTGGTGATGGAAAACCGCACGCTCTGTATGCCAGGCAGCGTGGACAGCATCCCGGCCAAGGGCAATAGCGAAGACCATGTATCCAATTCAACTTGGTGCGCACGCAAGGCCGCCACCGTGGTGGCAAATACACAATACATCGTCGGCGTCGAAATGTTGCTGGCGGCGCAGGCCTTGAGCATGACGGAAGCTGCTTTGGACGGTTTTAAACTGGGGTTGGGAACGCAAGCAGCGTATAACGAGATCCGACGCCAAATTTCGGCATGTCTGGATGGCGACCGCTGGTTCCACCATGATATTGCGGTGGCGCAATCATTTGTGCTGTCGGGGTCAGTCAGGACTGCGGTGGAAGACGAGATTGGAACTTTTGTTTAAAACTGACCGGATCAGGCCTGGGGCGCCGCCCACACTAGATTCCACAGGTGGCCATCGATATCCTCGAAGCCCTGGTCATACATGAAACCGTGGTCCTCGGGCGGATGCGGGGTACGGCCTCCGGCGGCGACAGCTTTGGCGATCAGGCTGTCCACTTCTTCCCGGCTCTCGCAGCTAAGGCAGATGATGACCTCGTTGGCCTCTTTCGCCTGCACGAGGGGCTTGTCGATGAGGGATTGGAAGAAGGCTTCGGTCATCAGCATGGCATAGATGCAGTCGTCCACGATGACCATAAACGCCGCGTTCTCGTTACCGAATTTTGGATTGAAGCTGAAGCCGAGAGCGGAAAAAAATGCCTTCGATTTGTCCAGGTCCTTGACCGCCAAGTTAAAGATAATCTGTTTGTTCATGAAGTCGCCATATTGAAAAATGGATTGAATAAAGAGCCCTGCATCGTGACAACAAACGCAGCAGCCAAGGAGCTAACAACTGCAACAAAATGCATGCTCATCGAGCGCTGCAACATAGACAAGCAAGGCTCGACCAGCTTTAATTTCTGTCGCGAGCTTGCTCCATGATCTTGCTCCAATATCCTTGCAAATCCAAGCCGCGTAATCAAGCCTTATGTTGCAAAAATTGCCCCAGCATTCCGGCCAGGTTTTCAGCACCGCCATCTGGCAATTTTCCGTCCGGCGTCATTTTATCGATTAACCCGGGCAACATTTCAGACAAATGTCCAGCGGCGCTTTCAGTTGAAATCCCGGCGGCGCTGGCCATTTGTTCCAAATGACCGCCACCCAAGACTTGTGCAATTTGCTCGGCTGAAATCGGCAGATTGCTGCCGGTGCCAATCCATGAAGCAATCTTATCGGCGAACCCAGCCGCATGGAATTGCGCCAGCACCGATTGCAGACCGCCATTTTGCGCACTATTGGTGACCATGCCGATCACGGCTTGCAATAGCATCGACTTGGGATCGTTCGCTTGTTCTTGTCCTGCGTTGCCGGTCAACATTCCTGCTGCGATATCGAATAGACCCATAATATTTCTCCAAAGTGGTGATGATTGATGTGGGAAGTAAGACAGTCCGGTTTGAGCCAAAAACGTCGCACTGGTTTCAGTGCTTCAATACTGATTGCAAAACCTTGATTATAAAACCGCTTATGTGACAGCTTGAAGGCCTTGCGCAAAACTGGAGCGCCAGGACAGCCGACGGAACTTTCACGTAATTTCGCGTAGTTATTAAAGCGATTTACATGCCACCCCAGATGGCGTTGAGACCGGCAACGGCGGCTAGGCCCGCAGTTTCAGTGCGCAAGATGCGCGGTCCCATTGCCAGTGCCAGCACGCCCTGCCCGACTGCCATGGTTTCTTCCGCATCGCTAAATCCGCCTTCCGGCCCGATCAGCAAACTGACCGCTTGCGGCGGATGATGACGGGCCCAATCGGCTAGCGATTGATCGGCACGGGGCGAGAGCAAAATCCGTTGGTGCATGTCTTGGCGGCAAATCCAATGCTTGAAATCGCTAACCTCGGCCAAGCGCGCCAGCCGGTTACGGCCACTTTGCTCGGATGCGGCAACGATCACGCCTTGCCAATGGAGGTGGCGTTTTTCGGCGCGCTCGGCTGACAGGCGCACTACGCAACGCTGGGCGTTCAGCGGTTGTACCCCGGCGACGCCGAGCTCGACCGCTTTTTCAATGATCCAATCCATTTTGGACGACTCCGGCAGAGCTTGCGCCAGCGTAATCGCATACGGCAGTTCAGGATTGTTGGGCGAGAATACCTTGACTTCGGCACTGGCCCGTTTCTTTTCAATGGCGCTCAGGGTGGCGGTATATTCGCCGCCTTCGCCGTTAAATAAGGTAATCGCATCACCCACCGCCAGCCGTAAAACCTGGACGTGATGGGCGACATGGTCGGGCAGTGCGATGAGGGCACCAATGGACAAATCCTGATGGCAAAAAAAGCGTGGCATGGTGGAGTAAGGGTAACAAGCGTAAGCGCGGAAACAATATTATGGCTGTCAAAACGGGATTTTTATGAAAATAATACTGCACCCTGTATATTTAAAAGCTCAATGAAAACGTGCGGGAGCGGCACTAAAATGGCATATACCCCCTCTAAAGCTTAGAAGCTAAAGAGGGTTGATAAATGTTTCAATAGAATACAAAAGGGCGTAAATAGAACGTGACTAGAGTACGCACAGTGCACCGTACTAAAACAATGTACAGCGGTGAGTGACTAGCTATGTGGCCTTAAACATTGTTTCGATCGCTATTGCGCAGCGTTTGCGTCGCCTTTGCTCGGCAAAACCAGTTAGACAATCCGCTCTGCACAAATGTCCGATACGCATTCAATAAATATGCGCGGCTAGCACGCACCCGCGCTGTAGGAATGGGTGAGTACAATTTCGTTCGGACTTCGCCGGCGTCGGCAAATGCAGCAAAAATTTCATTTTTATTTCAGGGATTGACAGGAAAATCCTGATACAAACCATGCCAAAATATTAGAGGGAAATACATTCTTTCCATGTTATTTTTTCGTGTTATTGTTAGCAAATAATTATTGCAGTTTAGCAATTCGTTTTTCTGATCGATATGCACCGCGTTCACGCCAATCTTGATTCCTGACAATTGGCTGCCACGCCTGGTTTGACCTGAAAAGGCAATCATGACACGCCCTTCGAATGCCATTTTTTCTGCACTTCTCTTATCCTTGGGCGGGGCTGCGATCATGTTTGGCTGGTTGAGCCGACGGCCTATCTGGGATTACATTTTCCCCCTCAATACCGCCCCTGTTTTCGCTACCGGCCTGTGTTTTTTTCTGGCGGGTTTTGCGGTTATCTCGACCTCGCTCCCAACCAGATTCGCCGATCGGCTACGGGCGGCGGCGGCCTACACGATTGTCCTCATCGGTAGTCTGCAGTTACTGGAAAACATAGCGTCGCTCGATCTCTGGGTAGAC
>JAZKIX010000143.1:5414-14293 GCA_040384645.1 Pseudomonadota bacterium | reverse complement strand
CTGCCATCGCTGCATGACTGGTATGTCAACGAAAATCCCCACCCCGGCCGTATGGCACCCAATACTGCATTCGCTGTGCTGCTTGGCGGCATTATCCTGACACTGCGGCGCACCGCCGGTAGCGCGATGGTGCGCAAAACATTGGCTGCCATTGTCATTACCATCGGCGCGCTAGGTATGGTCAGTTATGCCCTACTGCTTGATTTGGCCTATAGCTGGTTTGGATTTCCACGCATGTCGTTTCCTGCCGGCATCGGTATCGTTTTATTCGGCGCGATGCTGATGTTCGAACCTGTCAAGCAATCGCAACTAATGACAGGCGCACCTCAAATCAAGGCACCCGGCGATGCGCCCGGCATCTATATATTTATTGGGGTCGCGATGACGATCCTGATGGCGATTGTGGTGGTGTCTTATGGCAGTATCCGCGCGCTGATGGAGCGCAGCAACTCGGTGGAACATACGTACACGGTACGGGCCGAATTCGATGAAATGGCGGCTTTTTACCATCAAGCGCGCAATGCCGTCCATCTGGCCGACTTTAACGCGGCAGCGCAACGTGGCTGGGACGAATTTGCGCTGGTCAAGGCGCTGACGGTCGACAATCCCTCGCAGCAAGAGCGCCTGAAGGGAATACAAGACTTGATGAAGCAAGCGTTAAGCACCCGTCTTCATAGTTTTCCTGCTTTACAGGGCAAACCGGTAGCCGACCAGATCGAAACCGCGCTAGAAGTATCAATGCAGCAGTTCAAGAGTGAGGAACTGCGTTTGCTGCAGCAACGCCAATTTGAGTCGCGCGCTAGTGCAGCCAATACCATGCGCGTCATCGTTGTCGGCAATTTGCTGGGTTTCACGTTGATGCTAGTGGCGTTCTGGCAAATGCGACGTCAAAACCGGCAACGCACCCGGCTCGAAATCGCCCTGCAACAAGCCAATCTGGAATTGGAATCGAAAGTTTTATTGCGCACGCAGGAACTTGCCACCCTGAATGCGACTCTTGAACAACATATCGCCTTGCGCACCGGCGAATTGGAAGATCTGTATAACAATTCGCCTTGCGGTTATCACTCGGTCGACAAAAATGGCGTCTTGATTCGCATCAACGATACCGAACTTGGCTGGCTTGGCTACCGTCGGGACGAGGTGATCGGCATATTGACTCATCGCGACATCCACACGCCAGCCAGCCTGCGAAATTATTTGACTGCTTTTAATATTTATCTCAAGACCGGCATCCTGCAAGACCAAGAGCTGGAGTGCGTGCGCAAGGACGGCACCACGCTGATGGTGTCGCTCAACGCGACTGCAGTGCGTGACCAGGATGGCGAGTTTGTCATGAGCCGTACCACCATGAACGACATCACGGCACGCAAGCAAGCGGAGCAAGAAATCCAACTACTCAATTCCAATCTGCAATTGCAGGCCGAAAACCTGATCGCGACCAATGGCGAACTGGAAAGCTTCAGCTATTCGGTGTCGCACGACTTGCGCGCCCCACTGCGTGCAATGAACGGATACGCCCTGATGCTGGAAGAAGATTACGCTGACCGGCTGGATGAATCAGGCATGCGTTATCTGTCCGTGATCCGCACTAACAGTGAACGAATGGGACGTCTGATCGACGACTTGCTGGCGTTTTCACGACTGGGGCGACAGGCTTTCACTAAAGCGGATCTGGACATGCAAGCCTTGGTACAAGAAGTGGTGACAGAAGTTTTGCAAGAGCACCTCAGCCAGCCGCCGGCCATTCATATCGCGCTCTTGCCCGATGCCCGCGCAGATCGTTCATTGCTGCGGCAAGTGTGGCTGAATTTGATTTCCAACGCTGCCAAATTCAGCAAAAAACGGCCCGACGCGGCCATCTGGATCAGTGCCAGCCGGGACGGCAATGAAATCACTTACTGCGTCAAAGATAACGGCGTCGGCTTCAATATGGCGTTTTACGGTAAATTATTCGGCGTATTCCAGCGCTTGCACCATGCCAGCGAATTTGCCGGTACTGGCGTCGGGCTGGCGATTGTGCAGAGGATTGTTTTACGCCACAACGGGCGGATTTGGGCCGAGTCGAAAGATGGCGAAGGCGCGACATTTTATTTCACACTACCGATTGAGGAAACATGATGGGCGAATTTGAAGCAGTCGAAATTCTATTGGTGGAAGACAGTGAAGCCGATGCCGAAATGACCATCCGCGCCATGAAAAAGCGCAATCTCTCCAACCGCATCATTTGGTTGAAAGATGGTGCTGAAGCACTCGATTTCATTTTTTGTACCGGTGTTTACAGCGAACGTCAAAGTGGTAATCCAAAATTGATCCTGCTCGATATCAAGATGCCAAAAGTGGACGGCTTGCAAGTCTTGACCCGCCTTAAATCGGACGAAAGGACCAAGGCTATCCCAGTGGTGATGCTCACTTCATCGGCCGAAGGGCCGGATATTGATGAAAGCTACAAAATAGGCGCCAATAGTTATCTGGTCAAACCTGTCGGGTTTACCGAATTCATGGAAGTGGTTTCACAAGCCAGCCTGTACTGGACCGTGATGAACAAGGTGACGCAATAGTGCCGTATGAGTGTCGCCAAGGTGCCAGAACGTTGCGGCGAAGATGATATGACAGTGCTAAGAAAATGCAACGAAGGTACAACGAAGGCGAAAATTAAGTGCTAGCTTGGTAGTGACCGGTAGTAATGTTGTAGCGCATCAAGACCAATATTAGTGGCAAGTGTTCGGGACAGGAGGTTGTTGCATGCAAAGTTTGATCAAAATAATCCATCTTGAAGACGGGATTGAAGACGCCGAATTGCTACTGCGGGAAATCGGCCGTGGCGGACTCAATGTCAACTATCTGCGGGTTGATACCGGTGCCCAATTCCTGGACGCGATCCGGCAAACGGGTCCCGACCTTATTTTGTCCGATTACTCGATCCCCGGTTTTGACGGCATGACCGCACTCGACATGGCGCGCAAGCATTGCCCGGAGATACCGTTCCTGTTTGTTTCCGGCACCATCGGCGAGGAGCGCGCCATCGAAGCGCTCAAGAAAGGTGCCAGCGACTATGTCATCAAAGGCATGCGCGGCAAGTTGGTGCCGGCGATCATACGGGCGCTCAGCAATACGCAAGAACGCCGGGTCCGGCAAAGGACTGAACGCGAACTGAAAGCCAGTGAAATGCGTTTCAGGCTGTTCATGGATCAATTACCAGACGCGGTTTACATGAAGGACCAAGCCGGCCGCTTTACCTACGTCAATCGCGGCGCTGAACAAATTATCGGCCGCCCTACAGAACAAATCATCGGCCATACGGTAAGCGATATTTATCCGCTCAAACACGCCGGCGAATACCAGCAAAACGATATCGATGCACTGGCAAACGAAGCCGGGATCGAGGTCACTGAAGAAGCTTTAATGCAAGACGGCATGCACTATTTTCGTGGCCGCAAGTTTCCAATCCGCTCGCTCGATGGCGAAACCAATTTGCTGGGCGGCATTTCACAAGACATCACTAGCCGGGTCAGGGCCGAACATGCGCTGCAACTGAGCGAACAGCGTTTCCGCTCGCTGGCAGACGCTACCCATGACTGGATTTGGGAAGTCGATTTGCAAGGTCGCTACACTTATTCCAACGGTGCCAGCGAATCGATTCTGGGGTACACCCCGGCACAAATGTTGGTCTCGACGGCAGACCAGTATTTGCACCATGAAACACGGGAACCAGCCTTGGGCCTCGTCCGCAAATGCCTGGCCCACAGGCGCGGCTGGACCAACCTGACCGGCTGTTGGCAACATCGCGATGGCAGCCGGCGCTGGATGGAAAGCACCGCCTTGCCGCTACGCGATGCAGCCCAGCAAATCGTCGGCTATCGCGGCGTCAATCGCGATGTGACCGAACGCATGCAGCAGCAAGACCGGATGCTACGCCTGAGCCGCCTGCATGCCGTACTCAGCGGTATCAATGCAGCGATTTTGCGCATCAACGACAAGCACCGGCTGATGGATGAAATATGTTCGATTGCGGTCGAAACCGGACAAGTCTCGGCGGCGCTGATCGCGATGGTGGATCTAATTTCGCTGCAGCTGATCCCGGTGGCCTCGACCGGCTTCGACAAAACCTATCTGGCGCAACACTTTGACCACAGCGCCGACCCGACCCTGCCCAATGGACAAGGCATTATCGGCATGGCGCTTAATTCCCGCCGCCGGGTGATTTCCGGTGACTTGAGCAACGATCCGCGCTTTACACCGGAGTGGCGCGCCAAGGCGACCAAGCTCGGCTTTCGTTCCGTTTTTGTAGCGCCGCTGATCGTGGCGGAACAGCCAATTGGCGTCGTGATGATGTTTTCGACACAGGTGCAGGGCTTCAATGACGAAGAGCAAAAATTACTGGTCGATGTGGCGGCCGACATTTCCTATGCATTGGACTATTTCGACAAGCAAGCCCAGCTCAATTACCTGGCTTATTTCGATAACCTGACCGGGCTACCCAATCGCAGCCTGTTTCAGGATCGGCTGGGTCAATTGATTGCGCGCGAAGCTGGCCGCGGCAAGGGCCAGACTGCGATTGTCATGATCGATATGGAGCGTTTCAGAAATGTCAACGACACCCTGGGACGCAGCAGCGGCGACGAACTATTGCGAGAAGTGACCAAACGCTTGCTGGAATCGGTGCCCGATGCCGGCTTCCTGGCGCGGATTAGCGCCGATTGTTTTGCCTTTGTGATCAAGGGTTGTACCAGCGATCAGGACGTGACGCATTTGCTGGAAAACAAGCTGACACCGGCATTGCTGGCGCCGATGCAATTGCTGGACAAACATATCAGCATCTCGATCAAGGCTGGCATCGCCTTGTTCCCAGCCGATGGTAATAGTGTCGATAGCCTGCTGCGCAATGCCGAAGTCGCCTTAAAAAACGCCAAGTCCGCCAACACCCGGGCGCTGTTTTACACGCCCGCCATGAACGCCCGCGCAGCCGAAACCCTGTCGGTCGAAAACCGCTTGCGGCGTGCACTGGAAGACGATCAATTCCTGCTCTATTACCAACCCAAATTCGATCTCGCCAGTGGCCAACTAACCGGACTGGAAGCCTTGATCCGCTGGCAAGAACCTGGCGTCGGCCTAGTCTTGCCGGGGAAATTTATCTATGTGCTGGAAGAAACCGGGCTCATCGTCGAAGTCGGGCGCTGGGTCATCCAACGCGCCCATCGCCAATACCAGCAATGGCTGGCGCGTGGTTTCGCACCGCCACGGATCGCGGTCAATGTCTCGCAATTGCAAATCCGGCGTCCTGAATTCGTCGACGATGTGCTTGAAGTCCTAAGCTCGGCCGCGCCGGCAGAAATCGAAATCGAAATCACCGAAAGCCTGTTCATGGCCGACGGCGACAAAAACCTGGCCAAGGACAAACTGGCAACCCTGCGCGAAACCGGCATCACGATTGCGATCGACGATTTCGGCACTGGCTATTCCTCGCTCAGCTATATTGCCCATTTGCCGATCGACACGCTCAAGATCGACCGCTCCTTCATCATCGACATGGCCACTAGCGCGCAAAACATGGCTATCGTAAAAACCATTATTTCGTTAGCGCATTCCCTGACGCTGAAAGTGGTGGCCGAAGGCGTCGAAACCGAGCAGCAAGCAACACTACTGCGGCAACTAGGCTGCGATCAGGTGCAGGGATTCGTGTTCAGCCGACCGCTACCGGCAGACGCCATCGAACCATTACTCACCCGGCAAGCGGCATTGCCGCAAATAGCGCGCGTTTAGTTGCATCATCAGTGGCGCGCATAGTTGCGCCTGCGCTTGATCTACCAAGCGCCAAAGCAGCCTGGAGCATCAAAATATACTGGCACGAGTATTTTTTAAGGCGCAATAGATCCCTGCGGGTAAGGGCATTATTTTGCATATACCCCTGCATTTTTCACATATGCAAGGCGTATTTTTGCGTACCACCTACGGCGTTTTTTTGGTTAAAATGCCCTGTCGTTTGGCGACGCCATGGCAGCCTTTCCATAATCTATTGATCTCTTGCCTACACCTTGATTCGAGCCTTGAATTTTTAATGCGGACAAATGCCTAAATTTTTACTCTCCCTGCTGCTTGGTGCGGCCTGTTGCAGTCCCACCGCCTTCGCCGCGCATGGCTTGTCGCTCTACGACTCGCCTAAATACCCGGCCGATTTCAAACACTTCGATTACATCAATCCCGACGCGCCCAAAGGCGGCGCGCTCTATCTGGCCAACCCGGATCGCCGTACCAGCTTCGACAAGTTCAATCCCTTCTCGCTCAAGGGCATAGCTGCAGCCGGTGTTGCCAACCTGATGTTTGAAACATTGGCGGTCGGTGCCGCTGACGAGACCGCCAGCATGTACGGCTTGCTGGCAGACGATATGGTGCTGGCGCCGGACCGGATGTCGATCCAGTTTCGCCTCAATCCCAAGGCGCGTTTCAACAATGGCGATCCGGTGCTGGCACAAGATGTCAAGTATTCGTTCGATACGCTGCTTGCCAAAGGCGCGCCGCAGTTGAAGTCGGTGTTTGCCGATATCAAGCAATGCGTGATCATTGACGAGCGCACGGTACGTTTTGATTTCAAAAACGCCAATCGCGAGCTGCCGCTGATCGCCGGCGACGTCCCGATTTTTTCTCGCAAGTGGGCGTCCAAGGTGGATTTCGACAAAATTCAACTCGATGCGCCGATTGCCAGCGGCCCTTACCTGATCGAGAAATTCGATATCGGCCATTCCATCACTTTTAAACGTAATCCCGATTATTGGGGCAACGAAGTACCAAGCCGCAAGGGCATGTTTAATTTTGGCAGCATCGTGTACCGCTTTTATTCAGATGACGTGGCGCGGCTGGAAGCGTTCAAGGCTGGCGAATTCGACGTCGTGGTCGAATACAGCGCCAAGAACTGGGCCCGCAGTTATACCGGACCAAAATTCAAGGACGGATCGCTGATCAAGCGCGAATTGCTGCATTCCAACGGTGCTGGCATGCAGGGCTTTGTGATGAATTTACGGCGGCCACAATTTCAGGATGTACGAGTGCGCAAGGCGCTCAATCTGGCGCTCGATTACGAATGGATGAATCGCCAATTATTTTATGGTCAGTACAAACGTATTTATTCCTATTTCAACAATAGCGAACTGGGCGCCAGAGGTGAACCGTCGAGCGATGAACTCACCTTGCTGGAGCCGCTACGTCCGCTGTTAGACCCGGCTGTATTTGGCCCGGCACCGATTCAACCAACGACTACGCCGCCCCATTCATTGCGCGCCAATTTGCTCATGGCAAGAGAATTGCTCCAGCAAGCGGGCTGGACTTACCGGGACGGCGCTTTGCGCAATCAAAAAAATGAAGTCTTGCGCTTTGAGATCATCGACGATCAATCATCGATGTCGCGCCTGATCGGCGTCTATATCCGTAATCTTGAAAAACTCGGCATCCAGGTCACGCAACGCACCGCCGACTTTGCACTGGTGCAAAAGCGGATGGACGAATTCGACTTCGATATGACGACCCAACGTTTTCCCGACGTCACTTCGCCGGGCAATGAAATGTTCGATATGTTCGGTTCCAAGGCGGCTGACATTCAAGGATCGAGCAACGTATTTGGTTTGAAAGATGCTGCAGTCGACAAACTGATTACTGCCTTGGTGGCCGCGAATAGCCGCAAGGAACTCATTGCCGCCAGCCGCGCCCTAGATCGCGTCATGCTGCACAAGGCGATTGTGGTACCGCATTGGTTTTCAACCACGCACCGGGTCGCGTACCAGGACCGCTTCGGCATGCCGGCCAAACCGCCCTTGTATTACAGCGCCGATGCCTATGTGATTTCCAACTGGTGGGAAAAGAAAGCGAGAAATCCATGAACATCTGGTCATATATTTTGAAACGCGCCTTGCTAATGGTGCCGACCCTGATCGGCGTGATCGCCATCACGTTCGCCGTGACCCAGTTCGTGCCCGGCGGCCCGGTCGAGCAAGCGCTGATGGAACTTAAAAAAGGCCAGAGCGGCGGTGGTGAAGTGGCCAGCGGCGGTTCTGGTTACCGTGGCCGGCAAGGGGTCGATGCCGAGCGCGTCAAGGAAATCACGGCGCTGTATGGCTTCGACAAGCCGGCGCCGGAGCGCTTCTGGCAAATGGTGAAAGGCTTCGCCAGCTTTAATCTGGGGCAAAGCTTTTACCATCATAAAGACGTCTGGAATCTGGTCAAATCCAAGCTGCCGGTATCGATTACGCTGGGCTTGTGGACTTTCTTTTTAACCTATCTGGTATCGGTACCGCTCGGCATTGCCAAGGCGGTGCGCGAGGGCAGTAAGTTCGATTCCGCGACCAGCTTGGTGATCCTGGTCGGTTATTCGATTCCTGGCTTTGTGCTGGGCGTTTTCTTGCTGGTGATGTTTGGCGGCGGCAGTTTCTTGCAATGGTTTCCGCTACGCGGCCTGACCTCGGAAAACTGGGATGCACTGTCGTGGTTCGGCAAAACCACCGATTATCTATGGCACATCACCTTGCCGGTCACGGCCTCGGTGGCAGGTTCGTTTGCGGTGATGACGATGCTGACCAAGAACACGTTTCTGGAAGAAATCCGCAAGCAATACGTCCTGACCGCGCGTGCCAAAGGTTTGAATGAAAATACGGTGCTGTACAAACATGTGTTCCGCAATGCGCTGATCCCGCTGGTGACGGGTTTCCCCGCAGCGTTTATCGGTGCTTTTTTTGCCGGTAGCCTGCTGATCGAAACCTTGTTTTCACTCGACGGCCTGGGGCTGCTGTCCTACGAATCGGTGATCCGGCGTGATTATCCGGTGGTGATGGGCACGCTGTATCTGTTCACCCTGATCGGCCTGGTCGTCAAATTGCTGGGCGACTTATGTT
>JAZKIX010000143.1:0-5404 GCA_040384645.1 Pseudomonadota bacterium | reverse complement strand
CTCCCCTGTCGACGTCACCTGACTTGTCTAAGCCGGTGCCAGTGCAGCCGGCTCCATCCAAGTCTGTTTCCCCCAGCCGCCGGGTCTGGCTGCGCTTCAAGCAAAGCCGTAGCGGTTATTGGAGCTTCATCATTTTCACCGTGCTATTTGTCATCAGCTTGGGGGCGGAACTGGTGTCCAACGACAAGCCGCTGGCAGTGTCGTACAAGGGTGATTTGATGTTCCCGATTTTCCAGACGTATTCGGAAAAAACCTTTGGCGGCGACTTCGATTCACCGGCCGATTATCTGGATCCCTTCATCCAGGATCAATTCCAGCAAGCTGGCAGCTGGGCGATTTATCCAATCAACCACTATCGCTACGACACCCTGAATTATTTTTCAAAATCACCCAATCCGGCGCCGCCATCGTCGGAGAACTGGCTCGGTACCGACGACCGCGGACGCGATATTTTTGCCCGGCTGTTGTATGGCTTCCGGGTCTCGGTCTTGTTCGGTCTGGCGCTGACGGTCACCGGCGTGTTGCTGGGATTGGTGACGGGGGCAATACAGGGTTATTTTGCTGGCACTACCGACCTGTTGTTTCAGCGTTTTATGGAAATTTGGGGCTCTATGCCGGAGCTGTATTTGCTGATTATTTTTGCCTCGATTTTTCAACCCAGCATCGGCCTGTTGCTGATCCTGTTGTCGCTGTTTGGCTGGATGGGTTTATCCGATTATGTGCGGGCCGATTTTCTGCGCAACCGCAATTTGGAATATGTGCAGGCCGCACGCGCCATGGGGCTGTCGAATGGCCAGATCATCTGGCGTCATGTGTTACCGAACAGTTTTACCACCATCGTGACCTTCCTGCCCTTCCGCATGAGCGGTGCAATCCTGGCGCTGACCAGTCTGGATTTTCTCGGCCTAGGCGTGCCGCCGTCAACGCCGAGCCTGGGTGAATTGTTATCGCAAGGCAAAAACAATCTGGATGCGTGGTGGATCGCTTTATCTACCTTTGTGGTGCTGACGGTGATGCTGCTGTTGTTATCAAATATAGGCGATTCCTTGCGCAATGCGCTGGATGTGCGGAGGAAGGCATGAGTTTGCTTCAGGTAGAAAATCTGTGCGTCAGTTTTGGCGATGGGCTTCACAGTACAACGGTCGTGAATCAAGTCAGTTTCTCCATTGCAGCCGGTGAGAAATTTGCACTGGTGGGCGAATCAGGCTCCGGCAAGACCGTCACCGCCCTGTCAGCCTTGCGCCTGAACCAAAACGTGCAGTATCAAGGTCGGATCCTGTTCGAGGGCGACGATATTTTGCAAAAATCCGATGCCGCCTTGCGCACGCTGCGCGGCAAAGATATCGCCATGATTTTTCAGGAACCGATGACCGCGCTCAATCCGCTGTTTACCATCGGCAACCAGATCGCAGAAGTGTTGATGCTGCATGAAGGCTTGTCGACCAAAGTGGCGGCGCAGCGCACCGTTGCCCTGCTCGACAAGACTGGCATCCCTGAGCCAGCGCGGCGCGCCTTGGCGTATCCGCATCAACTCTCCGGCGGCCAGCGCCAGCGCGCCATGATCGCGATGGCACTAGCGTGCAAACCCAAATTGCTGATAGCCGACGAACCGACTACCGCGCTCGATGTGACGATCCAGGTCCAGATTATTGAGCTACTGAATCAATTGCAGCGCGAAGAAAACATGGCCGTGCTCTTGATCAGCCACGATTTAAATCTAGTGCGCCATTTCGCGGATCGCGTTGGCGTGATGGAAAAAGGCCGTTTGATCGAAACTGCGAACACGGAGGAGTTGTTCGACGCACCGCGTCAAGCCTACACCCGCAAATTATTGGCAAGCCATCCCCAACGCATGGTCAATGCCATCGATGGCGAGGCCACGCCGCTGTTGCAAGCGGAAACCCTGCGCTGCACCTTTCAAATCAAACAAGGCTGGTTCAAAAAGACGCCTTTCGTGGCGGTGGACGACGTCAACCTGAGCGTACAAGCCGGTGAAACGCTGGGTATCGTGGGTGAATCCGGTTCCGGTAAAAGTACGCTCGGTATGGCTTTGCTGCGATTGTCAGCCGCGCAAGTGAGCGGCAGTATCCGCTTCCAGCAAGCCCGGATCAGTGCCATGAGCAGCGCCCAGTTGCGGCCGCTGCGCGCTGCCATGCAAGTGGTATTCCAAGATCCGTTCGCCTCGCTCTCGCCGCGCCGCAGCATCGAACAAATCGTCGGTGAAGGATTGGCCCTGCACCAGCCGCAATTGAACCCAAGCCAATTGCGGCAAGCGATTATCGATGGCTTGCTGGAAGTGGGTTTATCGGCCGATATGCTAAGCCGCTATCCGCATGAATTCTCCGGCGGCCAGCGCCAGCGCATTGCCATTGCCCGCGTGCTGGTGCTGAAACCGGCGTTGATTTTGCTGGATGAACCGACTTCATCGCTCGACGTATCGGTGCAACAACAAGTGTTGGCGCTGCTGGCCGAGCTACAACGCAAACACGGCATCGCCTATATTTTCATCAGCCACGACTTGGCCGTGATCCGCGCCATGGCACACAGAGTTATGGTAATGAAGGACGGCAAGGTGGTGGAAAGCGGCAGCACCGATAGCGTGATGTCGACCCCAACGCAGCCCTACACCAAGAAATTGCTGGCAGCATCGCTCTATACGGCGTTGGAAGCGGCTTGATACCGGACTAATTAATAGGGGGTATAGGCCAAAACACCCATTACCCCGCACGACTTGATTGCGCCTTTTTTAATACACTACCCAGTATATTCGATCGACAATAACCGCTTGGAAGACCCGGCACCAGCGATATACGACATCGGCGGACTTAAATCATGGTAAATTGATTTAGTCTGAAATAAAAACAAACTGCTATACTGACAGCCGTTTTCTCACTTCAGGATTTCAAATCGACTGCATCCGTCTGTTAAAATATGGCGCTTTGCAGCATAGCCACACTTCGTTTTCATCCCTAAATCAGTTTCGCCACCCACTCTGACCAACATGATTTCCACGCTCCCCACCACTAAGATGGCCAACGCGATCCGCGCGCTGGCGATGGACGCAGTACAGAAGGCCAATTCCGGGCATCCCGGCATGCCGATGGGGATGGCGGATATCGCCGTTGCCTTGTGGGCCGGACATTACCGTCACAACCCATCGAACCCGCATTGGATCAACCGCGACCGTTTTGTGGTGTCCAACGGTCATGGCTCGATGTTGCAATACGCGCTGCTGCACCTGACCGGCTACGATTTGTCGATGGATGATTTGAAAAATTTCCGTCAAATGCATTCCAAGACACCCGGCCATCCCGAAGTGCATATCACGCCCGGGATCGAAACCACCACCGGGCCGCTCGGCCAAGGCTTGAGCAACGCCGTCGGCATGGCGCTGGCAGAAAAACTGCTGGCGGCAGAATTTAATAAAGATGGCTTCAACGTCATCGATCACCATACCTACACTTTCGTCGGCGACGGTTGCCTGATGGAAGGCATTTCGCATGAAGCCTGCTCATTGGCCGGCACCTTGCGCCTGTCCAAGCTGATCGTGATGTACGACGACAATGGCATTTCGATTGACGGCAAGGTCGATGGCTGGTTCCGCGACAATACGCCGCAACGTTTTGAAGCCTATGGCTGGAACGTGATCCCTGCGGTCGACGGTCATGATGTGGCTGCGGTCGATGCGGCCTTGAAGCAAGCCAAACTGTCGGACAAGCCAACCCTGATCTGTTGCAAATCGATCATCGGCAAAGGCTCACCCAATATGCAAGGCACCGATAAAGTCCATGGCGCTGCTTTGGGCGATAAGGAAATCGCTGCCGTGCGCCTTGCGCTCGACTGGCCGCACGCACCGTTTGAAGTGCCCGCCGATGTCTACAGCGCATGGGATGCCAAGGCATCAGGCAAGGCCAGTGAAGCAGAATGGAATAGCGTATTTTCAGCTTATCGCGCGGCTTATCCAAAAGAAGCCACCGAGCTGGTACGCCGCATGAAGGGTGAATTGCCAGTCACTTTCGACGCCACCCTTAAAGCGGCCATCGACTCTTGCGTCGAGAAAAAAGAAACCATTGCGACCCGCAAGTCGAGCCAGAACGCGATCCAGGCGCTAGCGCCGATCATGCCGGAATTCCTCGGCGGCTCGGCCGACCTGACCGGTTCGGTCTTCACTAACTGGAAAGAATGCGTGGCCGTGCGTCCCGATGTACCGGGTAATCATATCAATTACGGCGTGCGTGAGTTCGGTATGGCTGCAATGATGAATGGGATCACGCTGCATGGTGGCTACATCCCTTTTGGCGGCACCTTCCTGACCTTCTCCGACTACTGCCGTAATGCCTTGCGCATGGCTGCACTGATGAAGATCCGTTCGATTTTCGTCTTCACGCATGATTCGATTGGCCTGGGCGAAGACGGCCCGACCCATCAATCGATCGAGCACGTATCGAGCTTGCGCCTGATCCCGAATCTGGACAACTGGCGTCCTTGCGACACCACTGAATCAGCCGTGGCCTGGGGTTATGCCGTCAAGCGTAGCGATGGCCCGAGTACGCTGATTTTCTCGCGCCAGAATCTGCCGTTCCAGGAGCGCAACGCGCAACAGATCGCCGATATCAGCCGTGGCGCCTATGTCTTGCGCGATGCGCCGGATGCCAAAATTATCCTGATCGCAACCGGTTCTGAAATCGGCCTGGCTGTCAGCGCTGCCGACGAATTGGGTAAACAAGGTGTAGCGGCACGTATTGTGTCGATGCCATCGGCCGATGTATTCGACCGGCAAGAAGCGGCTTATAAAGCCAGCGTATTGACCAAAGGCATCCCGCGTGTCGCAATCGAAGCCGGCGTCAGCGATTTCTGGTACAAATACGTCGGTTTGGAAGGTGCAGTAGTGGGAATTGATACGTTTGGCGAGTCTGCACCGGCCAACGTGTTATTCAAGCATTTTGGGTTCACGGTCGAGAATGTGGTGGCCAAAGCCCAGATTGTTCTGGCAGTCTAAAATGACAACCTGCCCTCGCCTTTTAGGCTGAGGGCAGGCCAATACAAAGATAAATTTAGTTCATTAATTCAGGAGTGATACATGACGATCAAGGTTGCAATCAATGGTTATGGCCGCATCGGCCGCAATGTCCTGCGCGCCCATTATGAAGGCGGCAAAAAACACGACATCCAGATCGTTGCCATCAACGACCTCGGCGATGCCAAATCGAACGCACACTTGACACGCTACGACACTGCCCACGGCAAGTTTCCAGGCACCGTCACAGTCGATGGCGATTACATGATCGTCAATGGCGACAAAATCCGCGTGTTTGCACAGCGCAATCCAGCCGAAATCCCTTGGGGCGAACTGGGCGTGGACGTGGTGCTGGAATGTACCGGCTTTTTCGCTACCAAAGAAAAG
>JAZKIX010000142.1:0-10350 GCA_040384645.1 Pseudomonadota bacterium | reverse complement strand
GATCGTCACCAAATGCGGCATCTACGTGCCGAGCGAGTTTCATCCCGACCGCAACGCGTCGGAAATCGCCCCGGAAAAATTTCGCGAAGTCAAGGAAGCCTACGACACCTTATCTGATGACGCCGCACGCCGCGCCTATGACGAAAACCGCCGGCGCAATTTGCTCGATTCACCTTTGGAGACGGCGACCGAAGTGTGGAAGAATTATTTGTCAGGGATATTAAGAGGAGTTTTACGGTGAAGCTGTCACGATTTTTTCAAAATTTTCGCTCTGCCTATGATGCAGAATTAGATGATTTACGCACCGATTCGGAAGGCAAGGACGTCTTGAAGTCACGCCTGATGCAAAAGCGCGCGCAAGTGCCGCTCTTGATGTCGATGATCCAATGCAATCCTGAAATGGTGGCGGTGGCTTTTCATGGCGGTATCAAATTCCGCAAAGCCGCAGTGATGGATGCGCTGGTGCAAAAAGAAGCGAATAAATTTCCAACCTGGGCCTGGCTGTCCAGCGCGTTGATCCTTGAGCCTTGGGCCGCCAAGCTGGCCGACGCAGTACTGGAAGACAGCGCCGGCGAAGAGTTTTTGATTGTCGTAGCCGGCTTGGAATACCTGAATCAAGGCGGTGGAGCATTCTCGAAACAGACCGCCAGCGCGGAGCAAGACGAGGATGAAGGCAACGAAGAACATGAAGAGCGCGATGAATCTGGACTGAGCGACGAGGGAGAGGACAACCCTTACGACCTGGATGAAGCAGGCGCTGACTGGTTGGCCGATCAGGGTTTCGACCGTAAATAATGGGACTCAATGAATGAATTATCCTGCACTAATACAAGCACAAAGTCTGGTAAAAATAGGCGACATCGTCGGTGCCGAATCGGCGCTGGCGACCCTGGCCGAAACAGAAGGCGATCAAGCCCTGGTGGCGGCGCTGGATCAATTTCCCGCCAAGGATCTGTTGGCGATCATCCGTGAATACGATACATCCAAAGAATCACTGGTCAACTTGCTGGTAACGCCGGAACAATTCGCGCAAGCGGTGGTACTGGAAAAACGTTACGCCGACCTGAGCCATGAACAATTGCGCGGCATGATCAATTCGGTGATTTTCCGCGAAGGCGCCGATCCGGCAGAATTTCTGTATGAAATTGCCGAAGTCGAAGGCGGCTACGATGCGCTGGTCGATTACTTGTCCGAACGCACCAAACGTATAGAACATTTTTACCGCTACGGCACCTTCGACCTGTTTGAGTATGGCGACGAAGGTAAAACCCAGGCGATCGATGACGATTTGATGAACCTGTCGGACCAGACTGATGCCTCGGTATCGGCACAGGACATGGCTAATGTTATCGATCACGACTGGATGGAAGTGACCTATCTGTTGCGTTACGAATTGCCAGAAATTTTCCGGGAAGTCCTATTGAAATTGCGCGCACGGTTTCTCAAAAGCGAGCAAGACGCAGAAGAGGCCGAAGCAGATATGCTGGCAAAAGAAACGGCCGAATACGAAGCCAAGGCCGAAGGCATTGATGAGGAATCGGCGCTGTAGAAGATGGTTTTTAGGTTTGGGACGCGGCGCATGTGAGCGACGCATCCCAAGCAAGCTTGCAATTCATTTGCATGATTTACCGATTTGCAATCACACCATCTCATGCCTGAAAATATTTCACCCATTGCCCTGTTCGACGACAGCCCGTTTTTCGAAAGCGCGCTGCGTCATGGGGTGTCAAAAGGCATCGTCGATCAAGCCAAGATTAGCGCGATGGAGAACGATGCGCCGAAAGGCATCGTGCAGATTGCCGATGCGTTCGGCAGTAAATATCTGCGACCGGAAATCGAGCTGGCACGCAAGCGCATCGTCAACCTGGTCAGCCTGTATCTGGCCGATACATCGCAGGGTGATCTGGATGCAGCAGCAAAATTGATTCGCGATAATACGATCCTGACCCTGTCGCGCGGCGGTTCGTCGCTCTTGAAAGCCTTGTTTGCCATGCCGGAATACGCCATGCTGGGCCGCATCGAAAAGGGCAGGGTAGAGGATTTCCTGGAATATTGGTCGCGCAAGGAAAACCTGAGTGATTATCACGCTGCGCTGGCGCAACGCCAAAACAATATGCTCGAAATCGAAGCCGCGTTCTGGTTTGGTCAGCAATTGCGGATAACGCGGGCTAACTTGGAAGAGCAAGACGCCGAGGCGGATACCGTGATCCGTAGTGCGTTGTTGATCCGCTCAAGCGGCAAGAGTGGCATTACGCTGGCCAACCAAGTTGAATTTGCCACCTTGCTTGATGCCATACGCAATGCTGGTAAAAAGATTGGCAAGGTCAAGTCCGCCAAAGGCAAGATCGATCCGGTGCCGGCGCAATATCAGGCGCTGGTAGCACGTATCGAACAACAAATGCAGGAACATGATTTGCCGCTCATCCACGACCAATCGCTGTCGCTGGATAAATTGGTGTATGCCCTGAAAGACCGCTATTTTATTCGCGATCATGAGGTGGAAGACACCTCTGATTACGATGCTCTGGTATCGAAGGAATGGACCAAGGTGACCAAAGGCAAGAACGATACCGACGCCTTGCTGACCTTGTTTTTATGCTTGGCGGCTGACGTGCCGCCCAAGACTAGCCTGTCTGAAAAAAGTGCCAAAACTTTGCTGAAAAAAATCCGCGAACATGGTCTGCATCCTGAACTGGCGGTGGAATTTATCAAAACCCATGCACCGCATGAAAAGCAAGAAGGTTTGCTCGAAGATTGGGGTAATTTCATGCAAGATGCCGAGTCATATCTACTCGATGATTGGGACGCTACATTCCACGGCGCGTTGCGATTCCTTGAGGAAAATTGCTATATCGAAAAGGCTGGTAAATAGCGCAATAAGTTCCGTATCCCTACCGGCAGAACAACAGCTTTTTGTCCGTTCTTTGATCATCGGCAAAGCCCAGCCAAAGTCGCATTGCAAAGGCGGCGTCGCACTCCCAAACTAAGATCTATCAACCTTAGCCGAACGCAGGCAAGGGATTTGACGCCCATTTTTCCCCAATTTCGATCCAATGGATGTGCATTTGGCGGTACAGAGATGGGCCAAAAAGCTGCAATTTGAATATTCTTGTGGTCTCGATAAGTTCTTCAAATATTGATATCAAAGAGTCATGGTAAGATTCGCCGTAAAATTGCTTTCTGGTTGTTTTTTTCATTTGAAGGAGTTCGCATGAATAGTAAATTTTTGTTCTCATCGGCTGTGTTGTCTTTGTTGGCTGTGTCCGCTACTGTGAGTGCTGCCGATTTTGTGCCTGGCGCCTATGTGTTGGGCGGCGCTGGCGTTACGCGGTACGATCTTGATTTTTCCGGTCAGGTGCGCAACGCGTATGCTGGCAGCGGTTTTGGTGTTAATTCAGCCACACGTGAAGACCATAACGACGCTGGATTCCAAATCGGTGGCGGCTACCAATTTTTACCTTGGCTGGGTGTGGAATTAGCCTATGTGGATTTGGGCAAGCAAGAAACTGATTATTCGGTTACGCCTACCAATGGCGGTACCACGACACGTCGCCATGGCGATTACAAGCTGCACGGCTTGAATGCGTCGGCGGTCGGGACTTATCCATTGACGGAAAAATTCTCAATATTTGGCAAAGTGGGCGTATTCCATTCACGTCTGAAATATACCGAGTCAAGCTCGACACCTTATCCAGGTAGCACAAATACCTCATTCGCTGCCGATGATGATCGTCAAACCAAGGCTAGCTTTGGCTTGGGTGCCGCATTTAAAGCGAATGAAAAAATCTCGATTCGTGCTGGCTGGGATCGCGTACAAAACATTGGCGAAAATTTCGCCTTGACTGCAACTGGCAATGGCCAGTTTTCCCATGTGGACTTTTATTCGGTGAATGTGCTGTACCACTTCTAAGCATCACCTTTAGTCGATTTGCTCTATGAATGTGAGGAAGATTGGATACTGCTTGCGCTATCCAATCTTTTTCATTTCAGCGCTGCTTTCCTGAATGTCAAATTGATCCGGCATTGGCCGGTAGCAGGATGATTTCCCGCAGCCAACGGCGCAATGCCATGATAAGCGAATCGCGCTGCGCCTCCCCAAACGACGACGTCGCCATGCGTTAAGCGCAAGCGTGCAGCTCGCTCGGATCGTTGCACCCCACCAAATAAAAATATTGCCGGCAGGCCAAGCGAAACCGACACGATCGGAGCGCTGGGATCGCGTTCGTTCTTGTCTTGATGTAGCGACATTTTGGCACCTGCTTCGTAGCGATTGATCAGGCAGGCATCGGGTACGAAACCGGCAAATCCAGCTTGATCCGCAGCACGCCGGGCGAGATCGAGAAATATTTGCGGCATCGGCGGCCAGGGGCGGGCGCTGACAGGATCGACGCCATCGTAACGATAGCCACGCCGATCCGTGACCCAGCCGAGTTGGCCGCAATTGCTCATCGCCACCGACATTCGATAACCGCCGGGTGTGCTCATGTGGCGCAGCGGTGCACCTAGCAAAATTTGGTCGATTGCTGCAAGCAAATCCTGATCGACATCGTTAGCGAAGCCGTGCAGCAAAACCGCGCCATCGGCCAGTTGCACGTGAAGCGGATTCTGGTCTGGCAGGTCGGCAAAGAGATCTGCGTTTGTCATCGGCTGCTGTTTACGTTCGGTTTTATTGAGGTAGGCATGAATGACTTTAGCAGTGAGACGGTACCCAATTTTAGCCAAGCTGGTTCAATCCGCACTCTGCTTCTTGCTTATAAATGTAAATTCCTCCGCCGCCAGAGACGATGCGCGATTCTGATTCATTTCAACAGCACGCGAACTGCGGCAATCCAAGCCAAAAATTAAAGCCCATATAGAAAAGCCGCAGTATCACCGGACTTAATACATTATTTGCCAGTCTTGCCTGTTTTGAAGAAAAAGCAGGGAGTATGACCATAATCATGCCATATCCCGCACGTGTTCATTGGTTCCAAATTAATACTCACCTGAGTATTAATTTCTCTGAAAGGCGGTTTCAAGCACTGTGGCTAGCGTGCTGTGGGTGGCTTTGCGTTGGCCATTGAAATATTGCAATGCTGCGGACTTGCGACGTTGAAATGGTTGGATTTAATAACCGCCATTGCTTCTTTCAACAAAAAATTTCCAGACTCTTTTTGAAAATCCGTGTCCAAGAATAGATCTTGGTAAGAGGTTTTGCATCGAAAATTGTCATGGGGATGACTGGATGAGACGACTACAAGACGACGGCAGCGCAGTGCAATGCGCACAAGAACTGGCGGCAGCAGCGAGGCGGGAAAAGAGTGGGAGGGTGCGTAGCCGCATGCTCGCGCTGCGGCATTTAATGACTGGTCATGGGCCAAACGAAACCGCCGGATTATTCTTGATTGGCCGTTCACAGTTGTACTACTGGATGCAGCGCTATCGCACCGAAGGTCTGGCTGGTTTGCGCGACCGGGCGCGACCGGGTGCGCCAAGTCATTTGAAGCCAGGCGATGTTGCAGCGTTTCGCTTGGTGATAGCAACACGACAGTGCGATAGCCGGGAAGACTGCGCCTGTAGTTGCAGTGCAATCCAGCATGTATTACGCGAAAAATTTAATGCCCGCTATTCGGTAGCTGGCGTGTATGCGTTGTTGTTACGGTTAGGATTGCCGCGCCCACGCCGTCCTAGGTGATATTTTTCTGCTTCAAATGGTCATTCAGGCTGCATTTTCTTGCCGAGAGAATATGGCTATATAGACACGTATGTGACACCTATTCGACACCTATTTGTAATACAGCCGCGCTACCTGATGCGATATTTTTGAAGTTGAGATTAGTTACGCGTCCGGCTACTTTCTGGAATAAAAAACGGCTGTCAAATCACGTTCGAAAATGTGAAAATTTATCTTGAAAAAGGTGAATTCAAGGATAAAAATAATCGGGCAGATGAAAATTCAATGCTTCTAATTTGCTACTTTTTTCTTTTTGTTTGAAAAAAGATGGCAGGAAGATAGGGATCAGCTGATTGGGGAGGGATGAACTGGCAACTTGCAGAGCACGCCAACGAGCTCATTTGACGTCGCATATTTGATATTGATGTCACATTCAAGCGATTACATCAATAGCATCGATGGCGCAACAATCAATGCAAATCTACGCGTATTGCAAACCAGGGCAACTCAGGCGCGATGGCAGTCCAGCGTCAGCGAGGTGTTTGAACAGATCAAACGCAGGGAACTGGTATTACGCTCTCTGTACGGCAGGGTCAGCATGCGCGACTGTTAAATGGAGTTTGACATGAACGAGTTTCAACAGAATTTTAGTGGGCAGACTGCTCAACTAGCGCCACAAGGGTTTCTTGGCGGAATACTGGGCGCACCGCTAGGCGGTTTGGTGGGACGAGGTATCGGCGGCCTGTTTGGCAATGCCGGTTTGGGCGGTCAAATTGGACAGTATGCAGGCGGAATCGGCGGTACTATCTTGCCCTTTAATGTTGATCCGGTGACGGCGGCTTATGCGCAACAGGCCCAATTGCAGCAAGCGCAGCAGTTGGCACCGCAGGGCTGGCTCGGCAATATTTTGGGTCAGGTGGCGCAACCTATCGGCGGTGCGATCGGCGGCCTGTTCGGCAATCAGGGACTGGGTCAAACCATTGGCGGTGCAGCTGGGCAAATCGGTCGCATGCTGCCCTTTAATGTCGATCCGGTGACGGCAGCTTACGCGCAACAGGCGGCACAGCAACAAATGCAGCAGGCACAGCTTCAGCAACTGCAGCAAGCTCAGCAAATGCAACAGGCACAGCAGCAGGCCGCTTTGCAAGGTCAGCAAGCCAGCTATCCCGGATATCAGGGAAGTAGTGCTGCAGCCGGTAATTTTGGCGGGCAATATATGCATTAAGCGCATTAAGCCGTCGTCAATCGGTGTCACGAAGTAACACTGAGCAAGAGTGCCAAGCAGTTTTGGCTCTGACCTTGCCCGAGTCGCAGTCATCGCCAATGCGACGTTGGATGTACAACGTTAATTGTGCAGCTTTAGATTCGGCAAGGTCAGATTCAATACGACTTATCAGTCTGACACGCCCAAGCATCATCAATGCAGTCGTGGCGCTTGGGCTTTTCAAGGAGATTTTTCATGTCGTCGAACCCATCCATGCCAGGCCGCGGCCGTTACATTATTCGAGCGCAAGACAGCCTGCACCTTGTCGACTTTCTCCGCACGACTAGCTGCGATCCCAACATCGTGCTGGTCGATACCATCGGCCCCGAAGGCCAACCGCACACCGCAGTATTTGAACTGAGCCACGACACTGCGCGCTCGTTGGAGCAACGCTTTCTTGGCTCGCCACAATTGAAAATAGAGCCCGACCGTCCGCTCTCGCTTTTTTGAAAGCGCTTGAGACATGAGGCGGATCGGGTAACAGGACAAATAGCTTGAAATGGAAGGAATTGAAATGGCTACCAGATCGTCGTCGTCACAGGAATCTGCACATGTAAATCAACCCGAAACCAGTTCGTCCAGAGGCAGCGGAGAGCAAACCGGCTCCGAAGGACGCGCTAGTGAAAGCCGTGAAAGCCGCTCGTCAGCCGCATCGTCAAGCGAAGCAAGCCGATCCTCGTCCAAGCTTGGGCGCGACATATCGGGCAGGAAAGGACAATTTTTGGTGGCCGCCCGACGTTATGTCGGCATCCAACCGATGGGCCTGCAACCGCTACAGTTCAATGTGATTGAACAAGCGCTGCGCTCCAGCCCGGATATCGACGTGGTCGATACGGTCGGCCCCAAAAGCATTATGGGCGTGCTGGCCGATGGCATGAGTGATGTGCCTAGCGTATTAGTGGCGAAGATGACCGAGCAAAAGGCCTCGATCCTGCATCAGCAAGCGCAGGGCCGCCTCATTATTGAGCGTGATCATCATTTGAGTCTGCATGATCCCGCTTTCGCCCTGCCGCATATGGTTGCCGGCACGATCCCGCGTGGCGGCCCGACGCTGGAGACAGTCGTCACTGTGGTCGGCAAGGACAATACGCCGATTGCCGAGGCCGAGGTGTATTTGTTCGGCAGCCTGATCCCCGGCAGCGGCGTGACCGATGCGCAAGGGCATGCCAATATTTCGCTGGCTGGCGAGACGCCTGACTCGATCCACGCCATCTATGTCAAGCCCAAAACCGATTACTGGAGTTTCTACCAGCTGCACCCCGATATCAGCACCACTGAAGCGAATGTCGTGACGGTACGGCCGCTGGCAGAGTGGCCGTCGCTGCCGGATTTCCCACAGCAACAAGCTTTTGGCTGGGGGCAAAAAGCCATGCGATTGGATCACTTGCCCGATACTTATCGCGGCCAGGGTGTCAAGGTTGCCGTGATCGATTCGGGCGCCGCCACCACGCATGAGGATTTAAAGAAAATTCGTTTCGGCTTTGATGTCTTGAATAAAAATACAGATCCCAATACCTGGAACGAGGACACGTTAGCGCACGGTTCGCACTGTGCCGGTGTCATCATGGGTGCAGATAATGGCATCGGCATCCGTGGCTTTGCACCGGAGGCGGAAATCCATGTATGCAAATTATTCCCCGGCGGCCAGACTAGCCATTTGATCGACGCGCTGGAATACTGCATCGAAAAACAAATCGATGTCATCAATCTGAGTCTGGGTGGCATCGATCCGTCCGAGGCGCTGGAACAGCAAATTTTGCGGGCCAAACAGTTCGGCATCGCCTGTATCGTGGCCGCTGGCAATTCTGGCGGCGCGGTGCAATATCCGGCTTCGTCGCCCAATGTGCTAGCAGTTGCTGCCATCGGAAAGCTAGATGAATTCCCGCCCGATAGTTATCATAGCCAGACCTTGACCCCAACAATCGATAGCAGCGGCTATTTTTCCGCAAAATTCACCTGCTTCGGCCCACAGATTGCCGTCTGCGCGCCCGGTGTGGCGATCACCTCGTCGGTGCCTCAGACCAATTATGCGGTGTGGGATGGCACTTCGATGGCTGCGCCGCACGTCACCGGTCTGGCAGCGCTGGTGTACGCGCACCACCCCGATTTTCAAGCCAGCTTCAGGAACCGTGGTCCAGAACGGGTCGAGCGCCTGTTCCAGATCATCAAAGCCAGTGCCCGCCGCTTGAATCTGGGCGATCCTAGCCGCACCGGATTCGGCTTGCCAGACGCGCCCACCGCAGTCGGCTTGCAATTGTCCGATCAGCCGGCAGCCCAGCAAAATTTTGGCCGTCGTAAAGGCGAACAGCAAGCGACCGCCCAAACTGCCTCTGCGCAACAGACATTTGGTTCAGGCGGCGCAATCGGTAATGCGATTGCTTTTGGCAATCCGGCAGCGCATGCCGGTCAAACTAGCTATCCAGTTGCGTATGACCAGGCTCGCATGCCACAACAGCAATGGTTTGGTAATCAGGGTGGCGCGATGATGGGCAGGGTCGGCGGCTTCGATCCCATGATTGCAGCCCAAGTACAGAGTCTATTGTCGCAAGCGCAAATGGCCAACGGGCTGGGCGGTGCTATGGGCATGCCTGGTTTCCCATTTGGACTGCCGCCAGCGGCATTCGGGCGCACCATGTGGTGACGCTACGGCGCGGCGGGGATTGGGCGATATTGCCTTTGCGATTTTTACCTTATTCCCGCTGTGCCCGCTATGGCAAACGGCTGTTCTGGCCGCTTGCTGAAAGAATCAATATCGCAACTTCAATCTCTTGACTGACTATTTCCATCCGGCGCTAAGGCTGGATGGGGGATGGTCAAACTCATTGCGCTCATCCAACCTCTCTGAAAATGCGCAGTCTGAAGCCATTCTCGTGGCCAATGGCTGGTAAATGGCGCCCTGAATAAAATCATTGTCGCAAGCTGAGGTAATTCGTTGTTTTTAAAAATTAATGATGATTTTTGCGCCTGATATCTGATAGGCTTGCCAAAAATGCGCGGAGCAATTCCTTCCGCCAAATCCTAACTTGACAAGATAAGTCACGCCAATGATACGAATGCTCAACAACAAATTTGCCAATGCGGCTCGATTTACCCCCATCTTGTTCATCCTCAAACGTCCCGCTATCTCAAATCCGCGTATTGCAAACGACCCGATTAAATCGCGTTTTTTAGTGCGTAAGCCGCTTTAATTGCTTAGCTTACAGCGTCCGATATTGCAGGCGTCAGTCCCTTCATCATAGATGTGAAAAGCCGGGATTGCATTCACCTACGAGAGCAGAAGCACGAAAAAAATTTACATAAATTCCCGAATAGTCCCGATTGTCTACTACGAGGTTCCAATGAGATTGACACTGCGCGTCAAAATATTAATGGGTTTCGGTCTGTGTGTTTTGTTGACGGTATTGATGGGCGGCGGTGCGATCTGGATGGCGGG
>JAZKIX010000141.1:0-4438 GCA_040384645.1 Pseudomonadota bacterium | reverse complement strand
GGGTTGCCAGCTATGTCGCCACTTTTGGCAGTACCGGCGCCCATAGCCTGACGGCGCGCTACAGTGGCGATGCCACCTTCCTTGACAGCACCTCGAACACGCTCTCGCTGAATGTGTTCCCGCAACCCAAGATCACCTTGACCGCTTCGCCCAGCCCGGTACAGGTATTGCAGCCCATTAGCTTCAAGGTAACTGTGGCGGGCAATGTCCCGACCGGTTCGGTGACCTTGAAAGACGGCGCCACCACCCTGGAGAGCAAGCCTCTTGCCAGCGGCATAGCCACCTTCAGTGCCACTTTCACCAGCCTGGGCGCGCACAATATGACGGTGGTCTATTCGGGCGATGCCAACAATCCGGCCATGACCTCGACCCCGTTTGCGATCCTGGTCAATCCGCCCGGCTTTACCAATGTGGCGCTGGCCGCCAATGGCGGTGTGGCCAGCGCATCGAGCACATACTCATTCCACTATCCGGTAGAGGCGGTCAACAATAACGAGCGTTCCGGTAAAAATTATGAGACTGGCGGCGGTGTCTGGCTTGACGGCACGCAATATATCCGGCCCGACTGGCTGCAAATTAACTTCAACGGCAAAAAAACCGTCAGCAGCTTGATCCTGTATTCGATGCAGGAAAAATCGCCCCCGGATGAACCGGACGATGGCATGACCTTTTCCAGCAATGGTTCCGGCACCATCGATTTCACCGTAAAGGGCTGGAACGGCACCGCCTGGGTCACGCTCGCTACCGTCACCGGCAACAGCCTGGTCAAGCGGGCCGTGACGTTCGCGCCGTTTGACACTGACCGCATCCGGATCGACATCACTAATACCGCCCGCGCCGACTTTTGTTATGTCACCGAACTGGAAGTGTTTGGCATGCCCTATGTGGCGCCGGTGGCCACCACAACCACCTTAAGCACGATACCGCTGCGGGTTGGCCTGAACAAAGAAGTCACCCTCACGGCCACCGTGACCGGCAACTTCCCGTCTGGCACTGTCACCTTCTATGACGGCGCCACCAGCCTGGGCGCACCGGTCGAGCTGGTCAACGGGTCAGCCAGCTTTAGCAGTGCCAGCCTGAGCACGATTTTGACGACACCTGGACTGCATACGATCAAGGCCGATTATGGTGGCGACCGCAATAACTTCGCCAGCAGCGTGACTAGTCAAGTACAGGTAACCGGGCCGTCGATGGTGCCGCTGCTGATGCTGTTGTTGGACGAATAGACGACACGCTCAACATGGCACAAGGTATGAATGGAGATGGCCGGTGCGCAAAACATCGGTCATCATGGCAAAGAGAAAAGAAAGAATCGAGGACACGGTGTTAAAACGACTGAAACAAACATGGGCAATAACCCTCCTGGCAGTGCTGATGCTGTTGCCGGGGATAGCGGACGCGACCAAGACGGTCACACATTTCCTGAACGATCCGGCCGGCAATCCGATTGCAGCCATCGACAACAACGGCAATCTGTTATGGAAAGAAACCTATCTGCCCTATGGTGAACAGGCCGGCGCCGACAGCCCTGCCAAAGCGAACAATGAAATCTGGTTCCATGGCAAGCCCCACGACCAGAGCACAGGCCTGAGTTACTTCCAGGCGCGTTATTACGATCCAATGGCGGGGCGTTTTATGGGCATTGATCCAGAAGGCTTCGATGAGGGCAATATTCACTCGTTTAACCGCTATGCCTATGGAAACAATAATCCGTATCGGTTCGTTGACAGGGATGGCAGACGTCCGGGTGAATGCAGTCAGGCTGATGCGCAGTCTCTAGCACGTCCTGAATTACATGTTCAAAGAGCGCAAAATCCAATGCAGCAGGTCTCGCAGGGCATCACAGACGGCCTGTTAATGGGTATGGGCGGAGCTGGCTCGTTAAGGGCAGCAGGGCTTCTGTTAAAAGGAGAAGGAGTCCTGGATGGCGCGAATTTTGCGCAAAAAACTTTCAGTTCAAGCTTTAGCAAAGGAGGAGCATTTGCCGGGAAAAGTATTGAGGATGTTACTAACGCACTTCGATCAGGAGGTATGAAAACAGCGGATGTTCCAATTGACTACATCATTAGAGACGGAAATAAGTTAATCTTAAATACACGTTCAGCGCAAGCACTAGAGGGTGCTGGCATACCTCGATCACAGTGGAATTCGGTCAATCGAACGGGTCAGGAAATGCATGAGGCCAGACTTACTGGCCAGTTACAACGCAATGGATTGACAAGTCAGGGAACTAGTTCTGTTCGCCCTGCCGGAGGTCAGTAATGAAAAAAACACCTCTTTTCTCTTTACCCTCTTCTTCTACTGATGCAATACACAGCCCGTTTTTGTCTGATCAGGATGAAGGTTTATTGTTATCAATGACTTGTGATGATAACGGATCCGACCGATTTATCAGGTTACGTTTTCTCAAGCCACGAGCGTTCCGTAAACGTGAAGAAACATACTGTACAACTTGGCATGTTAAGGATACTTACGATACTGTTTGTGAAGTTTCAGATTCAGATTGGGTAGAAGAGCTTCGCCGAGATGCCGTCCCAGAGTGGCGTGATCGTTGGGTTCTGCGACATTTCATAATCTATGTCGATAGCTTCGGCTGTTTGGAAGTGATTGCCGAATCCGCCCTACTTGATTGATGACGTCAACGCTAAAAACTGAGGCGGCACTTGATTTATAAGCCATACACCGTTATCTGCTTGATGAAATTTGAAGCCTTGATGGTACATGGCGTCCGCTGCAATGGTTAACACTACAGACGCACCATGTCGCTGTCCAACGTCTGTGGCTGTTTGTATATTCTGCGACATATGTACATATTGACGTGCGCCAGAAAGAAGGCCAACTTTAAGAATCGAATTTAGAAATTGGATAGCAGTGCCATGAAACAATACTTTCGGCGGCACTTTCTCGTCGTAATTAATGCTCACGCTATCAGAAGAATGTCCTTGTACGGCTCGGATACGTAAACCATCCTCGGAAATTGCAAACCGTTTCTTATCGCTTGTCGCCACAATAATTTGGATCAAGTTTGGGTCAAGTTGTTTGCCCGCGTTAGCAGCGCAATTGATTAATGCCGCAATATCAGTCCAACCTTCAAGATCCAGCATGATTCCGATTGCGTCCGGTTGATGCCGTAATACATAGCTCAAGAATTTGCTGGCATCAGTGATTTTTCTATTCATATTCAATGCACAAATTCATTCTGATTATTGGGGAAATACTTATAACTGATACATCGTACCCAGACAGGATAGATTGTATCTGGCTGGCGATAGCCCAAAATGGGCACGTTGGTGTTTTTGTGACGGCTGGAATAGGTCCGATTTCCAGACGAATACTTAATTCAGGAAATATGTTGATAGAGAACATTGAAGAATGTATTTGGCAACTTCCGAACATTTGCGGCTTACGTCTTTTAGTCACTGTTCCGAGACCGGATGATTTTATCGGTATTCGCCTCTAGCGAAATTTCGTTCTTTATGCGGCATTTATTAGCAGTATGAGGCGCAAGGCGTTACTAGGTTTAGGAAAATGCTTGATTCTATGACGCCATTGCGTCAGGTGGCCGCTTCATTGGCATTGATCCAGAGGGCTTTAACGAGGGCATTATCAATTCGTTTAACCGCTATGCCTATGGGAATAATAATCCGTACCGGTTTGTCGATCCCGACGGGCGCGATGCGGTCGATGTGATTAAAAATTGGTGGAGTGCTTCGGTGAGCGGGTTCAAATCCGAAGGGCCGATGGATGCAGCTCATAGAGTGCTTTCAGGACTGCCTGTAGAAGGCGCTGCAATGGGTGCGCTCGGGATGCTTAAAGGACTTGGTGCAGAAGCAAAGTTAGTTGAAACGCAAAGCATCAGGTTTACGCAAGATAGCGTTAGTACTGTGTTTAAGGATGGACGCAGCGTTCAGGGCTTAATCGACGGACTCAAATCAGGAAAAATATTACCTGAGAGTTTGCCAGCAATAAGGACTTTCGAAAAAGATGGTTTAACATTTACTCTAGATAATAGGCGCCTTTTAGCTGCAAGCGAGGCCGGAAAAAAGGAGTTGACGACTCCAGCTACCGCCAAAGAACTTACAAGAGAACTGCCAGGGAAATTTACTACACAGAATCAAGGTTCTAGCATTAGCGTTCGAGCAACATTAGAGTAAAGGAAGATGATTATGGAATTGAACGAAAAAATTAACTTGATAGTTACAAATAAAGATCTTGCTGCCTTTGTTGATGCAATGAGAATCGATCTTTTAGCTAATCCAAGTAGTTGGGAGAATGCGACATTAGAACGCTTTTTGGAGGCGATGGCAGCATGGTCTCGTTCTATGGAACATGTTTATAAAAATACTGGAAGAAGTTTCCCAGAACAACCCAGCTGGAAGATGATGGCTGAAATACTTTATGCAGCCAAAATATATGAATGAAATAAGGCGAACACGGG
>JAZKIX010000140.1:0-9625 GCA_040384645.1 Pseudomonadota bacterium | reverse complement strand
GGTGATCTTCTTCGTATTTTCTACGCTCTTGATCTTGCCACGTATCTCTTTGCCTACTGCCATGAGTTGTTACTCCTTCTGCGTGTTTAAGCTTCGTTGTTAAGCTTAAAATGCGCCGGATTTTTTGAAATCAGCAACTGCGGCAGTCAACGCAACTTCAGCATCTTTGTCGAGTTGTTTGGTTTCTTCGATCTTGGCAAGCAGAGCGGCCTGTTTGGTTTTCATGTAAGCGTGCAAACCTGCTTCAAAGGCGAGTACTTTTTTCACTGCGACATCATCGAGGAAACCTTTGTTCACTGCGAACAGCGAGCAAGCCATCAAAGAAATCGACAGGGGTGAATATTGTGCTTGCTTGAGCAACTCGGTCACGCGGGCACCGCGATCCAACTGCTTACGGGTCGATTCATCCAGATCGGAAGCGAACTGTGCAAACGCGGCCAACTCACGATATTGTGCCAAGTCGGTACGGATACCACCTGACAAGTTTTTAATGACCTTGGTCTGGGCTGCACCACCGACACGCGACACCGAAATACCGGCGTTGATCGCAGGGCGGATACCGGAATTGAACAGCGATGTTTCCAGGAAAATTTGACCGTCGGTAATCGAAATCACATTGGTCGGCACGAAGGCGGAAACGTCGCCTGCTTGCGTTTCAATGATCGGCAATGCGGTCAATGAACCGGTCTTGCCCTTAACTTCGCCCTTGGTGAAGGCTTCGACATAGTCTGGATTAACACGCGCTGCACGTTCCAACAAACGGCTATGCAGGTAAAACACATCGCCAGGATAAGCTTCGCGGCCTGGTGGGCGACGCAGCAACAAGGAAACTTGGCGATAGGCGACCGCTTGCTTGGACAAATCGTCATAAACAATGAGTGCATCTTCGCCACGATCCCGGAAGTATTCACCCATCGCGCAGCCAGAATAGGCCGAGACGAATTGCATCGCCGCCGATTCGGAAGCCGATGCAGCAACCACGATGGTGTATTCCATTGCGCCATGCGTCTCAAGCGAACGCACGATGTTTTTAATGGACGATGCTTTTTGACCGATCGCGACATAGATACATGTCATGCCCTGGCCTTTTTGATTGATGATTGCATCAATCGCTACTGCGGTCTTGCCGGTTTGACGGTCGCCGATAATCAGTTCGCGCTGACCGCGACCGATAGGTACCATTGCATCGATTGACTTCAAGCCGGTTTGCATTGGCTGCGAAACGGATTGACGGGCAATCACGCCGGGCGCAATCTTTTCAATCGGCGCACTCAGTTTTGCATTGATTGGACCTTTGCCATCGATTGGCTGACCCAAGGCGTTGACAACACGGCCTTTCAGTTCAGGGCCGATCGGCACTTCCAGAATACGACCGGTGCATTTGACGGTGTCGCCTTCGGAAATATGCTCGTAGTCACCCAAGATGACGGAGCCTACCGAGTCACGTTCTAGATTGAGCGCCAAGCCAAAGGTATTGCCGGGAAATTCCAGCATCTCGCCTTGCATTACGTCGGACAGACCGTGGATGCGGCAGATACCGTCGGACACTGAAATAACGGTGCCCTGATTGCGAATTTCAGCGCTGTCGCCGAGGCCTTGAATCCGGCTCTTGATCAGTTCGCTGATTTCAGACGGGTTGAGTTGCATACAAACTCCTAATTGGTTTGAGACGACGCACCAGTGCGCTTTAACCCTGTCTCACTATCGTGTTGGAGACAGAGAAGTGCGGCGCATGCGCCATTGACTCTGTCCCGCAATGCCAAAAATTACGCTGCCAACGCAACATGCATCTGTTGCAACTTGGCGCGCACCGACGTGTCTAGCACTTCATCACCGACAACCACACGCACGCCACCGATCAAGGAACTATCGATAGTCACCGACGGATTGAGCTTGCGACCGAATTTCTTTTCCAGCGTCGCCACCAATTCTTTCAGTTGCATATCCGAGATCTCGAACGCACTGCTGATGTCAACATCGGCGGCGCCTTCTTGTGCGTTCTTGAGCACATGAAATTGCGCGCCGATTTCGGGCAACAAGCTAATCCGGCTGTTATCGATCAACATGGCGATGAAGTTTTTGGCTTCAGCGTTGAGCGGTGATTTCAGCAATGCCGAAAAAGTATCGGAAATTTGCATGTCCGATACTTTCGGATTACGTGCCAGCGCTTGAACATCGGGATGGGCGCCAACTTGCGCCATCTCGGACACCAAATCGGACCAGGCGGACAAGTCGCCTGTTTTAGCTACACGAAACAAGGCTTCGGCGTAGGGGCGGGCGACGGTTGCAATTTCAGCCATGATTAAAGCTCAATCGCGAGTTGTTTCAACAAATCGGCGTGAGCCGAAGCGTTGATTTCGCGCTTCAGAATTTGCTCTGCGCCTTTTACTGCCAGCGTCGCAACCTGGGAACGCAATTCTTCGCGCGCCTTTGTTACTTGCTGTTCAGCATCCGCCTTGGCTTGCGCAAGAATGCGCGTTGCTTCGGCTTGAGCGTTTTGCTTGATTTCGTCAGCGATCATTTGGGCGCGCTTTTCAGCATCGCCAATACGCTTTTGACCTTCATCGCGAGCCGAGGTAAGTTCTGCCTGAGCGCGTTTTTCAGCGGCAGCCATTTCTGATTTGCCACGATCAGCCGCAGCCAAGCCATCCGCAATCTTCCGCGCGCGCTCGTCGAGCGCTTTCATCAAAGGCGGCCACACGAATTTCATCGTGAAGGTCGCCAGAATGAAGAAGACCACGAACTGCGCAATCAATGTTGCATTTAAGTTCACGGTAAGTTCCTTCTCAGAATATCGTGTGCCGAGCGCGCGGTCATATTGACCGTCACCCGACAAAATGAGAATAGGCGATTAGCCCCTGACGAATGGATTGGCGAAGGCAAACATCATCGCAATACCAACACCGATCAGGAACGCCGCGTCGATCAAACCTGCCAACAAGAACATCTTGGTTTGCAAGGCGTTCATCAATTCAGGTTGACGAGCCGATGCCTCGATGAATTTACCACCCATGATTGCGATACCGATACATGCGCCGATAGCGCCCAGACCAATAATCAAACCACAAGCCAATGCTACGAAAGCGACGTCAGTCATGAAAACTCCTTAGGATAGTCAAAAGTCAAAAAATTAAAACCAAAAACCTGCACTTGCTCAACAACAAAACCGATATCTGGAAAACCGACACAAACCGCTGGTCGGCTCTGCCAATAATTTAATGCCCTTCGTGCGCCTGGCCGATATATACCAGTGTCAGCATCATGAAAATAAAGGCTTGTAAAACAACGATCAAAATATGAAAGATGGCCCAGATTGTGCCGGCAAAGACATGCATTCCAAAACCCCACCACGTCGCGGTCGAGCCAAGCAATGCGATCAGCAGGAATACCAACTCACCTGCATACATATTGCCGAACAGTCGCATTCCCAGCGATACGGTTTTGGCTGCGAACTCGATCAAATTCAAGCCGAAGTTAGGAAGCCACAAAACCGGATGCGAGCCAAATGGTGCGCAAAACAATTCATGCACAAAACCGCCCAAACCTTTGATCTTGACGTTATAGAACAGCATGAGTGCGAATACGCCCAGCGCCATGCCGAGGGTGCCGTTCAAGTCTGCAGTCGGCACTACCCGATGATGCATCTCACCCATGCCGAACCAACTAAATATCTTCGCAAAAAGATCCACCGGCAAAAAGTCCATCGCATTCATCAGCAAGACCCACACGAAAACTGTCAAGGCCAGCGGTGCAATGAAAGCGCGATTGCCATGAACGATGGCTTTCGATTGGTCTTCAACCATTTCTACCAGCATTTCTACCAATGCCTGGAAGCGGCCAGGCACGCCAGCGGTGACGCGGCGCGCGGCCATCCACATGAATAAACAGCCGAGGACGCCAACTGTAACGGACCAGAACATCGTGTCCAGATTGAGAACTTTAAAATCGACCATTGAAGTTTGATGCCCGGACTGTAGATGTCCGAGGTGATGCTGAATATATTCCGTCGCGGTTGGTGCGTGTGCCGCCGCCCCGCTTGCAGCCAGTTCAGTTGTCATGCCAGTGCCCAAATAATAAGATGATGTAACTTTTGAGTGCCGCGATGAACCCGACGATCAGCGCCAGCCAGTTCAAATCGCGGTACAGCCATGCGGCCGCGCTAAGCAGCGCCACCGTCAATGCAATCTTTATAAATTCGCCGATGAAAAACGACATCGGGTTCGCTGCTTCCAACTTTTTGGCGTTGGCAAATAAGCGCAAGGCAAAAAAACCGTTTGGCACTACACAACAGAGACCGCCGATTATGGCTGAAAACAGGGCAGCTTTCCCGCCCAACATTCCTGCGATAAGACTGGCAAAAATGGTCATCGATAATTGCAGGAGTACTACACGCAGCATATTGACCTCATTGTGCGCGACCCGCGACGGCTGTCGATGAACTGTATGGAATTGTTAGACTTTTCTAAAGCCACGGGATTATAAAGGCTATGTATGAGAACAGTCAAATTTTTGCTGCACAGAATGGATACTGTACAGAAACTCTTTTCACTAAAACAGTGCGTAATTCATCTATTAAATGACGGGTGGTTTTTTCATATACTCACGATAGTATTTATTTTCGACTAATAAATACGTGCGGATACGTGTACATTTTTGCCTATACCCTACAGTTTTCTCTAGATTTGCTGTTGCATTAAACGAGTAATTAGTCCATCACCCGCATGATCCCAGTGTCTCGCGACTTTGTATTCAAGCATTTTCGAAATGACGTATTTTTTCCATATTGTTTATTCGTAATAACCATCCACAAAAAAATGCCCCGCGAGTTTTGGCTGCGCGGGGCATAAAACTTCCTTGGGGAGGAAGAGGAGGACAACATTTACGAGGGACAACCGAAACTGCGTGAAATGATATTTGCTACTAATCTATTTCCTAAAACCGGCTTAAATACTGCTGGAGCTATAAAACATCAATTCGATGGCTGAAGTATAGTGCAGTGCAATATATTAGGATAATTTCTTTTTGTTATTTCTGCTATACATACTATGAATAATTGATGATTTCCGGTGGCACCCGTAAACATTAATTCCCATCAAACTGACAAGAAAGCAAGACATCATGAGTTTTCTGACGCTTGACCTTAATTTATTGAGGGTATTTGACGCGATCATGATCGAATTAAATCTGACCCGCGCTGCAGGACGATTGGCAATGACGCAACCGGCTGTTTCCAATGCATTGAAACGCTTGCGCGACGCGCTCGGTGATGAATTATTGATCCGCACTGCGTTTGGCGTAAAACCTACTTCGCGCGCTGAGGCTTTGTGGCCTACG
This sequence comes from Pseudomonadota bacterium, assembly GCA_040384645.1. Taxonomy (GTDB): domain Bacteria; phylum Pseudomonadota; class Gammaproteobacteria; order Burkholderiales; family Burkholderiaceae_D; genus JAZKIX01. The sequence goes on along the minus strand of JAZKIX010000140.1, from coordinate 4,291 downwards.
GTGCGACGCGCCTTATCTGAGCTTGAAGCTGTAGTCGCGCCTGAAACGTTTGATATCTCTAGCGTTCAATCCACTTTCCGAATGGCAATGGCTGATGCCACTGCTGCTTTATGGATGCCTGCAATTATCGGGGCAATCGAGCGTGACGCACCTGGCTTGAACGCGCGTATGGTGCCGTTAACCACCAGCGAACCTCGGCCCATGTTAATCCGTGGCGATATCGATCTGGCAATTGGGTTTTTCCCTGGCGTCGCGGCACAATTAGCGGGCGGGCAGGGCGTGGCGATGAGTTCTATCAGGCATGAACGTTTGTATTCTGGCCACTATGTTTGCGTGATGCGCAAGGATCACCCGCTGTCGCACGGTGAGTTGAGCCTCGATGCATACTGCGCGGCAAATCATTTATTGGTCAGTCTGTCTGGTCGCGCGCGTGGGTTGGTCGATGAAGCGCTGGCGCAAGTTGGGCGGGAGCGCAATATCAGGTTAACTGTTAATCAGTTTTTTACCGCTGGTCGCGTAGTGGCGCAATCGGATTTGATTACCGTTTTGCCATTCCACTTGATTGCATCTACTGGTTTGACCGATGCGTTGATAGCGAAAACTCTGCCATTTTCCTTACCGGACGTGAATATCGACATGCTTTGGCATGAACGCGACGCACGTAGCAATGTCCATAAATGGTTACGTGGGTTGTTTACTGCATTTACTGGCGATACTTTCGGCCATGGGAAGATTTAGCAGCAGAAAAATCTTAAAAATGGTGATTTTTGTAGTCGCTGTCGGCTATCTTATTTGATCTAGATAATTGCTTTATATTATTACTTCGTCATATGCTCAACCGATGAATGACGCACACACGTGTGGCATTCATATCAAGAATTTTTCAGATATTTGCAACGTTCTATTTAAGAAACTTGCTTTTCTCAATCCGTTTTAACGTGCGTTAATTTGATTTTCGTACCGATGATTCCGGTTCCGGGTAAGGCGAAATTTTGTGAACTTTTTGCGCCTCCAATCTCTAAATCGTAATAGGTACGACGCCATAACGGCGTCGTATATTACTTAGGCGTGTACAACTTTTTTGAGCGCGTCTTTGAATTTTAAGGAGCGTATTATGTTGAACGTTAAATTTATTGGTACATGTTTGTGCATGTTTTTATTGGGTGCATGTAGTTCGATGTCCAATGATTCGATAGGTGATTCTGGATACGATACTTCCAGCGGAAGTTCAGTAGGGACATCCTCGTCTGAAGTTTTTGATTCCACTACAACCGGATCGCCTGTAGAACGCCCAAAATCGAGCTATTAAATTTTACTAATGCATCGATCGGCGTTTTTACGTTGTCACCAGAGGGGTAAACACCTCGGATTTCAGTTTCATTTTCTTATATAGATTACTAGAAATTTTCTAGAAACCGGTTTTGTACCGATGGCACAGCAATCATTTGCTGCATTTGGATAGTACGAATATTTAATGATTTGGGATCACTAAAACTTGCGGCACGGGTGATCCCAGATTTAATCTGCAAAATTTCACGATGTTGATGTCACTTGGGTGTCGCAGCCAATCTCATGGCTCTTTTTTGTGCCATTGTCAGACAAAAACGCCGGATGGTATGGAAAGCATAAGGTGCCGCCACTTTTTCGATAAATTGTAAAAAGTCGATGCATGCCTGTGCATTGGCTTTATCCGAAATTGTACGGATGACGGCGAATGGTAGCCCATATTCGAAGCAGACTTGTGCAACCGCTGCACCTTCCATCTCAACCGCGAGTACTGACGGCAAGTCGGCTTTTAATGTGCGTATTCGTTTTTCACTACAAATGAATTCATCTCCACTGGCAATCAGGCCTTGATGTAAGCGCGGTGTTTCCAGACAAAATTGTTGTCGATCTCGTGGCTGTATAACGTTCAGAAAATCTAAGCGGATAAAGTCATCCACTGCCGCGCTCAACTGCTGATTCAAATCTGCATTCGCCGTAAATTCTGATCGCTCTGTCAACGGCACCTGGAAACGCGGGAAAAGCGGCTGCGCATTCATATCGTGCTGGATTAACTGCTCTGCGATCACGATATCCCCAATTTGTACCGCTTGATCAGCGCTACCGGCAACACCTGTGAACAAAATATGTGTCACAGCAAAGCGCTCAATCAACACCACTGCCGTCGCTGCAGCAGCGACCTTGCCGATGCGCGACAGTACGCTAATGCAATCGATCCCCCAACAATTTCCTTCTGAGTAATCACGCATGCCACGTTGCGTCTGGCGTTGCTGCTGCATGCTTTGATTCAAGCCTTGTTGCTCATGTGGTAGTGCACTGATGATGCCCAGCCGTATCGGACTGTCAGATTGCGATTTTTTTTCTGAAAGCATTGGCGCTGTTTATGGAAAGGAGTCGAAAGGTTTTGGTTTGTTTTATTTAATGTTTATATATAAAACTAGTAATAGTAATAAGGAGCGCGTTTTTTGTGGATAAGGTGAATTAAATCCATGAAATCATACGCTTATGAAAAATATAAACCTTGAATAGAGTCAGTATGCAAGAAGGTGATGTTCTGGATAAGAAATTTCATCGGGATAAATAGCAGTCTTACCCACATCCCATCCTTGAGATACCCAAGGGTTTATCCACAGATCGTAAATGTCATTATGAAAATTATTACTCTTTTACGTTACCTGAGGGTGAAATTGTCGGTATGGCGTTGGCTTGTCATGTTCCTGAGTTGGATTACCGCGTTATTCGTTTATAAATGATTAGTCAGTTGTGGTGCTCGCGCTGCTTGAGGAATGTCCTTGAGAGGCGTCAGCAAGCGTGTGACTACGTTTTCAGATGTGGCTGCTACTCAGGACCAGTGCTTCCCCTTTTTTTGACTGAAAGACGTTTGCATCGCTTGCAGGTGAACAATTTTCGATGGATTGTTTAAAAGCACTAATTGAGATATTTAAGTTGGGATTTGCTTTTATTCAAATAGGCCAAGGCCACGTGCTTTTTTTGTTTTATCTTATTTGTTTATATATATCTTTAGTAGTAATAGTAATGGTGTGTCTTTTCCGTGGATAAGCCTTCTTTCTTATTTGTAAACAATGGCTTAGGAACTGAATAAGTTAGCGATAATCAAGGTATGCCATGCGAACGCATTTGGGATAAGATTTTTGCGCTTGTGGGAAATGAGGTTTGTTCACAAGCCATCCTGTGGATATCCCAAAGCTTATCCACAGGGTTAACGCATGTATTTTTGCCATGCTGCATACTATTTTCTCTACCAATGTCATGTTGCCACTTCAGGTTACGCCGTTGAAGTTGGTCTTTTAGGGTGTCTGGAGCAAGGGGCGGAACAATGTCGTTTGTGCTCAACTTTGTTGCGGTTTTTTTAATACGGTATCGGTTATATTTCGTAGCGCGATGTTTTTGGAACGTGATGAGTTGTTAGCGCGATGTCGGACTGTAAATATCGATGTATGGTCAAAGTGATGAGGGTTATGACTGTTGCGATGAAGAATATTTTTCGCAATCCTTTCAACCTAAATGGTATTGCTTGTCACACCGACCTTCAAGAGACAGTACGGCTTGACGCTTGAATAATACTGGTAGGTGTATTTTTTAAGCCGCGCTAAATATGTGCGGATCAGCTACTGTTTTGCCTTATACCCCCGTTGTTTAATTGAATTGTCGACGCATTGAATGCGTGTATGGAGCGATATTGGAATCAGCAGGCGAGTACGATTACATCATTGTTGGCGGTGGCACCGCAGGTTGCGTATTGGCGAATCGGCTCACGCAAGATAAGTCGATCAAGGTTTTGATGATTGAGGCGGGTGGCAAGGATGATTATGTGTGGATTCATGTACCGGTCGGTTACTTGCATTGTATAAATAATCCGCGAACCGACTGGATGTACCGGACCGAACCGGAAGCTGGGCTGAATGGCCGTAGCCTGATTTATCCGCGCGGCAAAGTATTGGGCGGTAGTTCGTCGATCAACGGCCAGGCCCAGGATTATCAGCGCTGGGCTGAGTTGACCGGGGACAGTTCTTGGGGTTGGGACCAGGTTTTGCCGCTGTTTAAAAAAACCGAGGACCATTATCGCGGCGCTGACGCGTTTCATGGCAGCGGCGGTGAATGGCGGGTCGAGCAGCAGCGGGTATCGTGGAAAATATTGGATGCGTTCCGCGATGCGGCCGGGCAAGTCGGAATCCCGAGTACGGCGGATTTCAACCGTGGCGATAACGAAGGTTGCGGCTATTTTGAAGTCAATCAAAAAAAAGGACTGCGCTGGAATACCGCCAAG
>JAZKIX010000139.1:7791-28900 GCA_040384645.1 Pseudomonadota bacterium | reverse complement strand
CCGTGTGCGAAGGCTGCGGCGACTGCAGCGTGCAATCGAATTGCCTGTCGGTCGAGCCGCTGGAAACCGAACTGGGCCGCAAACGCCAGATCAATCAGTCCTCGTGCAACAAGGATTACTCCTGCGTCAAAGGCTTTTGCCCCAGCTTTGTCACGGTCGAAGGCGGCGAACTCAAGAAGCCGAAAAAGCTGCAAGTCGCACCCGACGCCAGCGCGCAAAATGTGGCGGCGTCAGGCTTGGCGGCAATGTCCACTTTACCGACGCCAAACATTCCCGACACGGCCACGCCCTTCGGCGTCCTGGTGGCCGGCATCGGCGGCACTGGCGTCGTCACCATCGGCCAAATCCTGGCGGTAGCGGCGCATATCGAAGGCAAGGCTTGCTCGGTGCTCGACATGAGCGGACTGGCGCAAAAAGGCGGCCCCGTCATGTCGCATGTGCGCTTGGCCGATTCGCCCGACGCCCTCTATTCCACTCGCGTCGGTACCGGCGCCGCCGACCTGGTCATCGGCTGCGACCTGATCGTCGCCGCCAGCCGCGACGCTCTAACCCGCATGGGCGAAGGCCGCACGCATGCCGTGATCAACGCCACCGCCTCGCCCACCGCAGCCTTCGTGCGCAATCCCGATTGGCAATTCCCGCAAGCTGCCGCCAGCAAGGATATCGTCACCGCTTGCAACGCAGAGCGGGTCGATTTCATCGACGCCGGCACGATTGCCACCGCGCTGATGGGCGACAGCTTGGCGACCAATATGTTCATGCTCGGCTACGCCTGGCAAAAGGGCTGGGTACCGCTGGCGGAAGCTTCCATCACGCAAGCAATCGAACTCAACGCGACCTCCATCGAATTCAATCTGCAATCCTTCCACTGGGGCCGCCGCGCCGCATTTGACCTGGCTGCAGTATTGAAACTAACGCACAGCGAAACACCCGCGCAAGTGATCGAATTCAAGCGCAAGCCATCGCTGCAACACCTCATCGAACACCGCAGCGCCTTGCTCACCGCCTACCAAAACGCCGCCTATGCCCAGCAATACCGCGACTTCATCGAACAAGTAAAAAATGCCGAAACCCAGCTTGGCCAACCCACCCTGCGCCTGACCGAAGCAGTGGCGCGCTACTTCTATAAATTGATGGCCTACAAAGATGAATACGAAGTCGCGCGCCTGTATGCCGACGGCAGCTTCAAGGGCAAGATCGCCACCATGTTCGAACCCGGCGTTACCCTCAAATTCCACCTCGCGCCGCCGCTATTTGCCAAACGCGACGCGCACGGCCATCTGATCAAGCAGCAATTCGGCGCCTGGATGATGCCGGCCTTTGGCGTACTGGCCAAGCTGAAATGGCTGCGCGGCACAGCCTTCGATATCTTTGGCTACAGCGCCGAGCGCAAGACCGAACGCGCATTGATCGGCCAATATCGCGACACCGTGCAAGGACTGTTATCGACCTTGCGCGCCGACAATCTGGCGCTGGCGGTAGAGATTGCCAGCATCCCGGAAGAGATTCGCGGGTATGGGCATGTCAAAGACAAGAGCCTGGGAGCGGCGCGGGAAAAGGAGCTCAGATTGTTGGCTACGTATCGTGCGGTGGAGCTACGGGAGCAAGGGCAGACGGTTTGAGTTTGGCGGGGTAAGGGAGGCGCATCGACTCCCTTAATGCAATGATTTTTATGGGGGTATATGGAAAAACAATGCCTTAGACCCACGTTTTCATTAGCGTAATAAAAATACAGGTGGCAGTATATTTTTCCTTAAAAACACCTTCGCCAAACAATTTTTCATTAACTCGACCGCGGGACATACTTTTCTTTGCAATTCGAGCGAGGGCACAAGTCTGAAAAACTGACAGCAATTGCCCGAAGTCACTCGTCATAAGCGAGCATCAAGCAATACTCTGCAGTGCTCGTTGGCGGTCGTTCGTGCAGCAAGATCGTCCGGTTAAAACCGGTGCCATCCAAATGTTGCAATTTGGATCAGCCATATCTTCTTTGTCAGGTCACTGCACGCTTGGTAAACTCTTCAATCCACGCAGCTATTTTGGCAACGTCAGCTTCAATGTCGTCGATGTTAGGCCTTAATGCGGGCAGCTCGTCTGACTGTGAATGTTCAAAGACTGAGTATCGCGTCATCAAGTCATCGATTAGAGCGCAATCCTCCGCAGTGATTTTCGCTAACTTTCCGATTCTGCCATGTGTCTGCAATGAACGCCGAAACCGAATCACGACTTCGTTCAAAAGCACATTTTCTACGCAACGCTCAACCAGAATTCGCAAGTCACTACACAGACCATTGGCGCGCTCGTCATACGCGGTGACGTCACCAGCGTCACTAAACCTCCGCAGTTGAGGGAGTTGCTCATTCGACATACGATTTATTGCAGCTTTTGGCTTCAGGTCACGGAAATTTATTTCCCGCACAACACCAGCACTCTTCCCAAAACTGCAAACCGACTGAATCTGGAGTTGCACCTCTGGCGGCAGCTTAGCCAGTTCCGCATTCTCTTTCAGCTTATCGACTTCGCTTTCTATTAGCGCCAGAAGTGACAAACGATGAGTGAACACAATTACCTGCCGGGTCTTCGCAAGCTCGATCAATCTCTTGACGACCATTTCCTCAAAGTCCTGATCCAGCGATGAAATCGGATCATCGAAGATAAACGGTGATCGATGTTCCATTCCAGAAATATCGGCAAGAAACGCTGCCAAGGCCACAATGCGGGTTTCACCTTCGCTCAGAACTAGCTCTGCCGAAAGTAGGCGCTCTGCCCCTTGCAAAGTAAGTTCGAAAGTAATCTTGCCCTTGCCTGCCTGTTTACAATCTAGCTTAACCGGCAAATTTTTCCCCCCAAGGAAATTAAGCTCAGCGTTGAAGCGATCCTCATATCCCTTATGCAAATCGTCTTTTGATAATTCTGTATGCTTTCTGGTCAACGCAGAAGTAGTTGTGAGCGTGACGGCCTTCTCGAGTATGCCAACCTCTTTTAGACGTTTAACTTCTTCGACAATGCTGGCTTTATTTTGGCTGAGCCACTGCATAGCAAGTAGCTCTAGAACTCTCGCTTCTAGTTGCTTGCGCTTGCCATCTCCGTGCAATTCCTGCAGCGCTTTCACCTCTGCATTCTGCGCTGCAGAGACTATCGAATGTGCTCTATCGATCACCGCCCAATCGACAACAGGAATATCTTCTGGCTTGACTGCCGTCAAAGTAGTCGTGCTTCTAGCGCTAAGCATAGCGAATACTGTGTCTGCGGCATCCTCTTCAAGTTTCAATACGCCAGCTTGCAGCATCCAGTCTTCTTTCTGTGGAATAACTGGCATTTTCTTCAACAATTCGCCGTATAATTTTTCTGCTGCTTTGGCAGTGGCCTCCAATCCACCGATCACAAATGCTTCGAAGTGAGAGACGCGAGTTTTCCCCTCAGGATCAAGGATTTGTTGGCAAAGAACACAGCGAGCATCTGCATCCACGTTTGGGAATTCCTGCCCAGGATAAGCATGCGCTTGAGCAAACTTGCGGGCTTGCTCCCAAAGAGCCATCCATATTTCTTGACCAATCCCTTCTAGGGGGGCATTCGCAAATATCTTCTCGGCCACTTCACGCGCCGCCTTACGCTTAGCGACAACGTCGTCGCGAGCGATTACCAAGGCATTTACCTTTTCGTCAGACAACCCATTTTGCAAGGTATTTAGCGTCGCACGAACCTGTGCGAGAGCAACCTGCTCCTTTCCGATCACCATCAACCGGCCAGCAATGTCTTTCTGAGCCAAGGCGCCCTCTGCGGCAATACGCTCCTTGTCGTATACATCGGAATAGTCGCAGGCTTTATCGATGTCAACTTGACTAGTCGTGGCTCGGATCGATTTAAAAAAATTTGCACTAACCGTCTGCGCGTAAGCGACGGGAAACAATGGAAGTTTCTTAACGAGTTGCGTTTTCTGGGCCGATAGTTGTTCTGACACTTTGCCGCAAATTTTAATGAGCGCCGAAATAAACCGCATTCGGCTTGGCTCATACTGCGCTTCGTTTTGAAAAGCGACATAGTTAGAAGCGGTCTTAGTGTCGAAGACGTGTACATTACCCAACAACGGCAATGAGCCACCTATCTGTGTCCAATCCAGGTCGATTTGTTTATTGTCGAGTGTGATCGAAATTTTGGCTTCGCACGCAGGCGACGTTTTGTCGAATACATTTGGGTGAATGTTCTCTTTCGCTTTGCTTCCACAGGCTTGTTTCAGCACGCGCGAAAACCCCGTTTTCCCAGAACCATTCGCACCATAGACAACGGTTAAATTGCTCGTCCCAAACTTTAGTTTCGCGCGATCCTTAATTTTGTTCACGCCACGCACTTCGCTCAAACCTAGAATCTGGAGCGCCGGTCGCACCGCTGCCTGAATCAATGAGCCAGGGACAACTGTTGCAAAAGCATGGGTTCCCGTGCCACTTGCCTCGCCAATACATAATTTGCCCAATTCGGCAAGTTCAAGCTCTGTTGGATATGCCTTGTTTTCAATAAGCTGATGAGCGGCCGTTTGCAACCAGCGCGAACGTTCGCCGAGCCAAACCTCAAAGTCATCAGGTTTGCCAGATGCATTATTTACGGTCAGTATTGATTGAACTAGCATTCGTTTCTCCGAAAATTATTCTTGTGAATTATTCGTGCCCCCTAAGTCATGGAAGGTTTACGTCTTACGTTTTTCCATCATGCAAGTATTCATCGTCGCAAACTTGTAGTCAATAAAATAATTACCTAAAATAAAAAAGATATATTTACCAAAACTAATAAATGGCAATAGCCTGACAATGTCATTCATCAAGGGGCAATGGCGGAAGTGCGCGCAGGCAATGGAAAAGGCCGCAGTGCAGTCATTCACGTAGAAGATTTTTTCATGTCGCGTGCAAAGCGGGGCGCAATTTTTGATGTCGCGAATCGTCATCGCAAGATCTTTTTGTGACTTACCGCATCAGGTATCAGAGGTCACATGAATGAAAAAATCAAACAGTCGCGTGCTGTTGCAAGCCCAGTAACAAGGCGTCAAAAGTGACTTTGCAACGCGGGTTGTTACGTAAGTCTTCGTGCATGGTGAGCCAGGTTTCCAGCTTGACTTCTAACTCGCCCTGCAACAGGTGTACCAGTTGCGGATCGCGTGCTGCCACCGCAACCTGACAAATACCAATGCCGCCCCCCGCCCGAATCATGGCGAGCTGAGCCAGGTCGCTATCGGCTCGTACCGTGAAAGCGTCGCGATGCCAGACGGGCATGGCTTTTCGTGCGGCGCGCAGAAACGGGGTTTCTTCATCAAAGCCAATGAGGGTGTGTTGCGCCATGTCAGCCAGCGTGCCTGGCGTCCCACGTCTGCGCAGATAATCTTGATGTGCATGCAAGCCCAGCGCCACGTGACCAACGCGCCGGGCGATCAGGAGTTCTTGTTTGGGCGGCGTCATGCGGATGGCGATATCGGCCTCGCGTTTGAGCAAGTCCTGAACGCGGTTGCTCAGGACCAGTTCCACCTTCAGATCGGGATGCGCATTTTGCAGTTGCGTCAGGATCGGCGGTAACACTTCTACGCCAATGACTTCGCTGGCGCTGATACGCACCGTGCCTTTGACCGCCGCGCCCTGACTGCCGGCCGCACGCTGCAACGCGGCGGCTGAACTGCTCATGGTCTGGGCAAATATCTGCAATGCCAGCGCCGCTTCAGTCGGCAACAGACCATGCTGGGAGCGCGTAAAAAGAGTGATCCCGAGCGATTTCTCCAGCGCGGCGATGTGGCGGCCGACCGTGGGTTGTGCAATACCAATTGCGCGGGCAGCCCCCGATAAGGATCCTTCTTTCAAGACGCTCAAGTATGAACGGTAGAGCTCCCAGCCGATATCGTAGTCCATGCATAAATGTATAGCGTCTAGTACATGTTCGTCAATTGCTTAGTAACTGTGTTTATTCCACACTGCATCCATCGCAACACAAAACCCACTTTAAAGGAGTATCAACATGAAAAGCAAAACGGCATTGGTATTGGGCGCAACTGGTGGCATCGGTGGCGAGGTGGCACGTCAGCTGCGTGACGCGGGTTGGAACGTTCGCGCACTGCGGCGCGGCGGCTCGATGGCGATGGAGCGGCGAGATGGCATGGAATGGATTCGGGGCGATGCGATGAATCGCCAAGATGTACTGGCCGCAGCCAACGGCTGCTCGGTCATCGTGCACGCTGTCAACCCGCCCGGCTATCTGCGCTGGAGCGAGCTGGTATTGCCAATGATCGACAACACGATCGCCGCTGCGCGGGCCGAGGGCGCCACCATTGTGCTGCCAGGGACGGTATACAACTTTGGCCCTGATGCATTTCCAATACTGCGGGAAGACTCGCCGCAAGCGCCGATAACCAAGAAAGGTGCGATACGCGTTGAGCTTGAGCGCCGGCTGCGCGCAGCGAGCGGAGAAGGCTGCAAGGTAATTGTGCTGCGTGCAGGTGATTTTTTTGGTCCCAAGGTCGGCAATAACTGGTTCTCGCAGGGACTGGTCAAACCAGGACTGCCAGTAAAAAGTATCAGCCTGCCGGGCGCTCGCGGCGTGGGCCATCAATGGTCTTACCTTCCCGATGTGGCCAGGACCATGGTCCAATTGCTGCAGCGTCGTGCATCGCTCGACCCCTTCGCCGTGTTTCATATGGATGGCCATTGGGACGCCGATGGCGCGCAACTGGCCGACGCGATCAGCCGCGTGGTCATGCGCCGCGGTGGCGCCAAGCCAACACTGCGCGCATTCCCTTGGTGGCTGATGGCGTTGGTGTCACCATTTGTACCGACTTTGCGTGAGATGCGCGAGATGCGCTATCTATGGAATGTGCCTCTGCGCATGGAGAACGCGAAACTCCTAACCGTGTTGGGTCATGAACCCCACACGCCGCTGGATCAGGCGGTCGAGGCCACGTTGCAGGGCATGGGTTGCCTCGCGGCGACATGAACTCCAGTGATCGATGCGGTGACGACCAAAGCAATCGTCGCCGACTTAGCAGCGCTGGATTTCAATGCTGGATGTGACCCGCACTCTTTTACCGTGAACCGCAACCTTATCGGTGCGCACGGCCTCGGCGGCCACGCGCACCCTACAAACTCTTCTTGTTAATCTACCAGGTCTAGTTTTCACACTTCGCCCCACATAATTTTCCGGTTTTATGGGGGTATATGGTGAAACACCGCTATACCCGCACGAATTTGTTGGCACAATAAAAATACAGGCGCCAGTATATTTTTATCAAAAGACGCTTTTGCAAAGCAATTGTCGCCTCAACACAACCTGCGCCACCCACAATTTTCTCTTTTGAGGCCGGTTGTCAGCTTGGGCACCTGAACAATTACCCACAGCCAACCGTTATTCACGGGCATTAATTCATAAGAGGTTATGCAGCGATAGCTATTACCCAAAATTTTTCTAACGCACATTAACTGAGTTCACAAAGCTGCCATATATTCACCGAGAGGGTCACCAAAGGCTGTGTCGCGTTGACATTTCTTGCGCATAAATCTCAAATACACCTATACTATCTATTCATAAATCTATTCATATATGTATTCATACGCATGTCGCCTCACACTGAAACTATCCGAATACGACTGTCCGGTGGGCCGCTGTCCGCACGCCAACTGGCTGAATATATTGGCGCAAGTCAGCCGACGATCTCGCGTGCGCTAACCGAACTTGGCGACCACGTCGTACAGATCGGTGCTGCCCGATCAATACGCTACGCGTTACGCGATAGCACGCGCGGATTGCTAGATATGCCGATTTATCGAGTCAATGCAGAAGGCCAGATCCTGAAACTGGGAACGCTTGTACCAGTCCGTCAAGATGGGTTTGTCATGCGGCAGGAAGATGGCGTGAATCTGCACAGCGCCGGCTTGCCATGGTGGTTGTTCGACATGCATCCCCAAGGATATCTTGGCAGGGCGTACGCCGCGCGTCACGGTGCTGAACTGGGGTTGCCGCCGCAGCTTAGCGATTGGACCGATACACATGCCTTGCGGGCGCTGCTCGTGCATGGCCATGATGTGGTGGGCAATCTATTGCTAGGCGATATTGCGAGGGGTCGCTTTGTCGCCGCTCCCATCATCAATCCAATCGCGGAAGAACAGAAGGCCGAGGCATATGCCCGGTTGGCGCTAGAAGCCGCCCGCGGTGAGCTACCTGGATCGTCAGCGGGCGGCGAGCAGCCGAAGTTCACCGCCTGTGCCATGACGCCAGAGGGGCCTCGGCACGTGATTGTGAAATTCAGCGAGCTGGAGGAAAGCCCGGTAAGTGAGCGTTGGCGCGACCTGCTGCTGGCCGAACATCTCGCGCTAGACACCTTGCGCGAGGCTGGCATTCCTGCCGCCAAGACGTGGATAGTTGACCATGGTAATCAACGTTTCCTTGAGGTCGAGCGATTTGATCGTGTCGGTAATTTGGGCCGGTGTGCGCTATTTTCTTTGGCCGCGCTAGACGCCGAATTGATTGGATTGGGAACGGGTGGCTGGTCAGTCATTGCACGCCGCCTTGCTTCTGACGGTCATATTCGCCCGGACGCAGCCGATGGCGCAGAGCTTCTATGGGCCTATGGCACCCTGATCGGCAACGTTGATATGCACAACGGCAACTTGTCATTCGTTACCGAACAGGGGCGCCCCTATGACATCGCGCCAGCCTACGACATGACGCCAATGACTTTCGCACCGCGTAGCGGAGGAGGACTTCCAGAAACCATCGGCGAGGCGATTATTCACGCAACTGTGGCCAACAACACCTGGCGACGCGCAGAAGAACTTGCGCGCACCTTCCTCGCCCGGGTCATGGCTGCAACAGAGTTTAGCCACCGATTTGCACCATGCATCGTCGCGCTGGAACGTCACATCGAGACGGCCAGCACTAAGATCGGACGGCTGGGGTGAGTCTGTGGCCTTCGGCTACCCCGACGAGCACAAGACCGTGCAAGGGCTGATATCACCGCTGGTGACGCACATACGATACTGACCCGACTCCGTAAGCCGTGAAACTTGAAGGGCACCACTTAAATTTTTCACTTTATGCGCTATCGCCTCGATATGCGCCGCTCAGGAAAGTTGTCGCTTGCCCAGCGGAAATGGGGTGTTCTATTCCTACAAACGACTGCGCAATTTTCTGATATCGAGAGCGCAAAGCAGCGTCTACTATTTCGCTACCGATCGGTCAGTAGCTCGTGTGTAGAGCGTTTGGCAGTGTTATTTCAATGCACTTTTCTGACAATGGCGGTTCGGTTTTTTACCTCATCCATCTAACTGAAAGAGGCATCACAATGACTACCAATCAAGGCAAAAATCAGGATCAGCAATCCGACCAAGACAAGCAAAGTTCACAAGGTTCCAGCCGCGGCGGCACGCATGAGCAACACGTCGAAGCTGGCCGTCAAAGCCATAAAAACGATCCTGCCGGCAGCAAGCAATCAGGTGGAAAGGGCAGCAAAAATATGCCCGAAGACAGCGACGATCAAGATGTCGGCGGTCGGCAATCGGGCTCTGGTGCTTCACGCTCTGGTTCGTCCGGCGGCACACGCGGTGGCACGCCGGAGCAACATGCAGAAGCAGGGCGTCAAAGCCATAAGAATGACGATAAATAGTTGGAGGCAATCATTTAAGAAAGAAAGTAAGGCCGCTGGAGAATATTAGTGGCTGCATCGTGGCTGCCGATTCTGGACTTCATGACGACTAATCATGTAAATTTATTAGGTAACAATGGCGCGCAACGTAGAGTGCGTTGCGTTGCCGCGCACTCGGCAAATTGAGATACATGATCGACTTGTGCTTGCGTCATTTTGATGGAGGCCTGAGTTTAAATATGTTGTTCAGCGCAGTGTCGCCCAGCGCAGCGTCGCCCGGCAAAAAAAGAGCGTTATCCCAGTCTTGGGATAGCGCTTTTTTTTTATGGAAAATGATTGCGGCCAGAATAAATCAGGCGCATATTTTTAACTGCTGGCGCGCGGTTGAAACTGATCGTGGGCGAGGAACTAAGGACATCTACATCACGCGGTGACAGGCTATCGACTCAGATGATGTCGCCTTCCGCACTACCAGACTAGGGAGTCATGCCATGAAAAATACGGATAAGAATCTGGTTGAAAAAGCGGCTTATTTTTCCCTCTCGGGCGATGTCAACAGCGATATGGTGCATCGGGTATTTGAAGCGAGCGCACAGATGTCGGAGCATGGTGTGAGTACAGCGCATGTCTTGCTGCATTCGCATGGCGGTTACGTTAGCGACGGAATTTGCCTGTACAACTTTTTGCGCAATTCAAGCGTTGAATTTGTGATGTATAACGGCGGCGCGGTGGCGTCGATTGCGGTGGTTTTATTTTTAGCGGGACGCCGTCGCCTGGCCTCCAAAACCGCCCGTTTCATGATCCATAAATCGCACGCCAGCGCCCCCGGCGGCGCTTCGCCGCAAGCTTTGCAAATCATTGCCGAAGGGTTGGTGGCTGACGATTTGCGGACCGAATCGATCTTGAAAGAGCATTTATCTTTAAGCCGGAAACACTGGGATATCCATTCGCATCTGGATTTGCACTTTACGTCGAAGGACGCGATTGCAGTCGGCTTGATCGACAAGATTGGCGATTTTTCGCCACCGCGTGGGGCGCGGCTAGTGAATATTTAGGACTGTAAAAGGCGTTTTTGGCTGAAATATACTGAGTGGTGTATTTTTTAAGAGGCAATTAAAACGTGCGGGTGATGGGGTATTTTGGCTTATACCCCCCTTGGAAGCGACATAATTAGCAGGGCTGTTAATTGTTTGAATAAGAAGCATAATTAGCAGGGCTGTTAATTGTTTGAATAAGAAGCCAGCACACTGAAAAAGTGTGAGTAGGGTGCGCCGTGCGCACCGACGTTGGCCATGATCGCAGTTGGTGCGCACGGCCTCGGCGGCCCCGCACACCCTACAAAAACAATTAACAGCCCTGACATAATTAGCAACTATTCAGCTGGCCGAGTACCTAAAACCCTCTCCCTCGCCGGGCGCCCCCAGCCCTTTCCCGCAAGCGGGCAGAGGGAGCGAAAACCAGCGCTGCCACAAATTGAGTAGTGCCGCCTACGGCTAAATAGCTCCCCCCCAAAAAAAAGAGGCTGGGTAATCCCAAACGGATTACCCAGTCTCAAAAACCGAACGCATTGACGTTTTACAACAGGATACTTTTACCTCTCGATATGGCTAGCGCGCTGTCAATGTTTGAAATTGGCATCGCTGCGCGTCACGCCGCTTGGGCAACTGGCCGGGGTGCTAAATTCCCGGTTGCCTGATGCGGCGCTTTGACTGCTTTCCCACACTGCGGCAGAGCCATTCCATTTCACATATTTGTATTGCACCGCTGTACCGACCGGCAAGGTGACAGTGCCGCTCCAAGGTACATTGGCGCCGCTGCCCTGGATTGCCAACAAGTAGCCTGATGCCGGGGTCCAGCTACCGATTGCAGCGTGGTTGCCGACCACATACAGTTTTTGCCCAACGACCGTATTGGCATTGGCAATCGTGAAGGTCACCGGGCAGCCGCTAGGCACAGCGGTGGTCGTGACTGGCAACGCGGCGGACACGGTCGAGGCTTTGCCGGCCAAGTCAAACGCCTGCACTGTGTAGCTATAGGTGGTGGATGGGCTCAGGCCGGTATTGGTGAAGGTGACCACGGGCGGGGTGCCGCTCAGGGTCGTGACCAGTACACCGTCGCGCAATACCTTGTAGCTGGTGACGCCAACGTTATCGGTCGATGCAGTCCAGCTAATGGTGGCCATCGTTGCACCGACATTGCTGCTGGCTAAAGCGGTCGGCACGCTTGGCGCGATGGTGTCGGCGACACAGGGATTGACGGTGCTGACAGCGCTGTTTTGCACCGCGGAAATGCCCGTGCTCATCACATAATTAGCACCGTTTCTACTGTCCCAGATACCGGAGCCATTATTGAAAGCCGCTGTCAAACCGCTGGCGGCGGCAAGGTTGACGGTCTTCATTTTCCAGCCGCTACAGGCTGCATCCATCGCGACGCCGGGCACTGCGGTCCAGCTGCCGCCGGTTGGCATGTAATGCAAATATGCCGTCGCCCAAGTGGTCTTGTAATACACCGTGGCGACGTTACCGGCCAAGGTGGTGACTGGCGTCGATGGTGAAGCCGGCGACGTGTTGCCGGCCGCATCCTTGGTCTTGACCGCGTAGTTGTAGGTCGTGGCCGGTGCCAGACCGGATTCGGCAAAGGTGGTCAGGGTGGTGCTGGCAACTGCTGCGCCGTCACGGAAAACATGATAGCTGGCGACGCCATAGTTATCGGTGGCCGCAGCCCAATTCAAGGTGAACGAGCTTGATGTCAGGTTCGACACGACTGGCTGACCCGGTGCGCTCGGCGGGATGGTGTCGGGCGGGTTGGTGGTGATCACAGTCGGCCCAGCCTTGCCGGAGGCATTGCCAGTAGCGTCGAGCGCCCACACGGTGTAGCTATAGGCAGTACTAGGCGACAGGCCAGTATCGGTAAAGCCATTGGTCGCCGTCGTGCCAACCAACACGCCATCGCGAAATACCTGGTAACCGCTGACGCCGATATTGTCAGTCGACGGTGCCCAGTTCATCGCTATCGTGCGATCCGTGACGCTGGTCATGCATGGCACACCGGGCGTAGTGGGCGCGCTATTGTCGATCACCAGGAAGGGGTAGACGCCCTGCACTGTACCGTCGATATCTTCCACATGGCCAGAGCCAGTTGTGGTCTTGGTATAGGTGCCGGCGCCGACGAAGGTTTGCTGGATTTCAGTCTTGGTCACGTTGCCTTTGGCATCGGTGGCTTCGATGTAGTAATCGAGCATCTGGTTACGATAATTGGACAGGTAGGTGTAATACAGATTGCCGATTTCTTGTCCTGGCACCACGGCCATGGTGGCTTGCACATCGGCGTTCCAGGGCACACCGTTCATGACGGGTTTTAAATCGCGCATTTGCATCGGGTAACTAGCCCAGGTGCCGACGTTGGCTGGCGTGATCGACAAGCCTGCTTTGCCGACCATTGCAGCCGGGTCGTACACTTTAAAAGTGTCGTCCGAAGCATTGATCAGATTACTGCTATGGGTACGCACTTTCAGCGTCATGCTACTGATGCTGGAAACATCGAATGCATAGGTGTAAATCGCAAAATCACGGCTGTAATGCTGTGGCGTCCAGCCTTCCGCTTTCGATACATTGACCGAGCCGGGGTTGTAGGGATAGCGCTGCGGCCACCAGACCGATGGGCCGGTGCGGTCGCTGGCCAGTTTTGGCGTCACATAGGATTTGGAAAAGTACAGGGAATTGTTGAAAGCCAGGGTCGGCTTGACATCGTCATCCTTGTTTTCATCGTAATAGCCGAAGCCCGAATCCATCGCCGGCAACATGAAATACCAAGCTAGTTCGGCCGGATTGGCGCCGCCGGCATAGTCATTGGCGGCATCGCCCTTGACCGGATAGGACAGCATCCAGGGATTGAGCTGGTTGCCGGCGTGCGTTACTTGCGTGTCCAGCACAGTCGTAGGCGACCAGTGGTTGGGATGGGCATCGAGCCAGATTTGCTCGGCCGTCTTGGCGTAGTTCATCGCCGCTTGCAACATGGCGAAATTGCGCTCCAGATAGTGCCAGCCGTATTCAAACGAAACGGTCGCGCCTTCTTGCACGCCGGCCAGGTTTTTCTTTGGCGCCAGATTGGTGCCATACGCTTGATTGACCAACGGGAATTGCTTTTGCCAAATCATGAAAGGCAAATGCCAGTGATACCAGGTCGGGTCGGACGACGAGTCGCGGGTATCGACCCAGGAGCCATCTTGCACGTGCTGGATATCGGTGGCCGGGATCGGCGTGCGTTTCAGGTATTCATCGATCCCGAGGCAAAAGCCATTGCCGGTACAGGTGACATTGTGGCCATTCATCCAGGTATCGTAAGCACCGGCACGGCCGCCAGAATTGTCGCCATCGTGTGCCACCACGAAGAATTGGCGTGGCTCGATGGCGGCATAAGGTAGGTATTCATCGACCGTGGTATTGCCTTCCCAGCCCTCCAGCCAAGAACCATTTTGCGTCACCGGAATCCCGGCAATCTGCGATACCGCACCGGTTGCCGCATCGACATAACGCACCATATGCGGGGTCGAGGCGAAGGGATATTTATTGACGATATTTTGCTTTTCATGCGCCATGCCGTTGGCAACCCAAGCGCCGACATTGGACGTGTTTTGCAAGTCAGCCCGGTTCGGCGGCGACACAATAGTATCGCCCGCTGCATCGTAAGTCGCGTAGGGATAATCCTTCAGCGTGCGCGAAAAGTGATTGTTGCCGATGACCGACCACTTCACGCCCAGCTTGGCCAGGGTCGGAATCAAGCGTTCCGAGAACCCCAGTTCAGTCGGGAAAAATCCATTTGACGCCTTGAAGTTACCACCCAAGAAGTAGGGTTGCGCCAGCGTCGCGCTTTGGTAAATCAAGTCCTTCAAAAAGTAGTCATTGCCCACCAGCGGCCCCATCGAATGATGGCCGGTGAAACGAATGGTATCGAGGGTGCGAAAGCCATTCGTGGTCGGCAAACCGTTAACACTATCGCGCCAGGCCTGACCCCAGTTCGGGTTGGAATAACCCGGCACGTTTTGCAGATTGGCCAGGCTGTTGACGTTGTTGATGACCGCACCGGACATGGTGACATGCACCTGTCCGCTGCCACCGGAAAAATTTTTCATCGCGCTGGCAGTGGCCATCGGCCACGCTTGATAAGCCTGCGTCTTGGCGTCCGGCGTGTAATACGACACCAGATCGTCATGCGGCATGATGGCGCCGCCGAGTGCGGGCGGCAGATAGTAAGTGTAGCCGGCGGGCGGGCTATTTTTCAAGTTGATGACCTGGCCGTCGTACATATAGCGCACTGGCTGACCGACCGCGGTGGCGTTATAGGTATTGCCGACATTGACGCCGTAGAACGGCCAGAAATTGGGCATGTGATTGTGATACACGTGCACAGCAGGAATCGCCGCCGAGGCCGAGGCGCATATGAATGCAGCCGACACAGCCAGCGCGACAGCGCTGATTTTCATTGGAGGGAACATGGTTTCCTTTGACGAATACGAATGGTTACGAGCGGGCCTTTGCAGACCTGCATCAAATTGATTGCGAAAGCGATTGCGACCATGCCCGCCTGCCGGTTGCGGCCGCATACCGGCGTGTTGAGACACGGCTGAAGATGCAGCCGGATGACAATCGGGACAGGCTATGAATGTGAAACGCTGAACGGCGACGTTTTAAAAAAGTGCGCGAAATCACGCATTGAATTGTGCTTGTCGTCGTGCGTGCCGCCGCGCATTTAGCCCTTAAGCTGCGTGCGCTGGTCTAGCGTTGCAATGTAGTGAGGCGTGCCCGGTATCGGGCGGATGAAATAATTCCATTGTCTTCTCCTAGTAATGATTTTGATTTTTTTCCCTCGCAACACGGTGACAAGGATCGTCGAACCGGTTGGAGGGAGCGTCTTCCGAGACAATATGTTTTGTCTTCTAAAAGATCAGGCCAAAAATTATCATGCGAAGAAAGCGAATAATTGATTAAACGTGCTACCGGCAAATTATTTGTGAAAAATTTGGCTGGCTTTAGGGAAGGACGCAGCGGGGGTGGCGTATTTTTCTTGACGCGCATGCCTAGCTGTAACTATTCAGTCCGTAGTATCAGACGCCTTTTTTAGCCGGAAATTTGGCAAGCATGACCGTCTTTCCCGCGCAGGCGGGAATCCATGCGGCGCTGGTGTCCCGCTATCGCCATAAACATTGCGCCCAGTTGATCCACGGTTCTATGGAATCCCGCCTGCGCGGGAAAGACAGGTTATAGCGAATTTAATTGCTACCTTTATTAGCCTAAATATAGGGAGTATTAGTATAAAACATGCCCTTTCCGCACGTTTTCATTGGGCTCTATAAAATACACCCAGCAGTATATTTTTCAATAAAAACAGCTTTGGGCGCCTATTCTGAAAATAAATCACGCATTTGTTCAAGCCTGGCCACAGCGAACAACCCGGCAATAATTGAAGTGAGCGCCAGAATTATGGAAGGGATGCCGACGCCATACTTCCAAAAAGCCAAGGCCGCAGCGACTGCTGTGACCACGCTTAAAACAGACAAAAGCCGTTGCGCAAATTTGTCGTTATTCTCACGCATCAATTTAACGTCCAAAAAGATGGCTCAATAAATTTTTGCTCATCAGATAAAGGCACGCTGTAATACGCCGCCAGCACGATGCTGGCGATCCGGGTTTTGTCGCCTATTTCAGCCAGCGCGACGATGCCGGTTGAAATCAAAAATGCGTCCATACGCTTGCGTTCCGTAAAAATGGCGGTCGCGGCAAGCAATGATAGCGCTTAACAAAAGCGAAATTTAGCATTATTATGTCGAATTCAGCACAATAGTGCGGCCAAGCGACCACTGAGTTGCCACTGCTGTGCAAGGCGTATTTTATAGGTCTCTGCTTTCACAGAGGCAATATCGTCACCCTCCCCACCGTTTTACTCAAGGAAATGCAATGAGCGTTATCGAAAATAAATGGGCTTTAATCACCGGATCGAGCCGCGGAATCGGCCGCCAAATCGCCATCGGCTTGGCTAAACGCAAGTGCAATGTGATCGTGCATGGCCGCGAACTGAGCCATCTGGCGGAAGTGTTGCAAACCCTGAAGCAATATGGCGTCAAAACCCATGCGGTAGTTGGCGACTTGGCCACGGCCGAGGGCGTGGCGTCGATCATCGCGGGCGTCAACAACGGCCCCGGCCACATCGATATCCTGTACAACAATGCGGCCATCATGAATACCTTCAAGCCGATCTGGGAAATTACGCCGGCAGAATGGCTAGAGTCGTTCCAGGTCAACTTGTTCTCGATGGTAGCGCTGTGCAATGCTTTTGCGCCGGGCATGAAGCAACGCGGTTTTGGCCGCATCGTCAACCTGACGTCGGGCATCAAGGATCAGCCGTCGCTGGCGCCGTACAGCGTATCGAAGGCTGCTGTCGATAAATACAGCCGCGACCTGTCGACCGAGCTGGAAGGCGCCAATGTGCTGGTCAATTATCTTGATCCTGGCTGGTTAAAGACCGATTTGGGCGGCCCGAATGCGATGTTCGGCGTCGAGACCGTGGTACCCGGCGCATTGGTGCCGGCGCTATTGGAAGACAATGGTCCAAGCGGCCGTTTCTTTGCCGCGCAAGACTACAAATATCTGACATAAGCTGTCGCATGCAGTGATTCAGCCGCCCGGCTGAATCCAAAAAAATCCATAAAAACAGAAGGAAGAGACCATGTTCAAGCGCATTGCCCATGTTTGCCTGGATGTCAAAGACTTGCAGCGATCAATCGATTATTACAGCAAGCTTGGCTTTAAAACCAAGTTCCAGTTCACGCGCAAGGGACAGGATTTCGGCGTCTACCTGGAAATTGCCGAAAACAATTACATTGAAATTTTTGAAAACAAGGATTTAGGCCCGGTCATTAACAATGGCCTCAAGCATTTTTGTCTGGAAGCCGACGACCTCGACCTGGTGATGAAGAACCTGACGGCGCAAGGCGTCGACTTTACCGAGAAAAAACTGGGTTGCGATAATACCTGGCAAATCTGGCTAAAAGACCCGGATGGCAATGCTTTTGAAGTCCATCAATACACCGCGACCAGCGCCCAGCAGAAGGGACAGGTGGTTGAAGCGGATTGGTAACTCTTGCTAGGGCAATCCATGCGGCAGGCTCAAGCCGCTGGGCGCGTTTGCCACGCTCAAGCAGTTGCTTCGCCCTCGGTTTGATATGGCACAAGATGCAAAAGGCACTTGACCTTACCCTTGCATCAAGCTCTACACTCTGTTTTCAGTAAGCGTTGTTGAAGATGTGAATGGAGATGGTGCGGCATGTTGACCATAGGCCAGATGGCGAAGATATTTGCGGTGTCAACCAAGACCCTGCGCCACTACGACGCACTCGGCCTGTTCGTGCCAGCGCTGACCGAGCGCGATAATAATTACCGCTATTATCATCCTTCGCAAATCGCGCATTTGCAAAGTATCGTCATGCTGCGCCGGCTTGACGTGCCGCTCGATGCCATTGCCCAGCTTAGTGCCGATGTGCAATTGGATGATAAGGAACAGTTGCTGCATTTCTTGTCGTCGCATGCACAGTTGTTGCGGGTCGAACTGGCATGCAGGCAACGTTTACTGATTGATGTAGAAACACCTTTAAATCAATTGACTCACTGGAGGACTCTCAAAATGCAAGCAAACATAGTGAATTTGCCGGCCTTTACCGTGGTCGGCATGGAATATCGCAGCAGCGATGCACACGATTCGATTCCTGCAATGTGGCAGCGTTACCTGCCGCGTGAAAACGAAATCCCCGCCATCGATCCCAGCGTGTCTTACGGGGTATGTTGCCCGCAGGGCGAAAGCCAGTTCCGTTACATCGCCGGACTGGAAGTAAGCAGTGACGCTGCCGTTCCCGAAGGCATGGTACGTGTCACGGTGCCGGCGCAAAAGTACGCCGTCTTCACCCACACTGGCCCAACCACGGAAATCATTACGACCTTCCAGACCATTTACGGCAAACTTTTAGCGGAACAGAATCTGCACGCCGCCGCCGGTACCGTGATCGACCTGGAGCGCTACGACGAGCGCTTTTTGGGTACCGATAATGAAAAAACGCAGGTGGATTTGTATATTGCAGTGGCGTAATGCACGCGGGAATTTGATGACTAAGTTCAGCTGGCGGCTTGCACCAAGCCTGGTGTAAGCCGCTGCACTACAAGCTGGGGCCAGCGCTGCAACCAAGCTTTTGCTTTAATCCGGTCGTCGAAAACGCCGCTGTATCCCGGCTTGGGATTTTCGCTCACGCTCAGTTGCCAATTGGCTGCCAAGCCATAAGGCGCAACGATTTCAATCGCCCCGTGCCGGTCCAGGCGCACGCCGACACAGGTTTCAATTTCGGGGAAATAACTGATTGCATCTGCACTATCGCGATACGGCGCATGGCCGTTGCGCAAATGCATACGGGCTTGATTTCGCACTTGCCACGGCAGTGCCGGCACGGCTTGCGCCAGTTTATCTGCCAGCACCTGTTCCGCTGCCAGCGACGTATCGGCGGCATCGAAATAGACCACATCGACATCGTTGAGCGGCGTGCGGCTGTCGTAGCCGTGCGATTCATCCCAGATCAGGTTACGCACGAAACCGGCGGCGATCAGCGCATCGGGACAATCGAGCTGATATAGCGCCTGCAAACACGCCATCCGCAGTGGATCGGCGTGAATCAGGGCGTTGGTATCGGTGAAATGAGTCACGCTGTTACTTCTTGTCGAGCTTCGATCCGCGTGCAAGGACCAGTTGCGCCATCGGGCAGGCGTCGTGCTGCTGGCTAGTGCGTAAGCCTTCAATCACGCTGGCTTGATTTTGTGGCTGCTGGTTTTGGCTGACTTTCCATTTGCCCGACATTTTTTCGATGACAATTTCAATCCCGATGATGGCTTGCATGATGGTCTGGGTAAATTCTACCGGCGCATCGGATAATTGCCACGGCGCTTCAAACGCCGCTTCATTGTGCGCCGTCAACGCGTCTAATTGCGCTCGCAGCCAGACCGGATCGTCGACCACCCGCAGACTGCCATGCAGATGCACCACGGCATAATTCCAAGTCGGTACTACCTTGCCGGTAACTTGCTTGGTGGCGTACCAAGATGGGCTGATATAGCAATCGGGTCCATGAAAAATCGCCAGCACCGCCGGATTGGCAACCACATCTTGCAGCAGAGGATTGGCACGCGCGACGTGGCCGCGCAAGGTGCCAAGCGGTGAGCCATCGTCGTGCAAATAGAATGGAATGTGATTGGCATTGAGGCCATCGGCCGATAAGGTGACCAGCGTCGCCAGAGGGTGGGCGCGTACCAGATCGTGCATCCGACCGGTGCTGGTTTCTTCAAATTGTGTTGGTTGATACATGATGTCCCATTTAATCGCTAACGGCGGCAGGCTGCATTTAAATCGACGCTCAGGTATGGATCAAGCGGCCGCCGCCGAAAGACCAATTTTCCCACGCGGTTTCCTTGAAGCAGACCATCACGTTTTCTGGATTCAAGCCTTGTGCAGCGAGTCGGCTCATCAGGTCTTCCAGCAGTTTTTTCTTGAGCTTGACGCTACGCCCGACTGACCAGAGAATTTCTATCAGGACGAAATCGGCAGTTCTTTCTGTAGACAAATCGGGATAGCTGGCGTCGTAGCGAAAATCCTCGGCATCGAGTTCTCAAACCCCACCGTTCTCGCCTCGGGCATTTGGCGGTAGCGGGTACACCGGCGGCGACCAGGGTGGCATGGATCGCGTCGAGCATGCCATGTTTGAATGCGGCGGTTTTTGGCTTTTGGACGGTGACAGTAACGAGTGGCATGATTAATCTCCTGTATGAAAAATGCGCCCGTGAACCTAAGCTCACGAGCGCATGATTGCGTGCTACGGCCTGCTACGGACTTGCGGCGATTTTACTTCTTTGCCGGTTCCGCTGGCTTGGTTTCAGCAGCTGGAGCCGGAGCCGGTGTTGGCGCCGCTACCGCTGGCGGCGTTGTTGGTGTCGGCGTTGGCGTTGGCGTTGCTGCTGGCGCTGCTACGATTTCGATTTTTGCAGCGGCCTTGGCATCATCCAGGAATTTTTTCAAATTCTTTTGTTGTACTTGCTGGCCCAGGCCAGGCTTGACTTGTTCAAACGGTGGCACTTCCTTGGCGCGTGAATCTTCCAGCAGGATGACGTGGTAGCCGAACTGCGATTTGACTGGCTCTTCGGTGAACTTGCCCTTTTCCAGCTTGGCCACGGCAGCGCCGAATTCTGGCACCATGCTGCGCGGATCGAACCACCCTAAATCACCACCATTGACCTTGGAACCTTGGTCTTTGGATTTTTCTTTGGCCTGCGCTTCGAACGATTTTGGATTCTTTTTCAGCTTGGTGATGATGTCTTTGGCATCGGATTCTTTTTCCACCAAAATATGACGCGCCTTGTATTCATTGCCAGTCATTTCGGCTTTGACTTTGTCGTATTCGGCTTTGAGCATCTCGTC
>JAZKIX010000139.1:0-7781 GCA_040384645.1 Pseudomonadota bacterium | reverse complement strand
GATTGCTCTTGATGTAGTCTTGCACAAACGCATTGGCCAGGATCGATTGCTTGGTCAAGTCAAGTTGGTCGACTACTTCAGGTGTTTTATCCAGACCTTTTTTGACCGCTTCTTGTGAAATGATCAGTTGCAGCGCGAGGTGGTCGACGATGGCCTTGCGGGTTTCCGGGGTGTCGGGTTGACCTTGTGCGCCACGTTGCTTGAGCATCAGGTCGACACGGTTTTGGCTGATATTGGTACCGTTGACTTTGGCGGCAACCACTTCGCTGCTTGGGCTGGCGCTGGTGCTAGCTGCGGCTGGAGCGGGTGTTGCGGGTTTTTCTGCTTCTTTCGCTTTACAGGCGCCAAGAGCCAGCAAACAAGCTGTGCTGGCCAAAAAAATTCGGGATTTGATAAACATCGATTTGGTTCCTTATTGAAATGGACTGGTTCACGCAGCCGGACAGATCAGGCAGCTTGGGTTTGCATCGTTGCGATTGAAGGCCAGCACCAAGCGGGCATTAGAAATCGCAGGAAGGCGAATTCTACCTGCGAATGGCTTGTCTTGACGACACGTTATGGAGGGGATTTGACGGCGAGAGTTCCGTCGGCCAGGTAGCTATTGGATTGCCAAGTTTGGGGCGGCGCTGGAGCATCAAAACGGCAATAATATACTGGCACCAGTATATTATTTGACGCAATGAAAACCTGCGGATAAGGGGGTATTTTTGATGATACCCCCTTATTATTGGCACTATTGAGGCTAATTGACAGTGCCAGGCAACAATAATAAGCATCTAAAACTTGGCGCTTTGGTCAAAGCCTTACCAGAACTTCACTTACAAACGCTTACGCTTAAGCCATGGCAGACAAGCGCTGCTCCAATGCGGCTTTCACCGCCGTCAACTCGGCAGGCAAGCCTTGCTTAAGTTTGTCGAATAATTCGGCATGCAGCGCCAGTTCGGCTTGCCATTCGACTTTGTTGATGGAAGTGATATTGTCGAACTGGCTTTGCGTGAACGATAAGCCGTCCCAATTCATATCTTCAAAGCGGGGCGTGACGCCAAATATGGACTCTTCGCCGGCGCCCTTGCCTTCGATCCGGTCCAGCATCCATTTCAAGACCCGCATGTTTTCGCCAAAGCCGGGCCAGACAAACTTGCCTTGCGCATCGGTGCGGAACCAGTTGACGCAATAGATATTGGGCAATTGCCGACCTTGCGCCGCCAGGTTCTTGCCGACATCGAGCCAGTGTTGGAAATAGTCGCTCATGTTGTAACCGACAAAAGGCAGCATCGCGAACGGATCACGCCGCACCAAGCCGGTCTGGCCGACGGCGGCAGCGGTGGTTTCCGATCCCATGGTGGCCGCCATGTAAATACCTTCAACCCAATTGCGCGCTTCAGTCACCAGCGGCACTGTGTCGGAGCGACGTCCACCGAAAATTAGGGCCGATAAGGGCACGCCAGCCGGATCGTCCCAGGCGGCATCGATGGCCGGGTTTTGAGTGGCGGCGACCGTGAAGCGCGAATTGGGATGCGCTGCCGGCTTGGGTTTGCCATTGGCGCCGTTAGCGCCGCCAAGTGCCGGCGTCCAGTCTTTGCCTTGCCAGTCGGTCAGGTGCGCTGGCGCGTCCTTGGTCAAGCCTTCCCACCAGACGTCGGCATCTTCGGTCATCGCGACATTGGTGAAAATCGTGTTGTCGCGTAGCGACGCCATGCAATTGAAATTGGTTTGCTCATTGGTACCGGGCGCGACGCCGAAATAACCGGCTTCGGGATTGATCGCGTAAAGCCGGCCATCCGCGCCTGGCTTGATCCAGGCAATGTCGTCGCCGATGGTCGTCACCTTCCAGCCATTGAAACTGGCCGGCGGGATCATCATGGCAAAATTAGTCTTGCCGCAAGCAGAGGGGAAAGCCGCCGCCACATAATGTTTTTTGCCCGGTATGCCGTTGACCGCCGGCGCTTCGACACCCAGGATCAGCATATGTTCGGCCAGCCAGCCGATGCCGTCGTGCTGCGCTGCCTGACGTCCCATATTCGAAGCAATCCGTAGGGCGAAGCACTTTTTGCCGAGCAAGGCATTGCCGCCATAACCCGAGCCATACGACCAGATTTCGCGGGTTTCAGGGTAATGCACAATGTATTTGGTGCTATTGCAAGGCCAGGCCACATCCGCTTGCCCGGCTCGCAGAGGCGCACCGAGCGAATGCACGCAGGGCACAAATTCGCCATCGCTGCCCAACACCTCATACACCTGTTTGCCCATGCGCGTCATGATCCGCATATTGGCAGCGACATAGGGCGAATCGGACAATTCAACCCCGATATGCGCCATCGGCGAACCGAGTGGCCCCATCGAGAACGGCACCACATACATGGTGCGGCCACGCATGCAACCATCGAACAGCGCGCTCAGGGTGGTGCGCATTTCCGACGGCGCCATCCAGTTATTGGTCGGACCGGCATCGATCTGCCTGGCCGAACAAATATAGGTACGGTCTTCGACCCGCGCCACATCGCTGGGATCGGAACAAGCCAAAAAGCTATTGGGGCGCTTGACTTGATTGAGTCGCTTCAAAGTGCCGGCGTCAACCATCTCATTGCAAAGTTGATCGTATTCGGCTTGGGAACCGTCGCACCAGTGAATGCGTTGCGGCTTGGTGAGGGTGGCGATTTCGGCCACCCAGCTGATGAGTTTTTGTTGCTTGATATAGGTCGGGACGTTCAATGCAGCCACGCCGCCCATGACGGGTCGATTCATAACAATACCTCCAATGCCAATAAAAAATCTTGTCCCGGCATGGCAGGATCGTCGTGTGCGGATAGCGGCGTGGAGTTGGCAACTGCTGCGAACCCAACGCTACGGCGGTCTTGTCAAAACACAGTCGGATGGTCGACTGCAACACTGGATGAATGGAATAATGAAAGGCTTTTTGAGCCTGTATTCGCGTCTTGCTAGGGAACTTTGAAACCGATTCTACACGCCGAAAAGGCCGATCTCAATGATTTACAACAAAAATGTAGTAATAATTGTTGAGTTTTGTAGTGTGCTATTTGGTGGTTTTTATATTCGGTTATTCTCTTACAAAAACTAGGATTAATACTACTAATTTCGGCCAATTTCTATTATCGAGCGATATCCTTCCATTATTAATATTACTAATTCCTATGTTTGATTGCCGACCCAACTCATGAAAATCGCCATTCTCGATGATCACCAGAACGCCGTGTCCAGCCTCGATTGCTTTGCCATGCTGGCGGGGCACGAGGTCAAGGTGTTTACCAATTCAGCGCGCGGCGTAGGCCAGCTAGCGATTCGGTTGGCACCGTTTGACGCCTTGGTCTTAATCCGCGAACGCACGGCCTTGGGTCGTGTCTTGCTCAGCAAATTGCCCAAGCTCAAACTCATTTCTCAAACTGGTAAGGTGAGCGGCCACATCGACATCGTCGCCGCCACCGAACGCGGCATCGCGATTGCCGAAAGCGCTGGCGATCCGACTGCACCGGCGGAACTGACTTGGGCCCTGATCATGGCGGCGCAGCGTAAATTGGTGCCATATGCCGCCAATTTGAAAGACGGCCTGTGGCAAACCGCTTCCCTCAGGCCGGAACTGAACGGCTTGGGGCGAGTGCTAAAAGGCCAAACGCTAGGCATCTGGGGTTATGGCAAGACTGGGCGGCTGGTGGCCCAATATGGCAAGGCATTCGGGACGAAGGTGGTGATCTGGGGCAGCGGCTATAGTTGTGAGCAGGCACTTACTGACGGCTTTCAGGTGGCCAATACGAGAGATGAATTTTTCGAGCAAGTCGATATTTTGTCGCTGCACCTGCGTTTGAGCGAGGCCACGCGCGGCATCGTAACGGCAGCCGATCTAGCGCGGATGAAGCCGGACGCGCTTTTGGTCAATACCAGCCGGGCTGAATTGATTGCCCACGGTGTGCTGGAAGCGGCTTTGAGCCGAGGCCGTCCGGGCGCAGCGGCACTCGACGTGTTTGAGGCCGAACCGTTGCCGCTGGGATCAACCCTGTTACGGATGGAAAATGTATTGGCGACGCCGCATCTAGGCTATGTGGAGCGCGAGAGTTATGAGCGCTATTTTTCGATGGCGTTTCAAAACATCCTCGATTTCGCGGCCGGCACGCCGCAACACATTGTCAATCCGCTGGCGTTACAAGTTTAACGAATCAAATCGAAACGCACCGGGCGCGGGTAGGCGATATCAGTTTGCGCCAGCGTCCTGCTGCCGCTCCATAAACGGGTCCAACCCGGCGGCCATGGCAACGCTGGGCCGGCATAGGTGGGAACATGCTGTCGCACTGGGATCACGGTCATGCCGTCTTGCGTGGCACCCTGTTGGCGATCCATGCTCAGGCTAAACATATAGTTGGGCAAGAGCGCTTCGCATACGGCGTCGAACCATTGCGTATGGTCTTCATCCCGGCCCAGCGCCTGTGCCAGACCTTGTGGGTCGAACCGTGCCAGTGCAGCGATCAGTTCATCAGTAGAAGCGCCGGGCGCATCGCCCCAACCCATGACGGGATTGAAGTTGTAATCCGCGCCGGAACCGTACCAGCCTTCACGCCAGGGGCGCTGCATCCAGTTGCGCGGCCCGGTGAATAAATGCCAGCGCCAGTGCAGGCCGGACGCTTTGGGCCAGGTGTACAAATACAATCGTTGATAACCGGCACGGTGCAAGGCACGCACCATCGCCATCAAACGGGCATGCGGCATGCGGTCAGGGGTTGCACGACGAAACAGGATGGGTTCGCCATCGGCGTGTTGCAGCTCGTCCGACGACAAGTTCAAATCCAGCGTGCGCGATTCATCGCCAAAACGGGCTGCGACCCACCCTGTGAGTAAATTGACGGCCGTCAAGACACCATAACCGCGGAAACGGTGAAAAATGACGGTACCGGGAGCGATCGGTTTCATCAGGCGTTGCCGAAATTGCTGACTTAAAACCTTAGTGTACCCACCGAATCAGGGTTGGCGAAAGGGGGTTTATCGAATAAATTGTTGGCTGGCGTTATGCTGTCGCCCTAATTCTGACGCTGTAATCACGTTATGATTTGCCAGGCAGGTCGACCTACTTCACTCTGCAACTTTTGCCCAACTCAACTTTTTAGCCCTATGACCTTACGCCTGATCGCCAGCGGCGGCACTTTCGATAAACACTACGATGAATTGAGCGGTGTACTCGGTTTTGGCAGCAGCCATTTGCCGGCGGCATTGCAGCAAGCCCGCATCACGCTGCCGGTCGAGCTGGAGTTATTGCCCTTGCTCGATTCGCTCGATATGCAAGATGCCGACCGCCAGCGCATCCTGGCAT
Organism: Pseudomonadota bacterium; assembly: GCA_040384645.1. GTDB lineage: Bacteria > Pseudomonadota > Gammaproteobacteria > Burkholderiales > Burkholderiaceae_D > JAZKIX01. The sequence goes on along the minus strand of JAZKIX010000139.1, from coordinate 2,467 downwards.
CGTGCCAGCTGGCGCCTGAGTCTGCCGTAGTCATTGTCCATGGCACCGATACCATGTGCCACACCGCTGCCGTTCTGGCAGCAGCCGCATTGCCCCGCGCCATCGTGCTAACCGGCGCCATGATTCCCTTTGAAATTGCCAATTCCGATGCGTTATTCAATCTCGGCTTTGCCTGCGGTATCGCGCAAACCCTGGCGCATGGCGTCTACATTGCGATGAATGGGCAGGTTTTTGACTGGAATGGGGTGGCTAAAGACAAAAGTGCAGGCGTGTTTCGGGCGATTTAGATTGATTTTGTTTGTTTGTAAGGCGTGAAATTTGTCTTAAATCGCAAAAATATACTGGGGCATGTATTTTATTTTGCGCAGTAAATACCTGCGGGTAATGGCATAAATTGGCCTATACTCCCTTCATTTTGCATATTTCAAGCAGGAAATACATTGCTTTGATACGGTGAGCGGAGCCGTCGAGGCCATTCGCGCCAACCGCGGTCATCGCCAACCTCGGTGCGCACGGCCTCGGCGGCCCCACGCTCCCTACTCGCACTTTTCTTCTGGTAGGCGTTGTATTGAAGAAATAATTGGCTTGATATTTCAAGCTCTATAGCGTTGTCGAAGATGGGTTCACCAGTACGGATTCCTTGAGCCAGGTTTGCAACCAGGATGCAATCTTCGGCATGATGTCGTGTTCACCGGCATCGCCCATTGCTTGCTCACACACGGCGGCAAAACTTTTCCCTGCTTGTAGGCCGCGCAAGGCTGCGGCTTCATAGCTGTCCAAGGATCGGAAATGCGCTTGCAATTGCTGACGCCAGATCAGCCAATCCACCGGCGCGTCCAGTTCGATGGCATCGGGCGGCGTCTGGTCTTGATCTAGCGCCAGCCAGACTGCGGCGGTATTCCAGCGCAAGGGTAAACACTGTACCGAGGCTTGTAGCTGGAAAATGACGCTGTCCCAATCCAACTCACCCAGATTGCGCATGGCGTCTGCCGTCAATACTGGTTCATCGACCGCGTCAAAAGCGGTGCTGAGTGCCCACTCGAAGGCAGCCAATTCTGCGACCAAAGGAAATTCCGGCAGCGCTTGCGCTAAATGGTGTGGAAAAGTTGCGCCGTACCAGCGTAGATTGCGTGTGGTCGACGGTGTCTGTTGTAGATAGGCTAATGCCATTTCCCCAAACAGGTCGTCACCTAAATAACTGTGCGTTTTGTTGAACGCTTCGGACAAGGCTTCACAAATGCGAATGCGATAAGCGTTGTAGTAGATCGCCACGCGGTCATCGGTTTTGAGGCCGAATTGCCGGGCAATGGCGCTGCCGATGCGGGTGCTGTCGGCTTGTGGGTCGAGTACATATCGCTGGAAGTCATCTTGCAACTGGCTTAGGGAACTTGTCACGAAACCACCTCGATCCGGGAATGTTCCACTTCGGCGGCGATCTGGCGCGCGTGCTGCAGCTCACTCAATAACTCCGCCAGCGGTGGAATATTGCCGTCGCGCTCGATCATGGTGGCGACCCGGCCAAAGCGATGCAAGGCTTGTGCATAGAGCGCCCACACTGGATCGGCCACCGCCTGGTCATGGGTATCAATAATATGGTCGCCGTGATCGCTATGCCCTGCCAGATGGATTTGCTGCACCCGCGCCGACGGGATACCGTTTAAATACGCCAGGGGATCAAAACCGTGGTTGACGCTGCTGACGTAGATATTGTTGACGTCGAGCAGGATCAAACTGTCCGACTCGTCCGCTACGGCAGCGACAAAATCCCACTCGCTCATCCTATCGGCTGAAAAAGTCAGGTAGCTCGACACGTTTTCTAGCAAAATCGGCCGCTCCAGCACCTCTTGTACCCGGCGTATATTGGCTGCGACCTGCTTTACGGCCTCATCGGTATAGGGCAAGGGGAACAAGTCATGCATGTTTTTGCCATGCACCCCAGTCCAGCACAGATGGTCGGACACCCACAGCGGCTGCACCCGTTGTATCAGTTTTTTCAAGTCGCGCAGATATTCGTCCGACGGCCCGCCAGGCGTGCCGATCGACATCGATACGCCATGCATCACCATTGGATAATCCTGCCGAATGTGATCCAGCATGGCTAAAGGCTTGCCACCCGGCACCATATAATTTTCAGACAGGATTTCGAACCAGTCGACGCTGCAGCGACTAGCCAATATCTCTGTGTAATGGTCGGTCCTCAGGCCGAGGCCAAAACCGGGGGAGGGGATCGGACGTTGCGCTGGCATAGAAAAGTGTGTGACCCATGTAAAACGAGGCGCCCGACATCAGGCACCTCGTAGTGCAATCAACTAGAAAATACGGTAGGTGTTATTTGTCCAAATCGATAATTTTGCCGCCCTTTGCCAAGCATTCAGCGGCTTTCTTGGCAACGAAGCCGTGGCCTTTGCATGCGTTTTGGCCCTTGCAAGCGTTTTCTGCGGTAGCGCAGTCGCTGGTGCCCTTGCAG
>JAZKIX010000138.1:0-1642 GCA_040384645.1 Pseudomonadota bacterium | reverse complement strand
TGTGGCAAGGTGAACTCTTCCCCGGTCAGCCGCTGGAATGGGAAATTTCTGACGACACACCAGAGAACAAAGCAGATCAATCCGAACCTGAAAAATCCTGGAACAGCACGGTGCGGTTTACCTTGCCAACCTTGGGCTCTGTCTCCGCGACGATCCGTCTGAGCGGCGAACACGTGCAAGTACTGGTCAATACTGCCAATGAAGAAACCGCAATGACGCTTCGCAGCCATGGCAAATTATTGGCTGATGCCCTGGACTCTGCCGGTTCAACACTGGATTCCCTGCTGGTCAAGCGGGCAGACACGCAAGATGAATAATCCCAAGCCGCCGCCAAAAGCCGTCGCGCTCGCTTACCACAGCGGCGATTCGGCGCCGCGCATCGTCGCCAAGGGACGCGGCATGATCGCGGAACAAATCATCGAACGCGCGAAAGAACACGGGGTCGCGGTGCACGAGTCCAAGGAGCTGGTCGCGCTACTGATGCAGGTAGAACTGGATGATCACATCCCGCCTGCGCTGTACCGTGCAGTTGCTGAACTTTTAGCGTGGTTATATCGCGTCGAAGCTGCCCAACAACGCGGCGGCAATGTATGATGGTCGGTTGAAAAAGTTTGATACCGATGCCCTGCACTCTGTTTGAAAAGAATAATGACTCTCGCTAGTGAATACGAAAATGATGATTTGAACCCGTACCGGGTTCGCTCCCGTCGGGAAGTAATCGCTTTGCTGCGCAGTATCGGCGAACGCAATCAACTTGTACGGATGGTGATCAATCACGGACAAGACACAATTGTTACCTCAATTTTAAATATTGACGAAACAAATGATACGGTTCTGCTGGATTGTGCGCCAACGGCCATCATGAACCAGCGCGTACTCGATAGCGAAAAATTATCCTTCGAAACCGTACTCGAAAATATACGTATTCTGTTCAATTCGCCGGCAGCAGAAAGTTGTGTATACGAAGGTTTGCCGGCATTCATGATTCCGTTGCCAGCCGACGTAATCCGTTTGCAACGACGCGAGTTCTATCGCGTCCCTACTCCCGTCACAACACCAGTGCACTGCACGATTCCGGTCAGAACAGAAAATGATGTGATTCCTGTCGTGACTACTCTGCATAACATCAGCGGCGGTGGAATCTCGATAGTCGATGAGAAAAAACTGATAGACCCGACGCACGGTCGCATCTATGAAAACTGCCGGATTAATTTACCCGGCGGCGCGGTGACGGTTGCTTTGCAAATACGGAATTTACTGGAAGTTACGCTGACCAATGGCAAGGTCATACATCGTATTGGCTGCGCATTTGTGGAACCATCCAATGGAACATTGGGCGCGGTACAGAAGTACATTACCAAGCTCGAGCGGGATCAGAATGCAAAGGCAACCGGGCTGGGTTAAATTGCTTGAATAAACGGGAATCTGCAACCAGCTAATCAAAGACATCATGGCATTGCAAAAGGCGGCTACGAAAAAACACAACAGTCGCCTTAAAAACCGAAATAAGAACTACACCTGCATGTTCATCATTTCTTGATAGGCCGATACCAGCTTGTTGCGCACCTGTACCGTTGCCTGAAATGAAATACTGGCTTTTTGCATCGAAATCATCACATCCGACAGATTGACGCTGTCATCT
>JAZKIX010000137.1:11607-12452 GCA_040384645.1 Pseudomonadota bacterium | reverse complement strand
CTGCAGCCCGCGCACTGCAAGTTACGCAAGCGTCCGATATCAATTCCCAATTCGTCATCAATCGCCAAAATGCGCGTAGCGCGCTGACGGCCGAAGAAGATGCTTTGGCAGGCGTGGGCGATTTGCTGCAAGACATACGGACCATGACGCTCAGTGCCGGTAATGCCACGATCTCCGACTCTGACCGGATGTCTTTTGCTTCGGCCTTGCGGGGCCAGTTTGACCAGATGATGGGTTTGGCCAATACCACCGACGGCACTGGAAAATATATATTTTCCGGCTATCAGACCGGCACACCGGCATTTGTAAAGGTGGCTGGCGGCGCCCAGTATCAAGGCGATCAAGGACAAAGAGTGCTGCAAGTCGATACGGCCAGGCAGTTACCGATCAGCGATTCTGGCGATACTATTTTTAATAACATCAAAAGCGGTAATGGCACATTCGAAACAGTTGCAACCGCTGGCAATGCCGGTTCTGGCGTGGTGTCACTGGGCTCAGTATTGAATCCAGCGGCATTGACCAACCACAATTACAGCGTGAATTTTAGTGTGGTCGCTGGCGTGACAACCTACGATATCGTCGATACCACGGTGGGCTTGCCTGCTTTATCGACCGGCAACGCTTACGTCAGCGGCCAGTCGATCAATTTCGGTGGCATCCAGTTCGATGTCAGCGGCGCGCCGGCGAATGGAGACTCTTTTACGGTGCAGCCCAGCACAAATCAAAGTATTTTTGAAACATTGGACGACCTCATTACCTTATTGCAAACGCCAACCTCCAATGCTGCCGGCCGGACTGCGTTGACTGCCGGTCTGGCAAAAGCGACCGGAGATATCGATAAGTCT
>JAZKIX010000137.1:0-11597 GCA_040384645.1 Pseudomonadota bacterium | reverse complement strand
TTTGCAGGGTCTTGATCTGGTCAAGGCATATACCGACTTAACCCATCAACAGTCAATTTTGGAAGCAGCACAAAAGTCATTCATTAAAATTTCTGGCTTATCGCTGTTCAATTTTCTTTAAAAATAGCTGGTTCTGTTTTAGGCAAGGATTGGAACCGAAGCGAACATAGCGCCCTCCGTGGCCCTATTTTTTATGCTGAAGGTGAGTTTTTGAGTCTTTTTCGCATAAAAATACTGGTGGCAGTATATTTATAGCCCCAATAAAAACGAGCGGGAGCGGCATTGTTTTTGCATATACTCCCGTTAAATTAGGACGTATCTACACTAAAAATAACACGGCAGCGACGGCGGTGGGTGGCAACGCCCCATATAGCAATCCGAGCGCACCAATCGACTCATCATTGAAGCCACGTCTGAGTAAAGCGACACCTGCAGGGTTGGGCGCATTGGCGATGACAGTTAAGCCGCCGCCCGTCACCGCGCCGGCTACCAGCATGTATTTTGCCGGATCCGACAGCCCCACGATCAAGGATCCAAGATACGTGAGCGCGGCATTATCTGTCACTGCCGTCAGGCCGATCGCGCCGAAAAACAAAGCCTTAGGGCCGAGATTGGCGATGATCGGTTGCAGCCACCATTGCTGCATACCGCCAAGTACCACCAATCCGGCAAGGAAAAACCCGACCAGCAAGCCCTCTTTCAAAATAAGGGGGCTTTGATATTTGTCATAGGCTTGCGTAAAGCCGAGAAAAAATAGGAATAACCCAAGAAAAAGTACCGGATGATGGGCAAATATGACCACGCCCGCCAGAAATGCCAAGTGAATGACAATCACAAAGAGCGGCACTGGGGAAACAGTTTTCATCGCCTTGGTCAGTGGCTCATTCCGAACATACGACCGTAATAAGAAGCTGACAACGGTCGCATTGATGACAACCGCGATGGCGGCGCGCCAGCCAAATGTCGTCGCCATGAAAACCATATCCCAATGCCAGGTCGAGGCCACCATTAGCACAGGCGGTGCCGCGTACGACGTGAGCACACCGCCGATGGAGACATTGACGAATAAAACCCCCAATGCGCCGTATTTCAGCCATTCAGGAATACCTTGGCGAAAGATTTGCGGCGCCAGCATCAGTGCCGCCAGTGTCATAGCTGCCGGCTCGGTAATAAACGAGCCTAATAAAGGCACGGCAGCTAGTCCGAACCAGACTAATGCGAGCGGGGTCGGTACAGGTAGCAGGCGCGCCAGCGAAGCAAGCAAGCTTTGTACGGCTTCCAGAACAGGCCTGGACGCTGCGATCACCATGATCACAAATACAAACAACGGCTCGACATATTGCCGGGACTCGGCGTAAGCAATCGCCTCTTGGCCGCCGGCGACCATGGCCATGATCACAATCAGGACAAATGCCCAGAAGCCGAATACGACTTCGACTTCGCCGAGCAAATGAAACAAGCCGCCATGGCGCGGGTGCCGGTGTGCCAGCACCTCAAAATATTTGGCGATAAAGGTATGCAATAACGCGACTCCGAATAATAGGGCGCCGATGATTTGCATCGTGTTCGATTCCATTGGGATTCCTTTTGATTGCCAGTGTCCAGTGTCAGAAAACTTAGTAGCCTTCTTCACTAGCTTGCTGTTGAGTAACCTTGCCACGGCACTGACTCAGATGTGTCCGCACTGGGTGATTTCGGTTTTTCGAGCATCTATTTTGTGTCAAAAAACGAAGCTCCCATTAATTGCTTGGGGAGCAATATTTTACCAAAGGGGCGCCCAGGATTTTTTGTAAATCGGCCCTATTTGGTATTTTCAAGAATAAAAAGGCCCTGAAAATAGGCTAAATAATTCTTTGGCATAAATTGTAGTGCACGAAAACCTTGATACTGCCGACGTTTTCCCGATGGGCGGGTGTTCATCGGTTTTTAGTCGGTATCGAAGTCGGGATGGAGGTGAACAGCGTTTTACTCATTTCCACACCCTCCATGATCATCCGTTCCAAGGGCATCGCCATATACGGCAACACCAGCGCGATCATCATGAAGCCGACGCCGATGGTGATGGGAAAACCTATGCCGAATAGATTCAATTGCGGCGCGGCGCGGGTCAGGATACCCAATGCGGTGTTGGTGATCAATAAGGCGGCGACGATGGGCAGCGACAACTGCACGCCGGAGCGGAAAATGCTGGCGCCCCATAGTGCCAGTTGATGTAAGCCGTTGCCACCTAATGGCGCGGCAGCGATAGGTACGCTGGTGAAGCTTTCCGCCAGCGCTGCCAGTACCATCAAATGTCCGTTCAACGCCAGAAAAGCCATGGTGGCGACTAGGGCAAGAAACTGGCTGATGGCCGAAGAATGACCTTGTGATTGCGGATCGAAAAAAGTAGCAAAACCCAGTCCCATGGTCATGCCCATGATTTCGCCGGCCATTTCAACACCGGCAAAAACGATCCGCATAGAAAATCCCATTGCCAGTCCGACCACCAATTGCTGTAGCAAAATCAAAAATCCGGCAAACGACATTGGATCAGGCGCTGTAACGCTGGTGATGGTAGGGGCCATGATCAGGGTCAGCATGAACCCGAGCCCAATTTTGCTCGACGCAGGAATGCCGGAATTGCCAAAAACCGGCGCAGCTGCAATCAATCCCAAGATACGGGTCAAAGGCCACAGCAGCGAGGCTAGCCATAGATTGATTTCGGCGCTGGTAAAGGTAAGCATCTAGGGAGGAAAGTGGAAGCAGCAAGGTGCAACCGCACACCTTAGCTGACCATATTGGGAATGCCGCTAAAAACCTGACGCATATAGTCCAGCATGACAGCCAGCATCCAAGGACCCGCCACCACCAAAGCGACAAATATGCCAACCAGTTTTGGAATGAATGACAGTGTTGACTCATTAATCTGCGTCGCCGCTTGGAAAATGCTGACAATCAGGCCGATGATCAACGCGACCAATAACATTGGTGCTGCCACCATCAACGTCACTTCCATCGCATGCCGGCCCAGACTCATGACACTTTCGGGAGTCATTTCATATCCTTAATAAAAGCTTTGCGCCAACGAGCCGATCAACAGCGCCCAGCCGTCCACCAAGACGAACAGCATTAGTTTGAACGGCAATGACACGATGGCAGGCGACATCATCATCATCCCCATCGACATCAATACGCTGGCGACCACCATGTCAATAATCAGAAAGGGAATAAAGATGGCGAAACCGATTTGAAATGCGGTTTTTAATTCACTGGTGATGAACGACGGGATCAATACCCGCAGCGATACGTCTTCCGGTCCTTGCAGCGGTGCGGTATTGGACATTTTCACAAACAAGGCCAGATCGGCCTGACGTGTTTGTTTCAGCATGAAGGCTTTCAAGGGGGCAACACCCTGGTCTAGCGCCTGGCCCATACTGATCTTGTTTTCCGACAGGGGTTGATAGGCATCGACATATATTTTGTCGAGTACCGGACTCATCACAAATAGGGTCAGAAATAAAGCAAGGCCGACCAGTACCTGGTTCGGCGGAGACGATTGCGTGCCCAGCGCCTGACGCAATAGGGATAAGACAATGATGATGCGGGTGAAACTGGTCATCATCATCAAGGCTGCCGGCAAAAACGACAGCGAGGTGAGCAGCAACATCGTTTGCAAGCTCAGGGTATAACTTTGTCCGCCGCCTGCCGTCGGTGTGCTGGAAAACGCCGAGATACCAGGTTCCGGAGCTGCCGTAGCCAAAAGCGGCAACCCAAGCAAGATCAACGCTGGCACGCTGCGCACGGATGCTTGGATCCAGCTGGTCAAGAGCAGGTGTGATGACTGTGCTTGCCGATCACATTTTCTAGGACTATTTGGCATTGCGCTTTTCGATGGTTTGTTTAAGCCAGTCGGCAAAGTTATTGGCTGGTCGTGTCGATTCCGGCGTGATGTCGGTTGCTTCTTGACGCGGCATGGTGGTCAGTGCATTGACCCGCCCCGGCGCTACGCCAACGACGATCCATTGGTCGCCGGTTTCGACCACAACGATCCGTTCGCGTCCACCTAAACTGACACCGCCAACCACCCGAATCACGGCGCGATTGCTCAATTGTTTTGGACCGAATCGTTTTAACAACCATACTGCCGCGACCATTAATCCAAGTACCACAAACAAGCCCATCAACACTTGAAACAAACCGGCGGTGGGTGAAGGACTGGTAGGTTCTGCCGCGATAACGGACAGGGGCATGCAACTTGCAAAAACGATAAAAAGCCGTGTCGCCAGATTGATTGAACGCATCATTTATTAAGTTTTCTAATTCGCTCTGAAGGGGTAATGATATCGGTGAGCCGGATACCAAATTTGTCATTGACGACCACGACCTCGCCTTGTGCGATCAGACAGCCGTTGACCAATACATCCATCGGTTCACCAGCTAGCCCGTCTAGCTCTACTACCGAGCCCTGCGCCAATTGCAAAAGATTTTTGATCGCGATCTTGGTACGGCCCAATTCGACCGTCAGCTGCACCGGGATGTCAAGAATAAAGTCGATATCGTTGGGCGTGTCGGCCCGCGTACTTTTATTGGCGAAGTCTTTGAATACTGCAGGACTTGCCGCTTGCTGTTGCGCTTTGGCCGCCGCTTCCGCTTTTTCTTGCTCGGCGATTGCGGCACCCCAATCGTCTTCAGCAAATGCTTCGTCTTCCAGATTACCTGCCATGGCTATCTCCCTGCATTAATTCGTTTCCGCTATTGGCCAGAAGCTTTTCCACGCGCAAGGCGTACTGGCCATTAATTACCCCGTAAGTACAGTCCATTACGGGCACTTTGTCTACTGTCGCTGAAATTGTGTCGGGAATGGTGAATGGCACGATATCGCCGACTTTCATATTGAGAATATCGTTGAACGAGACGCGGGTAGTACCAAGTTCCGCAACGATTTCTACTTCCGCGATCTGGATCTGCTGTGTCATCAGGCGAATCCAGCGCTTGTCGGTTTCCAGCGCTTCGCCTTGCAAGCTGCTGGTGAGTGCATCGCGGATCGGCTCGATCATGGAGTAGGGCAGGCAGAAATGCATTTCGCCGCTGACTGCACCCAATTCAATCGTGAAGGTAGTAGCGACTACCACTTCATTCGGAGTCGCAATATTGGCAAATTGGGTATTCATTTCAGAACGAATGTACTCGAATTCCACTGGAAAAACTGGTTCCCATGACTTCGAATAACTCTCGAAAATAATATTCAAAATCCGCAAGATGATGCGTTGTTCAGTCTGGGTAAAATCGCGGCCTTCCACCCGCGTATGGAATCGTCCATCGCCGCCGAATAGGTTATCCACCAGCAGGAATACCAAGTTCGGGTCCAGCACCATTAACGCCGTGCCACGCAAGGGCTTCATGTGTACCAGGTTAAGGTTGGTCGGCACCACCAGGTTGCGGATAAATTCACTGTATTTTGAGACCCTGACCGAACCGACCGATACCTCGGCACTGCGTCGCATAAAGTTGAATAATCCGATGCGTAACAGTCTGGCAAAGCGCTCGTTGATAATTTCAAGCGTCGGCATCCGGCCACGGACTATGCGTTCTTGGGTGGCGAGATTGTAGGTGCGGACGCCAGAGGTATCTTCCGGCCCTTGGACTTCATCCTGGTCGCCGTTGACGCCTTTCAGGAGGGCATCGACTTCTTCCTGAGAGAGAAAATTATCAGCCATGGGACATCATCCTGACAACGGGATTTGGCCGTTGAAGTATCTCGACAAACTGACTAATTGATTCGAATTTTCCATGATTAATTTGGTTGTCTTTACGCTGCTTAAATACCGCTTTCAGGATCATTGAATAATAAAAGAAGTGAAAAATACGCCCGACACATTTTGCGGCGTGCCTTTTTCAGAAAAAGGCAATTTGATCTGTTCAATAATCTCTTTGGTCAGGGTCTTTTTGCCTTCCGTGCTTGCGATTTCAGATGCTTTTTTACTCGATAAAAGCAATAAAAGCCGGCTGCGAATTTGCGGCATATTGAGCTTAATGACGTCGACTTGGGCCGCGTCGGCAACCTGGACTGTCATGGCAATCTGCAAATACTGGTCGTCCTCTTCAGTCTGCAAGTTAACCGTAAAAGACTCTAGCGGGACAAAGACAGGCGGCTTAGCAACCTCGCGTTTTACTTCGGCCTTCTGACCCGTGTCGCGCATGAAAAAAAACCATCCTCCGGCGATCGATGCGCTTAACAGCAGCGACGCCGCAATAATCACGATGAGCGCCTTCTTTTTTGGTTTGGGCGGCGGTGCTTCCGCTTTTACCTCCGCTTTGGGATCAACTTTTTTGATCGCTTTCATGCCCTGGCTCGCTTCACTGTCATTGAATTTTACTGTCCTTGATTATGTCATTATTCATCAATTATTCCGTCGAGAATACCTTGAATAGAGCAGGGAAGAGGGCGTATTTCTGCATCAGGACAAAAATCCATTCGCGCGGCACCAGATGTCATTGGCCAAAACAATACGGAGCAGCAGGACAAGCTTTTACAATCGCAGATTGCAGTTATATAACGCGCTTAACTATTGCCGTTTTAGCTTGGCATGCGGATGGCGTATCGTTGTACTCAAATTGCTTGGGCACACACCATTACGCAAAAGTGTCGACCAATCCGTTGCCCGATTTGATCGCTTGCGAGGGGAGAATTCGGCCATTTGCGTCGATCGCATTCTGGCGCACATCAAACGTGGACGACGCTTGTCTGGCCTGTTGTTCAGGCGTGTTTTGCTGGTTCGACGTCTGTGTGCTGACGTTGGTGGCGCCTAGCTGAATGCCGGCCTCGCCCAGCATCTCGCGCAACTTTGGTATGGCCGCTTCCAGCGCTTGCCGTACTTCCGGTTGAGCAGTGACAAAGGTGGCGGTGGCCTGGTCGTTCGATACACTCAAGATGATCTGCATCGGGCCTAAGTCCGGCGGATTTAGCGACAACGATGCGCTTTGCTGCGCGCCGCCCACCATCCATATTACTTTTTGCCCAAGCGCCTGATCCCAGGCCGGTGTGCCGACATGCGGCGCAAGGCGTTCAGTAGGCACGATATGCATCGCTTGTCCGATACTTAATGACGCCTGTGGGACGGGTGCAATTGAAGGTGCCATCAAATCGTGCGCCAGTTCGTTACTCTTTAGGGGCAGAGCGTTAAATTTGTCAGCGACGATTTTATTCGCATCACTCAAAATATCGACCTTGCTTGTGGAAGCTGCCGATGTTGGATTCGCAGCATCTTTGCTTGTGGCGATGGTTATATCCGACGCAGCTTTTTGCAAACTGGTTTTGAAGGCGGGTTCTTTTGCTTCTGCTGCCCCATTTTGGGCCGAAAGCAGGTCGGTATTGGCGTCTGTGGCGGCTTTTAACAATGGATCGGTGGCTTCAGCGGTATTGGTCAATGCGGTATCGGCAACGGCCGACATCGCATTTTTTGTTGAAGCTAGTTTGTCACTCAATGCAATTGTGCTGCCGTCAGCCACCGCCACGCTATCGTCTGTATTAGAAGTTGCTGCCGCATTGACCATCAGTTGATTGATGCCAGCAACCAGTGCCAATAAATCATTGGGTGCATCTGCTGCATCGTCTTCCTTACCTTCAGAATCAGCATCTGTGTCATCCCGAACTTTGGTTTCGCTGGACGATGAATTGGTTTTTTTAGCCAGATTGTCTGCTGAGCTTGGTTTTATGGATGTGTGATTGTCTTTAACCTGGTTGTCGGCCTTGTTGACTTGATTGCTACTATTGCTCGCCTTGGGGGGCGCAATCGTGTTGGACTTGTCGTTGTTTGGTTTCATTTGCTGGCGATCCGACAGCTCCCGCGATAGCATTTGATTAAATTGCATATCCGAACTGGCACCTGCATTTGCTTTGGCCGGACTTGAAAATTCTTTCGCGACATTGCTGGGATGTTGGATGATAGGTGTTTGCATGATGTCCGCCGGTTGTTCTGATGTTTTTACTGCCAGGGGCTTGCTGGGGATTTTTATTGACTTTTTTACTGTTTGTAATAGCCCTGCCTGGCCGCATGCTCGTCAGTCAATTTTTGGTCACGCTTCACTTCCAGACGCAATTCTTGTTTTTGCGCCCGATTAACCAAGGTGTTATACGACATCCGCTTGCGTTCGCTGGCTTGCCAACTTGACCGTTCTACTTCGATGCGCTTCTTTGCATGTGCTATCACCTCTTGTTGGCCACTGATCGCATCGTCGAGTTTGCCTAAAAAAGCCTGGAAATTGCGGTATCCCGCCACTGTAATGCCCGCCGATTGACCCGCCTGGAAACGACTGGCGTATTCATCACGGTATGTCATTAATAGGGTCAGTTTTTTTTCGCATTCCTCACTCATGCGAATTGCCGCACCCAGTTTCTTTGCGGCGGTGTCGGTCTCTTTCTCTGCGAGTTCAATCAGGGTGCTGAGAGAGGAGTGATTGGCCATGGTGAATTAAGTATAGTAATTAATTTACAAAAGTCATCGATTGAATAGAGCACTAAGTTGCCCCAAGCTTTCAGTTATGCCGACCCGTTCTGGAATGTCTTGTTGTAGAAAAGCTTCTATTTTGGTATGCAAGGCAATGGCTTCATCCAGCATGGGGTCGGTGCCCGCGCTATAAGCACCGACGCTGATCAGGTCGCGGCTGCGTTCATAGCGGGAATAAAGCTGCTTTAAGCGGCGCGTCAGTTTTTGATGTTCCGGCGTGGTGATGCTATGCATGGCCCGACTGATCGATTGTTCGATATCGATAGCCGGATAATGTCCACCCTCGGCCAAGGTTCGGTTTAAGACAATATGGCCATCCAGGATGGCGCGTGCCGCGTCTGCGATAGGGTCTTGCTGATCGTCGCCCTCGGTCAACACGGTATAGAAAGCGGTAATCGAGCCGCCGCCCATATCGCCGTTGCCAGCCCGCTCCACCAGGATTGGTAGCTTGGCAAATACCGATGGCGGATAACCTTTGGTCGCGGGCGGTTCGCCGATTGCCAAGGCGATTTCGCGCTGCGCCATGGCATAGCGGGTGAGGGAATCCATGATCAGCAGGACGTTTTTACCTTGATCGCGGAAATGCTCTGCAATCGCTGTCGCATAAGCTGCACCTTGTAGCCGCATCAGGGGCGGCGTGTCGGCCGGTGCGGCGACTACGACGGCGCGCTTCATGCCAACTGTTCCCAGAATTTGTTCGATAAATTCTTTTACTTCGCGTCCCCGCTCGCCGATCAAGCCGACTACGATGACGTCGGCGCTTGTGTAGCGCGCCATCATGCCCAATAAGACGCTTTTACCGACGCCGGACCCAGCAAACAACCCCATGCGTTGGCCGCGGCCGACGGTGAGCATGCTATTGATGGCGCGCACACCGACGTCCAGTGTTTCCGTAATCGGTGCGCGTGACAGTGGATTGGCAGGCCTGACATTGATTGGCGCGGAATAGGTGGCATTGAGCGGCCCCAGTCCATCCAGCGGCCGGCCGGCTCCATCGAGCACCCGGCCCAATAATTCCTCACCCACCGGCAGGTGGCGCGCCCGATCGCTGGGGCGACGGCGCGGATGGCTGACCTGGCCTGGGCGTGGCAAGGATTGCGCAACCTCGACCGGAAAGACCCGTGTCCCTGGAATAATGCCTTCGACATCGCTTTGTGGCATCAGGAATAAGCGGTCGTTTTCAAAACCAACCACCTCTGCCTCCACTCTTGCACCGTTCTGAAGCGGGATCGTACAGGCGCTGCCGACCGCCAGCTTGAGTCCGATTGCCTCCATCACCAGGCCTGCTACCCGCGTCACCCGGCCCGATACCTGCATCGGTTCTGCAATGCTCAGTAGCGCGTTACAGTCGCGCAAATACGATTGCCAGCGTTCGCTATGCGGCCGGGCTATTGTCATGGCGCCAGCCAATCGGCATCTTTACCGAGTGAGCTTGCGATGCGCTGCCAGCGGGTAGGTGCCGATGCATCGATTTGGTTGGTGGCAGTTTCGACCCGACAGCCACCACGCTCCATTTGCGCATCTTCCACCACGCGCCAACCAACGTTTTCCAAATCGATGCCCATATGCTCTTTGATCATCGTCGCATCGTCGGGATGCAAAAGTAATAGTGCCGGTTGGTGCAGTGTTGGCAAATAATGGATCGCTTCTTTTACCACTGGAAGCAATAGTTCCGGCCGCACTCGCAAGGCATTTTTCAACATCGCCTTGGACAGATCCAGCGCGAGGTCAAGCATATCCTGAGCAATTAATTCGTCGGCGCGCTCAATCTCGCCACTGAAAGATTCAGCGATCTGTTGTAGCGACGCTATCGTGTTTGAGACCTCGATTTGTCCCTCACTCAATCCTTGTGCCAGACCCGCCTGATGGCCGGTTTCATAACCTGCCAGTCTGGCATTGTCGTAAATGGCAGCGATGTCTGCCGCACTGGGTGCGGCTGGTGGTGGCGGTGCGGAATTGTGAATGGGACTGTCGCCGAAGGAAGTCATCTCCCATCGTTGATAAGCCGATAACTGCTCCTTGGGGATGACCGCGCTAGACATAGGAATCTTCGCCCTTCGCACCTAGCATGATCTGGCCTTCGTCCGACAGGCGCCGCACGATCATTAAAATTTGTTTTTGCTGCGACTCGACTTCTGACAAGCGCACAGGGCCTTTTGATTCCAAATCCTCGCGCATCATTTCACCGGCGCGCTGCGACATATTCTTGAATATCTTGTCGCGCAAGTCTTGGCTGGCGCCTTTCAGGGCAATGATCAACATTTCAGACTGCACTTCCCGCAACAGCAATTGAATGCCGCGATCATCGATCTCCATGATGTTGTCGAAAACGAACATCTCATCCATGATCTTTTGCGCCATGTCGCCGTCATAATTTTTCATATTGTCCATGACGGAGGTTTCGTTCTCGCCGTTCATGAAGTTCAGGATTTCTGCTGCGGTCCTGACGCCGCCCATCGATTGCTTCTTGACGTTTTCATTGCCTGACAAGAGCTTGGTCAAAACATCGTTTAACTCGCGCAATGCCGCCGGTTGTACACCGTCAAGCGTGGCAATCCGCAGCATGGTGTCGTTGCGCAGGCGCTCGGTAAAGTGGGCGAGAATTTCAGAAGCCTGATCGCGCTCCAGATGGACCAGGATGGTGGCAATGATTTGCGGATGTTCATTGCGGATTAAGTCTGACACCGATTGCGAATCCAGCCATTTCAAGCTTTCTATGCCACTCGCATCGCGCCCACCCAAGATCCGGTTCAGCAGCGCCGCGGCCTTGTCGTCGCCTAGCGCCTTGGTCATAACATGCCGGATATAGGCGTCGGAATCGAGGCCGACAGTAGAACTAAGCTCGGTTTGCGAGCGGAAGTTATCGAGTACGGTTTCAACCTGCTCGTGCGCAATGTTTTTCATCGATGCCATTGCCGCGCCAAGTTTTTGTACCTCGCGCGGCCCCAGGAATTTCATTACTTCAGCCGCTTCATCCTCGCCCAAGGCAAGCATCAAGATTGCGGCATTTTGTACGCCTTCATCACTCATTTTTGGCTACCCAGCTTTTGATAACGTTGGCCACTACACGAGGATCGTCCTTGGCAAGTTGTTTAGCGCCTTCTAGTTTTT
>JAZKIX010000136.1:405-10546 GCA_040384645.1 Pseudomonadota bacterium | reverse complement strand
GGAGCGTGCGGGTAGAAAGCTTGAGCGCCGGAGTAATCCGGCGCCTAGAGGAATGACTGTCATAGTACAAAGTTGCAAGACGGCGTACCGTAACAAAATCCGGCCTATCGGCTTGCTTCACTTGAATTCCATTATTTTCACTGTTTAGTCGATTTATATACAGCCTGGTGTATTTTTAATGCGCCTTATAAATCGTGCGGAGAAGGCATGGTTTGTGCCAATACTCCCCCATTTTATTAGGGTTTTTTAAGAATGCACGAGCCATCGTTTTAATTAGCTAACGTATTTCGGACATCTCATCCTGTGGATATCGTCACCAACTGGCAACCTAAAACTTCTTATTCTGCCCGCACCATTCACGGCTTCCTGGTCCGCAAACTGGGCGTGAGCATCGTCAGCGGAGTCTATCCTGCCGGCGCCATGATGCCGGTCGAGGCCGAGCTGTTGAAAGAAAACGGCGTCTCGCGCACCGCCATGCGCGAAGCCATCAAAATCCTGACCGCCAAAGGCTTGCTTGAATCACGCCCCCGTGTCGGCTTGCGGGTGCGGCAGGCCAGAGACTGGAACTTGCTCGATCCGGACGTGCTGGGCTGGTATTGCGAATGCGGCGGTTTTGCCGACATTGCGCCCAAGCTGATCCAGATGCGTTGCATGGTCGAACCGTTTGCGGCTGGCATCGCGGCAACTCAACATACGCAAGCACAGATAGAGCATCTGGAATCATGCTACGAAGCGATGGCGCGCGCCCGCAATCTGGAAGACTGGATCACCTCTGACCTGTCATTCCATGAAGCGATTCTGGCCGCGACGGGGAATGAATTGCTGATCCCGTTGGGCAATATGATCCGCGAAGGTTTGCGCATCATGTTTGGCGTATCTGCTGAGAGCACTAAAAACCCCTTTTATTCCCTGCCATTGCACAAGGCAGTACTCGATGCCATCAAGGCACGCGACCCGCTTGCGGCGCAATCGGCGATGCAAGCCATACTCGACGGTTCGGCCTTGACCATTGCACAAAAGCAAGCTGGTTAAACCTGCTGCATGGGTTGGAAATTAAAAATCGGGTTCGATTAGAACCCGATTTTTTTATTGTGCCAACAGCTTTTGCCGCACCGCCATAAATTCGTCCGCAGTCGTACGCAAGGCTTGTAAATCGACGCCCGGTTGATACAGCTGACTGCCAATCCCAAAACCGCTGGCGCCAGCGGCATAATATGGCGCCATATTGCCGGCATGAATCCCGCCCACTGGAAACAGCGGCACCCCGGCCGGAATGACCGAACGTAGTGACTTCACCGCTGCCGGCGTCACCATATCGGCCGGGAATAGTTTCAAACCATGCGCACCCGCCGCCAGTGCGCGAAACGCTTCAGTCGCCGTCGCCACACCCGGCATCGACACCAGTCCACGCTTGACGGAATAGGCAATCACCTCAGGGTCGCAATGCGGCGAAATAATCAAGCGCCCCTTCGCGTCTTCAATGGCATCCACGTCTTGCAGCGTCATCACGGTGCCGCCGCCCACCATCGCGTCCGGCGGCATCATGTCGTGCAAAATCCGGATCGCATCGATTGCGCCGGGGCGATTCAACGGTACTTCCAGCAGCCGGAATCCGGCCTCGAACAAGACCTTGCCGACGTGCGCAGCATCGCTGGAGGTCAAGCCGCGCAAGATCGCCACCAGCGGAACTTTGATTGATGAAAATGGTGTACTCATGAAAAATCCTAAGAAGGTGAAAATTTTGGTGTTGAACGCTTAATTTTGACCGTTTTATTAAGCAGTCAAGACGCAAGCAAGCAAGGTTCAAGCTGCCAATGCGCGCAAAGCCGCCAAAAATACCTCGTCCGGCTGCCACGCACGCGAGCTGATATCAAAGAATCCCAGCGCTTCCGCATAACGTCCGGCCAGATGGCTGGCACCGATAATGTGCACTTGCTGCGTTGATAATTGACTTGTCCTGCGGCGGATATCGTGCAGCTCCGAGCCTATCAACAGGCCCGATAAATACGATGCCGCTTCCGACGCCGGCATGGTATTGGTCACCACCAGCGCCCGGCAGGTAAATAGCGTATGAGTCAGGGTGCCGCTTTGTGCCGCACGCATGCCACGCTGAAAAGCGGCGTCGTCTTCCACTCGCGCACCCATCAGGCTGGCCAGCGTGCCATGTTGTGACAGCAAGGCGTACAGTTCGCCCGTCATGAACGTCATCAGCTCGACCACTTTGCCCTCTGCCACCCGCAACCATTTGCTATGCGTGCCCGGCAACACCATCCAGCCATCCGGCGCACCCAGCATCAGTACGCCGAAAGCTTGCGTCTCTTCACCGCGCATCACGTCTGGCTGGCCATCGGGATCGTCATGCCGATAACCCGGCACGATGCGGCAGCGCACGCCCGGCAGACCGGTCAAGGCGTTATCCAATTCCAGCATTGCCTGCGGCAATTGGCGCAGCGGATAAGTTGAGTCGAGATACGGCACTTCGCACCAACCGTTACGACTGCCGACCATGCCAGCCATGATCACATTGGCCGTATCGAGCGACCACATCTGCAGCAACTCTGCCACCGCCGATTTGAAATCGCCCGCCACTTTCAAAATTCCCTTGTCGTCGATATGCTGCTTGATCAGCTTGCCGTCTTGATCCAGCAAATATGCGCGGCGGTTGCTGGTGCCCCAATCGATGCCGATCAGCGGTGCGTGAGAGTGAGTCATAAGATGAGATTGCCGTGAGCGAGTGAGGGAACTAGCTGAAAATTAAAAGTAATATTATAAGATGTTATGGTCTATTTGGTATCCGCTAAATTCTATTCCATCCGATCGGACGCTTGGGGCAATGCGCCCATGCTTTTTCTCATGCTGTGATAAGCAATCGTGATCGCTATATTGATTTCTTTGCTGAGGTTGGTGCCTGAGGCGCTGCAATAAAAGTGGATGGTGTTGTGTACTGTATTCCTGTCGGGCTTGCCTTCATCGTGGATACGATAAGGCGCCACATAAGCGAAGCGGCACGAATCTACAGTTATCGTGCTTCCCTGATCTGCACCGAGTTGCGCAAGCTGCCAGGCGCAACGCCGAACATCCGCTTGAAGGCCCTGCAAAAGGCAGCCTCGGATTGGTAGCCAAAGCGGCCGGCGACCGCTGAGAGTGGTTCGCAGGTGTCTTGCAAATGGGTGTGGGCCAGCTGCATACGCCACTGGGTCACGTACTGCATGGCCGATTCGCCGACTTGGTCGGTGAATCGTGCAGAGAAGGCTGAACGCGACATCCCGATCTCTTTGGCCAGTGAGGCCACGTTCCACTCAATTTCGGGCGCTTTGTGGATCGAGGCTAGCGCCCTGCCTATTTGTTTATCGCGAAGTGCGCCTAGCCAACCCCGGTTTGCCTCGGGCGCAGACTCTAGCCAAGAGCGGATTGCCTGAATTACGAGGATGTCTGCCAGGCGCGTGATGACGGTTTCGCCGCCGGGCCGTAACTCGCGCGCTTCACGCATGATGAAGCGCAGTGTGCTTTGCAACCAACTGGCGTCATCATCGTCCCAGGTATCGATCTGCAGCACTTGGGGTAGCAGATCAATCAGGCGTTTTGCTGCCACATGATCAAAACGTACTACGCCACATATCACATGCGTTATATCGCCGCCGCCGCCATAACGCATGATTTCGTACCGGTCGCTGACTTTCTCAACCGGTATCTCAAACAGCGGCTTGGACTCTGCCAGCGAATCGCTACGGAAGCAATGTGGCGTGCCGTGAGGAATCAGCGTGAGACGGCCTGGTTCTAGCAAGCGCGGCTCGGCGCCCTCGACTTCAAGCCAGGCGCGACCGGCGGTGACGACGTGAAAGGTCATCAATCCTGCCAGTGGCGGCATCTCGATGCCCCAGGGGGCGGTCAGTTCTGCGCGGCAGTAGAGCGTGCCGGTAAGCCGCAGCAGATGCAGCGCCTCACCAAGCGGATCGCGGGCAACGGGAAGGGGTGGAATGGCATTAGACATGGCTGTTATGGTGACTCAAACATGAATTATAAATCCAATACTTTGGATGAACTGCAAATATATTGAGAGGTATTGTCATTGTTCGTCTCCGAATTCTTCTTTAAGCTGGTGTTTCTCATCTGAGAGACATACTTACAGGAGGTTCTACATCATGTCAACATCACCTATTCTCGTCATTGGCTCCACAGGAAAAACGGGTCGCCGCATTGCGCAGCAACTTGCCGCGCGCGGCTACGCTGTCAGGCATGGCTCGCGCCAGTCTGAACCGCGTTTCGATTGGGATCATGTCCAAACCTGGACTGCGGCGCTGCAAGGCGTTGAGTCAGCCTATATCGCTTATTCGCAAGACCTCGCGTTCCCTGGGGCGCCAGAGAAAATCGAGGCGTTGACCCAGTGTGCGGTCAAGGCTGGCGTCAAGCATTTGGTGCTCTTATCCGGTCGCAACGAGGTGCATGCCCAGCACTGCGAAGAGATCGTCAAGAAATGCGGCCTGAGCTACACCTTGGTTCGTGCAAGTTGGTTTTCGCAAAATTTCAATGAAGGTTACCTGCTCGCGCCAGTGCTCGAAGGCATGGTTGCCCTGCCCGCGGGCGATGTGCTGGAGCCTTTTATCGATGCGGACGACATCGCCGACGTTGCCGTTGCTGCCCTTACCGATGCCCGGCATGCTGGCCAACTGTACGAACTGACCGGTCCGCGACTGATCTCCTTCAGCCAGGCTGCGGCCGAAATTTCTAGGGCTGCAGGGCGCGAGGTGCAATACATCCCGATCTCATTTGAGGCGTTTCATGCTGGAATAAGCGACCAGATGGGCGCCGAGATGGCTACCTTGCTCACCGATTTGTGCAAAGAAACACTGGATGGCCGCAATGCGTCGCTAGCCAATGGCGTGCAACGGGCGCTTGGGCGCGAGCCGCGCGACTTTGCCGATTTTTGCCGAGCCTCGGCCGCTTCTGGCGTATGGAATTCCTCTAAATAATCGTATTGAAAGTATCCCATCATGTCCCCTTGGATCCTTGTCACGCTCACATTATCGAGCATCGCCAGCGCCGTTTTGGGCGGTGTTTTTCTGACTTTCTCGGACTTTGTCATGCGATCGCTGGACAGGGCCAGTACGTCCGCTGGCGTTGAAGTGATGCAGGTGATCAATCGCGAAGTGATGCACTCAATATTTGGGGTTTTGCTACTGAGTATGTTTGCGCTGTCGTTATTGATCGTTGGTTATGCCGGGATTTACCTTAAACACCCGGCATCGGGTCTCATTGTGGCGGGGGGCATGATTTTACTGATAGGCGTATTTGGCGTCAGCGGTGCCGTCAATGTACCGATGAATACGCGTCTTGACGGGATGGATCACGCGCTTGCCGAAGCGGCTTTTTACTGGAAAAACAGCTACTTTCCCAAATGGACTTTCTGGAATCATGTTCGCGTCATCGCCTGTCTCGCATCAGCAAGCTGTTATCTGGTTGCCTGTAGCTGGCTCATTCAGAAACCCTAGAAATAGGCTGGACAGGGCGATGCCGGGTTGCGCGCCAATAGGTCTGCTATTGGTCCAGCAATAAGAAGGTGGTCGGCGTCATGTTCGCGCCAGGACTTCTGCCGACTTCATAAGCGCCAATGTCAATAACGCTGGCGACAGGGCGCGCTTCAGATGCTGCGACATGTTTGTATTGCGCCGTCGGCGTCAAGGAAAACCCCAGTGGCGAGAGGCCTGCCGCCGTACCTGCATTGATCATCGGTGCACCGGGCGCGGGCCGCAGATCGTAGGTGGCGCGGTTGATGAAGGCAGGCACTGCAGATTGATGGTTCGACTGCTTGATGGCATTGGCTTGATTAGTCAGGGTGCCGGCGCCGGCAAAAATATTGTTTTGGATCAGGACCGGCACCCCGACTGTGCTACCCACCAGGATGAAGTTGCCTTTCGAGGCATTGTCGTTAATGAAGGTATTGTTGACCACATACAAGTCTTTGCCGGGGTTGGTCGCGCCTTCCTCGCCATAGCCCAGCAGGTTTGGATTCTGGTTCAATGCTGGCTGTTCAATCACATTGCCGATCACATAGCTGGTGCCGGCATTGGGCAAATCGATTTCATAACTGGGCTGGCCGCTGGGGCTGCCTTGTCCGGGCGCCGTGCTGGAAAAGCGGCTGTACAAAATGGTATTGAATTTTGCGCGCGATTTCAGGTTGTGGCCGACCTTGGCATCGTGCGAATAGCTGTTGCGAAAAATCAGGCTGTTGACGTGGCCGACGTACAGATTGTGCGAGTAGCCGTCGCCGTAACCATTGTGGCCAAATTCGGAATTCTCGATCACGATGTCGGAAACGCCGTCGTTATTGGTCAAGATGCCGTTTTCATTGTCGTGCAGATAACTGCCGCGCAGCGTCAAATGATGGCCATCGAGACGCAGCGCGGCACCGTTTTTATCCCTCACTTTGGCACCGAACATTTCCACGTTTTCAATGATGGTGCCATTCCCGATGACGACCCAGGTGCCTTTGCCCATCGCCTGCATATTGTTTGCATCGATCTTGGGACGGCCGTTGACGCCGCGGATGGTCAGGTTGTTGCGGGTAATGCCGCACACATCGCCTTGGTAAGTCTGGCTGCCCTCGATTTCGATGGTGTCGCCATCGGCTGCTGCGGCAAAGGCGCTGCATGGCATTGCGTAAGTCTTGCCTGCGCCGACGCTGCGAGTGGCCGCCGCCGCTTCGGTTGCGACTGCGCCCAGCGCAAAAATGCCCAGACCGAGGGTGAAGAGGTGTGGTTGAAGAGGCCTAAGTCGGATCATAAGTTGGCTCATAAGTGGACGCATAAGTGGACGAATTAGGGGCTAATTCGGGTTTTTCTTGTCGCGGGTCGGTTGGCGCGCCCTGTCATGCGGACCGCTGGCGCAAATCGTTGAAAAAGTTAGCATTCAATAATACCGGCTCTACCCGCCTGATGCACACTGGGATTGTTTGCCCGTAGCGGGGCAATTGCCAATGCGCCAGCGTACCGGATTTTCTTGCGTATTTGAATTTTCTGTCTTTCCAGCAACGGAAAATGGTTAGATGTGGGGGAGTATGTTGACTTTTATGCCATACGCCGCACGTGTTAATTGGGCTAATTAAAATACATGGGTGAGTATATTTATAGGCTGAAATGCCTTCCCGGCAGCGCCAAAAGACCTTTCAAGCCATCTGCCGCTTTCAATACAGTAAGATTCAAACGCACTATCTTCCTCATGCAAAACCTTAGGGACACGCGCCGATGAGCCAATATATTCTCGCCCTCGATCAAGGCACTACCAGTTCACGCGCCATCCTGTTTGACCGCAGCGGCAGTATTTGCGGCAGTGCGCAGCAGGAATTTGGCCAGAGTTTTCCGCAGCCGGGCTGGGTCGAGCACGATGCCGAAGAAATCTGGCGCAGCCAATTGGCAGTGGCGCGTGCCGTGTTGCGAGAAAACGGCGTCGGTGCAGGGCAGGTCGCCGGCATCGGCATCGCCAACCAGCGCGAAACCACGGTGCTGTGGGACCGGCGCAGCGGCGAGCCGGTGGCCAATGCCATCGTGTGGCAAGACCGGCGCACTGCCGATGCCTGTGCCAGATTGCAGGCGCAAGGTCACGCGCCGCTGATCCAGCGTACAACCGGCTTGCTGCTGGACGCGTATTTCTCCGCCACCAAGCTGGCCTGGTTGCTCGATCATGTACCCGGCGCACGTCAGCGCGCCGAGCGTGGCGAACTGGCATTTGGCACCATCGATAGCTGGCTGGCCTTCAAATTATGCGGCGCCCATATCACCGATGTCAGCAATGCGTCACGCACCATGCTGTGCAATATCCACACGCAAGCGTGGGATGAAGAATTGCTGGCGCTATTTGATATTCCCGCCGCAGTCTTGCCGACAATTGTGTCCAGCAGCGGGCTGGTCGGCCATACCGAGGCATCGCTGTTTGGCGCGCCGATTGCACTGGCAGGCATCGCCGGCGACCAGCAGGCGGCTACCTTTGGCCAGGCTTGCCACCGGCCCGGCATGGTTAAAAATACTTATGGCACCGGTTGTTTCATGCTGATGAATACCGGTGCCCGCGTGATCGATTCAAACAATCAATTGCTCTCGACCATAGGCTGGCGCGTCGGGCAACAGGGCCCAAGTTACATGCTGGAAGGCAGCGTCTTCATGGCTGGCGCCACGGTGCAATGGTTACGCGATGGCCTCGGCATACTCCAGAGCAGCGACGAAGTAGAAGCACTGGCGCGCTCGGTGCCCGACAATGGCGGCGTGTTGCTGGTGCCAGCCTTTGCCGGCCTCGGCGCACCGCATTGGGACCCGTATGCACGTGGCACTTTACTGGGCATGACACGCGGCACCAATCGCGCCCATATCGCGCGTGCCGCGTTAGAAAGTATCGCGTACCAAAGCGCCGACCTGGTCGACGCCATGCAAAAAGATGCGCAAGTCGATTTGATCGAATTGCGGGTCGATGGCGGCGCGGCGCGCAATGACTTGCTGATGCAATTCCAGGCCGACATTCTTGGCGTGCCGATTGTGCGCCCCAAAATCACGGAAACCACCGCCCTTGGTGCCGCTTATCTGGCTGGTCTGGCATTGGGATTTTGGACCTCACAGGAAGAAATCGCGGCGCAATGGCAAGTCGAGCGCCATTTCCTACCCGCCATGCAGCAAGACCAGCGTGCCGCCATGCGCCACCAATGGCAACGCGCGGTGCAGCGCGCCAGGGATTGGGCGCGCGATGATGTTTCGCCGGGTGTCATGTCGGGTGCCACCCCGGGTGCAGCCCCTGGAAACACGCCGTGACGCCCTTGTTCGGCCCCGCTGCAGCGCTGGATCGCGCCACCGTCTTGCAGCAATTGCGCCAGTCAATCGAGTGGGATGTGATTGTGATCGGCGGCGGCGCCACTGGTCTCGGCACCGCAGTCGACGCCGCCTCGCGCGGCTACCGCACCTTGCTGCTGGAAGCGCACGATTTCGCCCAGGGCACCTCGTCGCGCTCGACCAAGCTGGTGCATGGGGGGGTGCGCTATCTGGCGCAGGGCGATATCGCGCTGGTGCGTGCAGCGCTACGTGAGCGTGGCCTGCTCAAACAAAATGCGCCGCATCTATTCCATGAACTGGGCTTCGTGATTCCCACCTACAAATGGGGCGAACAGGCGTTTTATGGATTGGGCTTGAAAGTGTATGACCTGCTGGCCGGCAAGCTTGGCTTGAGTCGCAGCCGCTTCCTATCGCGCGCCGACACGTTGGCCGCTTTACCCACCATTCGCAGCCAAGGATTAAAAGGCGGCGTGTTGTATTTCGACGGCCAATTCGACGATGCCCGGCTGGCCATTGCCTTGATGCGCACCGTGTTCGACCAGGGCGGGGTGGCGCTCAATTATTGCAAGGTCACCGGTCTGATCAAAGAGTCAGGCAAAGTGGCCGGCGTGCTGGCGCAAGATGCCGAAAGCGGCGAGCAATTCTCTCTGCGCGCCAAAGTCGTCATCAACGCTACCGGCGTCTGGGTCGATGCCGTGCGGCAGATGGATAACGTCGGCGCTAAACCAATGCTCAGTCCGAGCCAAGGCGTGCATCTGGTATTTGACCGCGCCGTCTTGCCGTCGGCGCAAGCGCTGCTGGTGCCAAAAACCTCCGATGGCCGCGTGCTGTTTATGACGCCGTGGCATGGCCGCGTGATCGTCGGTACCACCGATACGCCGCGTGACGATATTCCCCTGGAGCCGCGCCCGTTCGAGAGTGAAATCGACTTCATCCTCGAAACCGCCAACCGCTACCTGACACGGCCACTCACCCGCGCCGATATCAAAAGCAGCTTCGTCGGCTTGCGCCCCTTGGTCGATCCGCATAGCGAACATCAGGCCGGTGCCAAAACCTCTGCACTGTCGCGCGAGCACACCATCATCGCCGCCGAGTCCGGCTTGGTCACCGTCACCGGCGGTAAGTGGACCACCTACCGGTTGATGGCAGAACAAACCGTCAATCTGGCGGCGCGTATTGCCAGTTTGCCGGCGCGTGCCTGTGTGACCCCGACGCTACATTTACATGGATATAAAGAGTCATACGTCGAGAAAGGCGCCAATCTGGACACTGCCGATTTGCATGGTGCGCACGGCACTGATGACGTTCTGGTAAGGGCCTTGCCGGGCGCC
>JAZKIX010000136.1:0-395 GCA_040384645.1 Pseudomonadota bacterium | reverse complement strand
AACGGTCCTGGGCTGCCGCAGCGGGAGTCTGGGTCAGGAGAGCGGCGGCGAAGGCGGCAATCAACATGGTCTGATTATCCTGGGAGGCGAGATGTCTGGGCGTGGCAGACGCTTGCCGGGCGCCGATGGTTTGCTGACGCCGGAGTTTGGCTATACCGAAGCCGATGTGGCTTACGCCGTCAGTCACGAAATGGCACGTAGCGCAGAAGATATTTTGCAGCGGCGCACCCGCATTGGATTTCTGGACCAGGCGCTGGCTGAACGGCTGGCGCCGACGGTGCAAGGCTTATTGCGTCAGGCCGATGCCCATTAATCGCTCATGGTGAGTTGTCTTCCATATAGCTGCTGCCCGCCAGTTCGCGCTCAATTTGTTCGATGCTGGGCAGGCTGGTTTG
>JAZKIX010000135.1:26358-28043 GCA_040384645.1 Pseudomonadota bacterium | reverse complement strand
CGAGAGTCAGACCGGCTGGCAGCGTACCCGTGTGGGTAAAGGTCGCCGATCCAATCGAACCGCTCTGCGTGATCGTCTCGCTAAAGGCTGAACTGGCCGTGCCACTACCGTTGGCCGGGTTGGTCAAAGTGATGGTCTGGCAGCCGATCACGAGGCTGTAGGTCGAGCCGGTGCCGGTGCACCCGTTGCCGTCTGTCACCGTGGTGACGATCGGAAAGGAGCCAGTTTGCGTTGGCGTGCCCGACAGCACGCCGTTAGCAGCGAGAGTCAGACCGGCTGGCAGCGTACCCGTGTGGGTAAAGGTCGCCGATCCAATTGCACCGCTCTGCGTGACCGTTTCGCTGAAGGCTGAACTGGCCGTGCCACTACCGTTGGCCGGGTTGGTCAAGCTGATGGTCTGGCAGCCGATCATCAGGCTGTAGGTCGAGCCGGTTCCGGTGCAACCGTTGCCATCGGTCACCGTGGTGACGATCGGGAAGGTGCCGGTTTGCGTCGGCGTGCCCGAGAGCACACCAGCGCTACTGAGTGTCAGGCCTGCCGGCAGCGTGCTGGCAGTAGTGAAAGTGGCCGATCCAGCTGCACCGCTCTGCGTGACGGTCTGGCTGAAAGCAGTGCTTGCCGTACCGGTATTCGTGGCTGGATTGGTCAAGGTGATGGTCTGGCAATTGACGCTGCAAGTTTGTTGAACCTGGGGCGCCGCATTAAAGTTGACGTTGCCAGCTTGATTGGCATTGATCACGCAAGTGCCCATGCCTGTGAACGACACCGTCGAGCCGGTGATAGCGCACACGGCGCTGGCAGAGGCGTCGATGGTCAGCGCCACACTCAAGCCAGAGCTAGCCGTTGCAGTGACGGTGTACGTTGCCCCAGCCACAGTCGGCGCGACCGGTGTGGACGAGGTAAAACTCACCGTTTGCGAACCTTGCGCGACGGCAAAGGATTGTTGCACCTGTGGCGCCGCGCTATAGGTGGCGTTGCCCGCTTGATTGGCGTTGATGGTGCAAATACCTACGGCTGTGAATGACACTGTCGAGCCGGCGATCGAGCACACGGTGCTGGCAGTAGGGTCGATGGTCAGCGCCACAGTCAGGCCGGAGCTTGCGGTGGCGGTTGCGGTATACGTGGCCCCGGCAACTGCCGCCGCGACCGGTGGAGACGATGTGACATTGACCGTCTGCATGCTTTGGGTTACCGCAAAGGATTGCTGCACTTGGGCCGCTGGATTAAAGCTGGCGTTGCCAGCCTGATTGGCATTGACTACACAGGTGCCGACGCCAGTGAATGACACCGTCGAACCGGTGATGGCGCACACGGCGCTGGCAGTGGCGTCGATGGTCAGCGCAACGGGTAGGCCTGAGCTAGCGGCGGCAGTGACGTTATACGTCGCCCCGGCAATCGTCGCCGCCGCTGGCGCGGACGAGGTAAAGCTCACCGTCTGCCCGACCGTCATCGGGCCGGTCATCACGTCGGCACGGAAAAACAGATTGTTGCCTTCAACCTTGGCAAACACTGCAGAAATGTCACTGCCGGGCGACGCTTCCCCCGTCGTATCCGACACCAGCATAGGCACCCCCGCCCAATCGGCGATCAGGCCATCGATCACGATTGCAGCCCATGTCGAAGTCGTCAAGACGAACGCCAGCACAGCAACTGTCAACATGGACGACGCTTTGTGACGGTGCAAG
>JAZKIX010000135.1:25908-26348 GCA_040384645.1 Pseudomonadota bacterium | reverse complement strand
CACACCGGCAATCAGTAGCGCCAAAAACAGCAGGCCGGCATCGGCCAGCGTCGGAATATCTACCGCCGTCGCATTCAAGGCGAGCCTGATGGGCGGGCCGCCAAAGCTGTCGTTCGTGCTTACCACGACATCGCTGCCGGTCAACGAATCGGTATAGATAAAGCCCAGGCGCTGGGTTCCCGACAGCGTCGCCATCGGAAACACAGTCTCGATGACGTTGTAGCCACTTGTCCCAGTCCCCAGTCCGACGTTCCAGCCTCCCGCGCTCAGTAACGACGGTGCGCTAAACGTACTCGGCAAGGTGAGGCAGGTTTGTTGCGTGACACTGGTGACGGTGGGTGGACTGATGGTGGCGTCGAGGTTGGTATCGAGAATCACCTCGACACCGCTGAAGCTGTGAATGGCGTCCGGCAGCAGCACGGTGCAGCCAGTGCCGGCGT
>JAZKIX010000135.1:11534-25898 GCA_040384645.1 Pseudomonadota bacterium | reverse complement strand
GCCGGCGTTGTTATCGGTATCCATCAGAATCCGCAACTGCGCAGCGCCGGCACCAAAAGAGATCAAAACAAATGACAATAAGGTGATGCACTTGCCCAACTTGGCCAACATAGAAACGGCGCGCTTCATGGATGCTCCCTTAGACAGGACTGGACTGGATTGGACGGACAGCGTCGAATACAAGTCCGCCGCGACCGGTTGTTTGTCATTTTAGTAACATTTTTATTTCTGTCGAACCGCAGCAGATCGCTCTAGCCGAGAGCGGCCTCAGATATATCATGCGCTTGCAATGCCGTGCAGAAAATTTTGCTTTTGTTAAGAGTTGTCGGATTTATGCAATTGCAACGCGCTTGACCGTGACCGTGCCTGGCATGCGTAACTTGGGCGGCCCCGCATACCCTAAAAATAACTTGCAAGCTCGTTGAATTATCAGTTTGTGTGGGGGTATATGGCTAAAAAATGCCTACTGCGCTCGGATTCATTGGCCAAAATAAAATACAGGCGGGAGTATGTTTTCAGTTTCGGCGGCCGTTTTTGATCTGCTTGCGGCACTGATGGGCGCCCGCAGCATGCCTTGAACCCGCTTAAAACGAGCCCGGCAGCAAGATCTTCTGGTCCACTTTTTGTACATCGGTCACGCCGCAAAACGCCATCGTCAGGTCGAGTTCCTTGCGAATAATTTCCAGGCAGGTGGTGACGCCAGCTTCCCCCATGGCACCCAAGCCATATAAAAATGCGCGGCCGATATAGACCCCTTTGGCGCCCAGCGCGAGCGCCTTGATCACGTCTTGGCCGGAGCGGATGCCGCTGTCGAGGTGGACTTCGATGTGCTGGCCGACGGCATCGACGATGGCAGGCAGGGCGCTGATGGACGAGGGCGCGCCGTCGAGTTGGCGGCCGCCGTGGTTCGACACGATCAACGCATCGGCGCCGGAGGCGACTGCGAGGCGGGCGTCGTCGGCGTCCATTATGCCTTTGATGATGAGCTTGCCATTCCAGCGCTGCTTGATCCACTCGATATCGGCCCATGACAGTGCCGGGTCGAACTGTTGGCTGGTCCAAGATGATAGCGATGCCATATCCGTGACGTTTTTGGCATGCCCGATCACGTTGCCGAAACTGCGGCGCTTGGTACCCAGCATGCCCAGGCACCAGCGCGGCTTTGTCATCATGTTGAGGATATTGGGCAGAGTCAGTTTCGGCGGTGCCGACAAGCCGTTTTTGATGTCTTTATGGCGCTGACCCATCACTTGTAAATCCAGCGTGACCACCAGCGCAGAGCAGCGCGCCGCCTTGGCCCGTTCGATCAGGCGCGCCATGAAATCACGGTCTTTCATCATGTAGAGCTGGAACCAGAATGGCGCCGTGGTGTGGGCCGCGATGTCTTCGATCGAGCAAATGCTCAGTGTCGAGAGGGTGAATGGCACGCCGAATTTTTCAGACGCTTTGGCGGCCAGGATTTCGCCATCGGCATGTTGCATGCCGGTCAATCCGGTCGGCGCCAGCGCGACCGGCATCGCCACGTCTTGCCCGGCCATGCTGCTTTTCAGGCTGCGGTTTTCCATATTGACGGCCACGCGCTGGCGGAATTTGATCGAAGCAAAATCACTGGTGTTGGCGCGGTAGGTCGATTCGGTCCACGAGCCGGAATCGGCGTAATCGTAAAACATGCGCGGCACGCGGCGTTGGGCGAGCAGGCGCAAATCTTCGATATTGGTGATGACGGGCATGGCTGACACTTTCGTTTGATGATGCGAGCTTGCCAGTGTATTCGTTAATGACACCGGCGCAGTGGGGAATGTCGATGGCATTTTAGTCATGCTTTTGTAAGCCGGGACGTTGGCTGGAACGCCGTCGATCCGACCTGGATCGAGCAATCGAAACATCTGCTTTGAATTGCAGCGACAGGCGTGGCGCTGGGTTATTTCTGCACTGAGGCAATATTCTTGCAATCAACTGTGAAGTGGCGATGCCGATAAAGGTGCTTGAATGACAGGTTTATCGCGAGCGAAGCTCGACGGGCAGTGAGCTGGTTACAAAAATAATGGTTCTGAAGATGGGTGGGTATCGTCCCGCAAAATTTCTCAGCTGCACCTTTTTGGTTATCATTTTGGCACGTTTGTTGCGGGTATTAGACACTGCATTATTTTATGCGGTTGCAAAAACAATCTCGATATAATCAAAAGCGATTTTGCATATATTCAATTGCTTTGTAGAACTTCCGATCTTCAATGTGCCGCAGTTTTCATCCCAGTCCGCAATCAGCTTCGCCGGTTTCGAGTAAATGTCTTTGTGTTCTGGGCATCATGACAACCGTCGATGTGCCAGTGTAAACAGTCAAAAATAATCGCAGCGGCGTGCCAGGGCTTTCGATCTATCGAACACCAAGCCTGACCTGGAAAGCGCCTCGCATATTACGGGGATGCACCAATTGAATAGCACAATCAGGAATGGACTGGCCCGTTGCGGCGGCATAGTGTTGTTGGTCGCTGGTACAGTACCCGGGTTGGCGTTGGCCGAGCCGCTCCCCGACAAATCCAAGCCTGCGCTGATGTTCGACGTCCGGGTTCGCGCCAGCAGTAACGGCGTCGCCACTGGCGCCAGGCAAAGCGCGATGCGTGACGCAGGCATGGCCGCTGTGCCAACCGCGCGTGCCATTGCCGATGCAGTCGCCACGCGCTCGCGAACCCAACCTGATCTTGAAGTCAAGCTATCGCCTCTGACGGGCGGCCCCGCATCCATACACAATAAACGTGGCGCCCTGACCGGTTCTGCGCCAGGACAAAGCGGCGAGACCATCGTGCGCGACTACCTCCAGCAAAACCGCGATATATTCGGCCTGACTGCCACCGATATGAGCGATCTGGTCGTGCTCGGCGATAGTGCCGGCGGCGGCAGCGGCTTGCGCATGCTGCGGGTGGAACAGCAGGTCAATGGCCGGCCAGTGTTCCAGGGCGAAACCCGATTTCTAATGGATCGGGATGGTCGCCTGGTCAAGGGTGTGGGATTGATCATTCCCAATGCCCGTGTAGTCGCACAATCGGCCAGTGCCGCCCAGTTCATGACACCGGAAGCAGCAGTTGCCAACTTGCTGGCTGCCGAAGGCAAGACCATTGACCCAGCCAGTTTTACCGTCACGACCGACAGCGGCGGAAGGATCGAACTGATTGGCAGCGACGGCTACACCGCCGGGCCGATCACGGCGCGCCAGGTCTTGTTCCCCCTTGCACCGGGTGTATTGGTGCCGGCCTGGTCGCTGGTGGTGTTCACCACCGGAGAGCAGGATTGGTATGCCGTTATCGACGCCGAAAGCGGCGAGTTGTTATGGCGCAAAGGCATGCGCGAATATGTTTCGACGCACGATGCACGCTTTCGAGTTTATGTCCAGGCTGACGGCGTAACTCCCGCCGACAGCCCTGCACCGCAGTCGCCCAGCACGGCGGTGGTGGGTGCCGGCACCCAGTCTGCCGGTATCGCCCCGACCATCGTCAGCATGCATACGGCGATGGACGCCACGGCCAGCCCCAACGGTTGGATCGCGGATTGTCCCGGCGGTATCTGTACCGCCAATGAAACCCAAACGCTGGGCAATAACGCGCTGGTTTGCATGGATCGGGTAGGCGGCGCAGGAGCAGGCGGCGCGAATCAGTGCGATACGGCGGCGAGCAGTGTGCTCGATGGCAATGGCCGTCCAACCGGCAATCCAGACGCCAATTCGCGCAACCGGGATTTCCTGGGTACGACGCTGCGCAACTTCGAGACCAACTTCCTGCCATCGCCGCAAGGCGGCAATCCGGAAGCTGGCCAGACCCCTACCGGCAACGGCAATAACGGCACACTGGCTGTCGACCAATTCCGACGTGGTGCTATCACGAATTTGTTTTACCTGACTAACTGGTATCACGACAAATTGTTCGCACTTGGCTTTGACGAGGCGGCTGGCAATTTCCAGCAAACCAATTTCAGCGGCATGGGACTCGGCAATGATCGTGTGCTGGCCGATATGCAAGACAGTTCCAGCACCGACAGTGCTAGTTTTTCCACTCCTCCGGATGGCACTTCGGGACGGATGCAGATGTTCCGTTTTATCGGCCCGACTGTCGACCGCGAAGGCAGCCTGGATGCCGAGACCGTTTTGCATGAATTGAGTCATGGCCTGAGCAGTCGCCTCATCGGCAACGGCGCCGGACTGAACTGGGATCCGGGAAAAGGGATGGCCGAAGGCTGGAGCGATTTTTATGCTTTGTCCTTGCTCAACAATACCAATGCCGACGATCCGGACGGGATGTATCCGTTTAGCGCCTACCTTGGCTTTAAGCTAGGTGGTGTAACAACCTTTATGGATAACTATGTCTATGGAAGGCGCCGCTTTCCCTACAGCACCGACCATAGCGTCAATCCTTTGACCTGGGCTGACGTGGATGATGTGACTCTGAACCTTTCCGGCGGTATTGCACCGACGCCACTTACGGCTGTCGCTAATCAGGGCGGGATGGGAGGCAATAACAGCGGCGAGGTATGGGCGCTAAGCTTGTGGGGCGCGCGCGCCCGGATCATCGCCGACCCGGCCGGTGCCAATGGCGATGTCCCGACCGGCAACCAAACAATGCTGCAACTGGTAACCGATGCGCTGAAGATGACGCCGATCGACCCGAGCTTCACCGAGGCGCGTGATGCGCTGTTCCAGACCGATTGCGTGACCAATGCCTGCGCCAATGAAGCATCGGTTTGGGGTAGTTTTGCCGACCGCGGATTGGGCTATGGCGCCCGTACGCCTTTCAACGTAATGTATGGTTATATAGCCAGCCATATGGGAGTGCACGAATCATTTTCCGTACCGTTCCTTGATGTCGTCAATCCGATGACGGATGTGACGATCGATGACAGCATATCCAATAACAATGGCGCCATCGATCCGGGCGAAGCCGTCAGGATGACGGTGAAGCTGACAAATCCCTGGCGTGCGGCAGCTAAGGCGGCGACCAGTGCAACAGCCACGCTGACGACATCGACGCCCGGCGTCACGATTTACGACGATACCTCGACCTATGGCGCGATTGCGCCGCAGGGCAGTGCTACTGGCGATACCTTCACGTTTACCGTGGCGTCGTCCATGACGGCCGGCGCCCCGATTGATTTCATGGTGACGACGGTTTCCAACCTTGGTACTACATCGACCTCGTTCCGGCTTCGCGTCGGCACTGCGAACGGCGCCGATCCGGTCGTCACCTATACCAATGGCCCGGCCTTGGCACTCGCCATTCCAGATCTACAGGCACGCGGCGTGTTTCACCAAATAACGATTACCGACGATTTTGTGATTGCAGATCTGGATTTTCGTATCGATAGCATTAGCCACACTTTCCCAGGCGACTTAACTGCCATGTTGCGCTCGCCGGACGCGTTGGGTGTAGACCTGATGGGATTGATTGGCGGAATGGTAGCGGGCGGCGGGGACGGCGACAATATCACCAACATGGTCATCGACGACGACTTGCCTCTCGTTGCCGGCAATGACATGGTACAAGCACCTAATGCTGCAGCGCCTTATACCCAATCCTGGTTGCCGGTGTTTAATGGACCGTGGGCAGACCTTGCCGGCTTCGGCCCCGCAGACCCGGTAGGTAATCTGTCTCGCTATGACGGCAAGAGTACCCAAGGTACCTGGAGCATGCTGGTTTCCGATCAGGCTGGGGGCGATACCGGAACATTGAACTCATGGTCGATGCTGGTCACGCCAGTCCACTACGATATTGCTCTTTTTACACCGACTGTCGCTGTTGCTGCCACCAAGACCGTCTCAGGCACCTTCAGTGTCGGACAGACCGTGACCTACACCGTAACCCTGACCAACAACGGCACCGTCAGCCAAGCCGACAACGCAGGGTATGAATTCACCGATGTATTACCTGCCAGCCTGACCTTAGTCAGTGCCATTGCCAGCTCCGGCACCGCAGCGACAGCCGCTAGCACCGTGACTTGGGACGGCTCGCTGGCGCCGCTCGGCGGCAGTGTCACTATCACCATCACCGCGACTGTCAATGCCGGTACCCATGGCACGACCATCAGTAACCAGGGATCGGTGTCATACGATGCCGATGGTAACGGCAGCAACGAATCGACCGCAATGACCGACGACCCGGCTGTGGGCGGGGCCACCGACCCCACTGCGTTCGTGGTCCAGAGCGCCAGCGTGAGCGGCAGCATGACCGTCAGCGGCAGTTTCTCGCTTGGTGGCACGGTCACCTACACAGTTTCCTTGTCCAACAGCGGTACGGCTGCGCAAGCCGACAATGCCGGCAATGAATTCACTGACGTGCTGCCTGCCGGCTTGACGCTGGTGAGCGCCAATGCCACAGCAGGTACCGCAACTGCGGCAGTCGGCACCAATACCGTGACATGGGACGGCAGTATTCCTGCTGGGGGTAGCGTCACCATCACCATCACCGCCGCTATCAACAGCGCCACCACCATCAGTAACCAAGGCACGATTACGATGCCGACTTAAATGGTACCAACGAAGCGAGCGCAGTGACCGACGATCCCGGCGTGGGCGGCGCCACCGATCCGACCACATTCGTGGTGCAGAGTAACAATGTGAGCGGCAATATGACGGTCAGTGGCACTTACACGATTGGCAGTATGGTCGCCTACACGGTTACCTTGTCCAACAGCGGTACGGCAACGCAAGCTGACAACGCAGGCAATGAATTCAGCGATGTTTTACCCGCCGGCCTGACCCTGGTTAGCGCCAATGCCAGCTCCGGTACGGCAGTGACAGCCGGTAACACCGCCACCTGGAACGGCTCGCTGGCGTCGCTGGGCGGCAGCGTCACTATTACCATTAACGCGACGGTCAATGCCGGCACCCAAGGCACGACGATCAGCAACCAGGGAACGGTGTCATATGATGCCGATGGCAACGGCAGCAACGAATCGACCGCAATGACCGACGATCCGGCTGTGGGCGGAGCCACCGATCCCACTGCATTCGTGGTCCAGAGCGCCAGTGTGAGCGGTAGTATGACTGTGGGCGGCAGCTTTTCGACCGGCAACACCGTTACCTACACCGTGGTGCTGAGCAATAGCGGATCGGCGGCGACGCTTGACAACGCCGGCAATGAATTCACTGACCTATTGCCCGCAGCGCTCGCGCTGGTCAGCGCCAATGCAAGTGCGGGCACTGCCGTAGCCAACACCGGCACCGGTACCGTCAGCTGGAACGGCAGCATTCCTGCCGGCGGCAGCGTCACCATGACGATCACCGCGACGGTCAACTCAGGAGCTGCCAGCGGCACCGTCGTGAGCAACCAAGGCACCGTCAGCGTCGACACCGATCTCAATGGCACAAACGAAACTGCGGTGTCTACTGATGACCCGGCAGTAGGCGGCGCCAATGATCCGACCGTGTTTACCGTGAATGGTGTGGCGGTGTCCGCCACCAAGGTAGTTAGCGGCAGTTTTGTCCGTGGCGGCACCGTGAGCTATACCATCGTGTTGTCCAATGCCGGCAATGCGGCGACGGCAGATAATCCCGGCAATGAATTTACCGACGTACTTCCGGCCAGCCTGATCCTGGTAAGCGCCACGGCAAGCAGCGGCACCGCAGTGGCCAGCGTTGGCACCAACACGGTGACGTGGAATGGCAGCATTCCCGCCAGCGGCAGCGTGACCATCATGATCACTGCGACAATCGACTCGTCGATACCGGCCGGCAATACGGTGCAGGTGATCAATCAGGGTAGTTTTGCCTATGACGCTGATCTGAATGGTACCAATGAATCGACTGGTGTGACCAACGATCCGGCTGCGGTCGGCGGCACGCCTGGCAGCAATGCGACGGGTTTCCAACTGGCGGCTGCTGTCGTGCCGCTACCAGCCGCTATTCCGACCGTCTCAGAACTTGCGTTGCTGCTGATGGGCTTGGGATTGCTGGCAATGGCTTGGATGAGAGAGCGTCGCGGTTCTCGAGTTTGATACTACTGTGAGGCTGCAATCGCATTGGAATTCAAAAAAGCCTCATTAAACAAAGGTTTTGCCTTGATCAAGCACTGTGTTATGCAGTAGCTGATCAAGGACAGCGAAGCTCGGATCATCTTGCCTGGCAAGTGTCGGAACGCTTGCCAATCGTTCCAAATGAAATTCAAGAAAGCGATTGATGACTGGCATCGGCGTGCCGTGCTCGGCCTCTGAAGCGCGGCGCTTGATGATCAACAGTTCTCCGATTGCCGCTTTCAATGCAGCGTCTGTCACCATCACATCCACCAGTTCCTGAAAACGCATCGGCACCGGCCCGCGCTGCTGTTCGATCCAAAGGCATGCCATCAATGGACGCAGTACATACAGATATTTTTTAAGGCGTACAACTTCACCGCGCAAGTGTTCACGATAGTTCTTTTTCGCCATATGAAGGTAATGGTAAAAAGAGCGTTCCGGCCGGTGTACTTGCTGCGCGGCTTGCCAGATATCGCTTAAGAATTTTTGGTCAGCCATATACACAACGGGCGAGGAAAGCCATTCCACCAACGTGGCGTTGCCGTTTCTCAGTAAGCCGAGCGCTTTGCGCAGATCCCAGCCGCTGACATCGTATACATCACTGATTGGCAGCTCGATGACGTCGCGTCCCGGAAAAACGGTCAGGTACCAATCAAGCCGGTTGACATAGATAAAACGCACATCGTAGTCACTGTCGGGCGAGGCGAAGCCCCAGCCACGACTGCCAGATTCGCAGGCGAACAGTACTTTTACGGCGTGGTCACGTTCGACGCGGGCAAGTGATTTCTCGATCTCTGAACGTATTTCAGGATCAATCGGATGCTCGATGTTTTCAAATTCTTGGCTTGTATTGGTCATGGTTAAATTGTTTTGATATTGTGCTGAAGTTCAATCGTTTCAGTGGCACGAGTTTAACTTTGTGGCTTCGGGTTGATGCACCAGCTTGCAAGACTGTTGGACCAACAGAGCATACGCAATTACAGCTTACGCAATTGCGTTAATGACCACGGTAGAGGCAGCGGCACTGATCGAAGCGATCCCGCCATCTTGGCGTGAAATTGTAAAGGGGGATCATATGTCGACGCTAGAACGGGCTATCGAGATCGCAGCCAATGCGCACGCTGGCCAAGTCGATAAGGTAGGGCAACCGTATATTTCCCATCCGCTCAGAATCATGCTTGCGGTTCGCACGCTCAACGAACGAATGGCGGCGGTACTGCATGATGTGGTTGAGGATACGACGGTTACTTTCGACGATTTGAGCGCCGAAGGGTTCGCGGCAGAAGTCATCGAGGCGATACGCGCATTGACTAAGTTTGAAGGCGAAGCGCGCGTGGATGCCGCGCAGCGTGCGGTTAAAAATCCTATTGCCAGAGTGGTCAAGCTGGCAGACGTGACAGACAATATGGATCTGAGCCGCATTCAGGCGCCGACCGAACAGGACTTTGCCCGTCTTAAGGAATATGAAAAGGTCAGGGAAATTTTGTTGGCTGGCGAGGTGATTTGAGCTTGCAAGAAGATGTTGTAAGGGGGTATGTGCAAAAAAGTGCCATCACCCGCTCGTATTCATTGGGCCTTTAAAAATACTGCATGGAGTATATTTAAAGCAGTTTTGGTAAAAATAGTAGAAAGTTTTCCACTAGCCTTCTTGCGGTACGGCATTACAGCAAACCGCAAACCGAATCGGCTCACATAAAACATGCACCACAGCGGCAATACATCGATGGTTTTCAGGGAGCGCAATGCCAATCTATTCAGAGCTTGAGATCCATATTCAAAAGGATTCTCAAGACCAGTTCATGGTCAGCACCCGGCATCGGCTGGACGCGGGAGCGATCATCACCTCGCCGGTCCTTTTCGACTTCGATCCCAACAATCGCGCTTTCTTTTCTGGCGATCCGGCCGTGTGCGGACAAGCCTTGAGCGCGGCTCTTTTCGCCCCAGTTGGCGTGCGTGATGCGCTGGTCGCGGCACAAGCACGCAGCCAGGCGACCGGCGTGCAGTTGCGGGTGCGCTTGCAGATTGACCCGGCGCTGTCGGCGCTGCACAGCCTGCGATGGGAAACGCTGGCCGATCCGCGCGACAATAGTTCGCTGGTGTGTGCCGGTCGCAGCATCTTCTCGCGATACCTGTTCACGCAGGGGCAATACTTGCCGATGCTGCGCCCACAAACCAATATCAAGGCGCTGGTCGTCATTGCCAATCCGACCGATCTAGAAGGGCAGGCAGCGATCGACGTGAATGCCGAAGCAGGCACCGCCATCAATGCGATGTCGAATATCGAAAAGACCTTTTTGCGCTCGGGTGGTTCGGCCACGCTGGCAGCGCTACTGAGCGGCCTGAAAGCAGGGCCTGACATTCTTTACCTGGTGTGCCACGGCGTGCTAGAGCACGGTGTCCCGAAATTGCTGCTGGAAAATCCGGATGGCAGCGGCGACGTGGTGGATGGGCAGCATCTGGCCGACCAGATCAAGCCGGACAATACGCCCAGCCTGGTCGTGCTTTGCTCGTGCCAGAGCGCAGGCACGGCGCAGCGCGGCAGCGATGTCATGACTTCGCTCGGCCCGCTGCTCGCCAATGCCGGCGTGCCGGCGGTGCTGGCGATGCAAGGCAATATTTCGATGGATTCCATGGACCTGTTCATGCCACGCTTCTTTGAGGAACTGGCTGAACATGGCGAGGTGGACCGGGCTGCCGCTGCGGCACGCAGCTTTATCGCCAACCAGCCCGATTGGTGGATGCCGGTGGTTTTCACGCGGCTGGACAGTGCGCGCATCTGGTACTCACCGGGATTCGGCAAGCCGCAGGACGGCGTCGATCCCTGGGCGCGCATCGTGCGCAACATCGGTGCCCGCACCTGCACGCCAGTCTTAGGTGCCTCGGTCGCGGAAAAGCTGCTGGGTACCCGCCGCGATCTGGCCAGAAGCTGGGGCGAGACGTTCCGCTATCCAATGAGTGGCAGGGACACTGAAGACCTGCCGCAAATTGCGCAGTATTTGTCAGTGTCGCAGGAAGGTTCTTTTCCGCGGCGTGAGTTTTACAAATACGTCTATTTGCACCTGCTGAGGGAGCACAGGCCGCTGGTTCCTGCCCATTTTTTACATCTGGACGAGGACGATGTACTGGCGCAACTGGGCGAGCTGGTGTCGACGGTGGGCCGGGCGCTGCGTGCCGCGGATGAATCGGAACCCCATCGGGTGCTGGCTGGCTACAAGTTGCCGGTGTATGTCACCACCGATCCGAGCAATCTGCTGGTCGATGCGCTGAAAGAACAAACGGAACAAGGAAAACCTGTTGTGCCCCGGGTGCGCTTATTGCAATGGAATGCCGCTTCCCGCGCATTGGATGAAGAGTATGTGAGTCAATCTGCATTGGAAGCGGGCGCCAGGCCGACTAAAGAAAACCCGATTGTGGTGAAGCTGTTTGGCGACCTAGCCGATCCCGGTACGCTGGTCATGACAGAGGACCAGTACTTCGATTACCTGACTGCAGTGGCTGCCACTAAAGACGTAATTCCACCCTCAGTACGCTATCGCTTGACTGATAGCGCGCTGCTGTTTGTCGGCTTTCAGGCAGAGGCGTGGGAATTCCGCGTGCTGTTTCGCAGTCTGCTCAAGCTGGAAGGTCAAGACTTGCGCCGGGACTATGAGCATTTCTCAGTGCAGATCGACCCCAATAGCATCCTCGATCCAGGCAGCGCGCGACGGTATATCGAGCAGTACCTACAGTCGAAGGCGAAGCTGAAGCTGTATTGGGGCGACGTCGCCACCTTCATAGCGGAACTGAAGAGGCGCACGCAATGAATTCTCCGTTTGTCGGACCCAGCCCTTTCGCGGAAGGGAATGTACTCTTCGGTCGCGATGCCGAGATTGAAGAACTGCGCTGGCGCATCGTTGCCGACCGCATCTTGGTGCTTTATTCGTCTTCGGGCGCAGGCAAGACTTCAGTATTGCGTGCGAAAAATGGTTTGCTGCGTAAGATGCGCGACCGTTTTCGCGTATTGCCTGTCGTGCGCGTGTGGGACGCGCGGGCCGGCCTTGATGTGGCTGAAGTCAATTGCGTCACGCGCACAGTGCTGGCTCAACTGCAGGATGCCGGCTTCGGCGAGGTTCGTGCCGGCGACACTTTGCAAAAATACTTTACCCGCATTCCTGCGCCGAAGAATCGGCGCAGGCCGACCCGTTTGCTGATGGTGATCGATCAAGCGGAAGAAATTTTCGCGCCGGTCATCAGCACGGTGCAACAGCGTGAATTTTTCCGACAATTGGGCGAACTGCTCTCTTGCGAGAGCATGCCGGTGTGGTTCGTGCTGAGCATGCGGGAAGAGTATTTCCCCTGGCTTGATCCGTTCCGGGAACTGGTGCTGACGCGGCTGAGTAATTCATTTCGCCTCACCCCATTAAGTGTTGCGCAAGCAGTCCAGGCAATCAAAGGACCGGCCCAAGCGCTGGGCGTCCAGTTCCCAGTCGATGGCAAGGAGGACGCTGCACAAAAACTGGCACGACAACTGAGCGAGACGCGCGTGCGCGGTCGCGACGGCGTGATTGAAATCCGTGAGATCTCGGTCGAACCCGTGCCACTGCAAGTCATATGCTCCGCCTTGTGGAAGGACTTGTCAGGCAAAGGCGCGGTCACCGAGATCACCGTCGCTGATATTGAGACACACAAGCCAGCGCAAGCGCTGGAAGCGTATTGCGACCAGACTCTTGATCAGGCTGCCGCCAAGAATCCGCGAGCCCGCAAGCTGCGCGACTGGATCGAGCGCAAGCTCATGACACCCAGTGGCTTGCGTGCGCAAGCGACCGTAGATGACACTGAAACCGATAAGCCGTCGCGGGACGAGCTGCGTTCATTGCTGGACGCTCACCTGATACGTGAACTGATACGTCCTGATGGCGAGTGGTATGAGTTGTCGCACGACAGCTTAACCGTGCCAGTGCGAGCCAGTATTGAAAAATGGCGTATTCAGAATTCGCAACTATGGCAAAGGCTGGCACGGTCCTGGCAGCTGAGCGGCAGGTCATCCACATTTTTGAAGTCGCTGTCGCGCGCAAGTTTCTACAGCATTCCGCTGCCCAGCGCCACGCACGATTACTCGGAAGATGAAGCGCAGTTCCTGGAAATGGTGCAGGCGTATCGCGAGCAAAAACGCAAAGAGCGACTTCTCATTATTATTTTCGCCGGCTTACTCTTGATCGTGGCCTGCGGATTGATTTACTCACAACGGAGCTTGATCAAGACCAAGGCCAATCTCCTGAGTGTTGGCAATGTTATGGCGACGCAGACGGCCTTGATGACGATTTTGGGTGATAACCCCGGTGTCTCTATGGGGACACGCGCCGCTGTCGCTGGGTTGGATCTGCAAAGGGAGAATCCGGCTCAGGTGGGTTTCGATTTCCGCGCAGTTCTCTCGGAACAACTCAACAAGGCACGGCAAATTGAAAAGATGGAAATTCTCGGTACGAAAAAGTCACTAAGGGTATGGTCGGACCAGCGTTACCGCGTCATTACGGGTTATCACAATATTGAAGAAACCAGCGAGGAGCAGTGGCAATTGACCGTCTCGGAAATGGCAACGGGCAAAGATCTTTGGACCGCAGATTTCAAGCTGCTTGCGACGGTTCATCCATTCGGTATCAGTTGCGTCGCACTATTGCCCGATGGCCGGATGGCGACGGCGGGCTTCTCCGGCGAAATTGCGATGTGGGATATCGGTAAAGGCGCATTGGTCGAGAAAAACATCGCGCTCGATTTGACGCATCCACTTGCGCCTTTGACCCACAGCCGCATACGCGCCTTGGTTAGCCTGGACTCAGTCTTGGTGGCAGGTAATGACCAGGGGGTAGTAGCAGTATGGCGCGCCTCGGCGCAAGCCGGCAAACCGCGGTTGGTGTCTGCGCTACATTTGCCATCGACTGTGTCAGCGATTGCACCTTTTGACGGAGGGCGCTTGGCGGTTGCAGAGTTTGGCGAGGAGCAACGGGTGAACTTGCTTTCGCTCAAAGACGGCGTTTTGCTGATCGACAACAAGCATTTGGCGGCTGAACCGAAGGAGGGCGATTTCCGTGGCGCTTTCTATAGCGTGGCAGTGAGTCCCGATGGGAAAACCGTGGCGGCAGGCAATCGCGCCGGAAAGATTCATTTTTGGGACATCGCCAGCGGGATGCACAAGGGTATGGTTGATGGACACTTGGACAACGTCGTGCATCTGACGTATTTGCAGAATGACAGTTTGCTATCGGCAGGTTGGGACGGCCGATTGAAATTGTGGTGGCTACCCTGGACGGAGCAACAGGCTACGGTCATGACTCTGCTCGAGGTTCCCAAGCAGATCAAGGCAGCAAAGCCCAAGACAGATCCTGAAATGGC
>JAZKIX010000135.1:0-11524 GCA_040384645.1 Pseudomonadota bacterium | reverse complement strand
CGGGACGTACTGGCGACAGTGTGTTGGTCACAACGGAAAAGGGTGACATTTTTTCAGTGAGTTTGCAGGCTATGCGCCACCCACTGGGACAGTTCTTTCCCGCATCCGGTACCACGGCTTCGCAACTTCTTCAGAGCGATGGAAATCTGCAAATTGCAACCGCCAGTGCGGATGGGCTGATTATCAATTTGTTTGAGCCATCGACCGGACGTCGACCCAACGCGGCGCGTCATTTCAGCTTGCCGGGTATCGCCACGATTGCGTGGGCGCCCGCCAATAGCTTGTTTTACGCAGGCCAGAACAACACGATCAAACTTATACGTCGTGGCATGGCGGAACCGGTGGATGTGCAGGACCTTGAGTTAACGCAATCCGATGAAATCACGGCGATGACTACCAATGTGGATGGTTCAATCATCGCGGCGCTAAGCAAGCTTAACTCCAAGTCATCTCAGGGAAATATCAAGATATGGGCCATTTCTCCAGAAAACGCTCGCGCCAGAAAATGCAGTGTCGATTACCCTTTAAAAATGGCTGGCGTGAAGACTCAATTGATCGCGTTTCGCCCCAAGCATGCCGAACTGGTCACAGTAAATGGGGAAATCGTCAACATATGGACGGTGTCTTTAAACGGGCAAGGTTGCCCGGTACTGAGTGCAGAACCTAAACTTGTGCCCGGTGAAGCGTACCGCGGCGAGATACGGGCAATT
Source organism: Pseudomonadota bacterium (assembly GCA_040384645.1). Classification (GTDB taxonomy): domain Bacteria; phylum Pseudomonadota; class Gammaproteobacteria; order Burkholderiales; family Burkholderiaceae_D; genus JAZKIX01. The sequence goes on along the minus strand of JAZKIX010000135.1, from coordinate 10,814 downwards.
TCTTTCGACACGCAAGGCAATCAGCTATTTATGGCGAACTTCGCCGGGGTCATTTCGTCGGCTCGGCTTGGCGCGACGCCAGCCCAGACCGAGACCGCACTGGCTGACGGCTCGGCGATCAACTTCTCTGCATTGGCCAGCAGCGATAGTATGGGAAATTTTGTCGGCGTCATATCGTCCGTTCCCGTGGACACGACATCGCCTCAAGCCGCAGCGGCATTTGAAGACGACTCGACCATCAATATTTCTGCAATAGCCGGTAGCGATAGCGGTGTGGTGGCACTTGGCGATTACAAAGGAAAGCTGTATATCCTCTATCCGGGAAATAAACTAACTGTCCCTCTCGTACAGGACGTGCATAGTTCGACCATCACCTCGTTATCGATGTCGGCCGACGGACGCTGGCTGACATCGAGCGATGCGAATGTTACGGCACTGTGGGACTTGAACCTGGATTCCTGGGCTAACAAAGCATGTACATTTTTAAACAATAGTTCGTTCACTCCGGCAGAGCGTTTGAAATTTTTCAAAGCGGTTGAAGGAGAGGTCAACCCCTGCAGCAAGTCTCGTCCATTGAATAATCCGATCAAGCCACTACAGGTAAGTAACCATGCCAATTAGAACAATTCCGGCAATTGATGCCAAGTATCACATGGTCGTCGTCAATCAAGATGGCGTCGAAAATGCCAGCGATCCCGACGTCGTCTCAGGTCCGATCAGCGCTACCATCCTAGGTGAAATCAAGACCACCAACGTGACGGATGTGTTCATCTGGACACATGGCTGGAAAGGTGACATGCCCGCCGCTTTTGACCAGTACGACCGCTGGATCGGGGCGTTCTCCAGACTGGATGCAGATCGCCAGAAGATGGTGCAGAAGCGGGGCACATTCAAGGAATTTCACATCGGCTTCCATTGGCCGAGCCTGGAATGGGGCGACGAAAATCCGGTATCGGGAACGAGTTTTAGCATCTCTGACGCGCCGGTTGGCCAGTCGGTGCAAAGCTATGTGGATTTGTATGCGGATCGCCTGGGCGACTCGCCAGCGGTGCGCGTGGCGTTGACCAAGCTGTTTGCTGACTTGGCAAAAAATGCCGCCAAAACTCAACTCACACCGCTCGCCCGCGAAGCCTATCTTGAGCTGGAACAGGCGCTCGGTTTTGGCGGTTGCGGTTCTACCGCAGATCGAGCGAGCTTCGATCCGGATCTGGCGGTGAAGGATGCGTTTACTGGCGTTTCTTTTGGGGCTGGGTCTTTCAGCCGGCTGCTGTCGCCGCTGCAGCAATTAACGTTCTGGACCATGAAAAAGCGGGCACAAACCGTCGGCGAAAACGGCTTACATCCGCTGCTCAACAAGATCCAGGACACCGCGCCAGGCATCCGCATTCATCTTATGGGTCATAGCTTCGGTTGCATCGTTACCTGCGCCGGCTTGGGTGGCCCTGAAGGTAACAGTCTTTTGCGCCGGCCTGTCGATTCCTGTGTGCTGGTACAGGGCGCCATGTCGCTGTGGGCTTTTGCGCAAGAGATCCCTGTACGTGCCGGTGTAGCCGGATACTTCTGCCATCTGCGGCCTGACGGCAAGGTGAGCGGGCCCATCGTCACGACGCGTTCGGTCCATGATTTGGCCGTAGGCAAGCTGTATCCCTGGGCCGCTGGCGTGGCCAACCAGATTTCCTTTGGTCTGGCGGATCTGACCGACCTGACCGAATTGCCAAAGTTTGGCGGCATCGGCACCTTCGGCATTCAAGGACTTGACATCAAGGACGACATCATGAAGGCCGCCGACGCCGAGTACGATTTCACGGCAAAAACCATCTACAACTTAGAAAGCAGCGCTTTTATCGCCAAACGAGACGGCCTCTCCGGCGCGCATAGCGATATCGACGGACCTGAAGTGGCGCACGTCTTGTGGCAAGCGGCGATGACGGCCTGACGCGATGAAAGACGCAAATATCCCGCCTGGCGCGTTCGCGTTTGGAATAGCCGCCGATACCGGATTACCGTTGGAAGGATTGGCGCCGGCTGACCTGCCCGCCCTCATGCAAGGCGGCGATCCACAACAGTCGCTGGGAAATGTTGTCACGTCCAAATTGGTGCTGCGCGGGCGTGGACATTTTGGCTTAGTTTCAGACTGCAACCCCGACGATCTTAGTCAAGCTGGCTGGGGATTGATCTTTGCGGCTGAGATTGATTCGGTGCCATTGCGTGAGGCTTTGGCCCCGCTCATTGCGCTGCGCCAGAGTGAAGCCGGTCGCCATTTCCGGATTTTCGACGGCGAAGATGGTTACCAGAATGGGGAAAGCGCCAATGATTGGTTGGAGCGCCACGGCGCGTCACTTAACTTGATCGATCCTGACTATGGTGTGCCCTTCTACCTTGCCATTGTCGGCGCCCCGTCCCAGATCCCGTTTTCTTTCCAGTACTCGCTGGACTTGGTTGCAGCCGTGGGCCGTATCGATTTCCGCACGGAGGACGAATACCGCCAATATGCGCAGAATGTGGTCGCCTTTGAATCGGACTCGACCGTCAGCACCAGGCGCGATATCGCCATGTTTGCCACGCGGCATGACTTCGATGCGGCGACACAGCTTTTCACAGATCAGGTCGCCATGCCGCTGGCGTTGGGGGACGGAACCAAGCCAGCGCTGGGTAGCCAATATGGATTCAAGGTAAAGCGTTATTTCGAAGAAGCGGCGTCTAAGAAAAATCTTCAGGCCATTTTGCGCGGTGAGGACGGTACGCCTTCGATTCTGTTCACCGGAACGCACGGCATGGCGTTTAAGTCCGGCGACGAACGGCAGGCCGACAGCCAAGGGGCGCTGGTTTGCGCCGACTGGCCCGGCGTTCCGCCGATTGACCAGTCGCACTGGTTCGCGGCGTCAGATGTGCCGGACGACGCCAAGGTAAGCGGGCTGATTCACTTTTTCTTTGCTTGTTATGGGGCGGGCACACCCGAAATGGATAACTTCAACCAGCTCGGCACCGCCAAGAAAATCGCTCCTAGCGCAATGACGGCGCGCCTGCCACAGGTCCTGATGACGCGCGGCGCGCTAGCCTCGCTCGGGCACATCGACAAGGCTTGGGCGTCCAGCTTCCAGTCGGCGGGCGGTTCACCGCAGACGCAGGGCTTTCGCAACGTCATCGGTTTGCTGATGAAGGGGATGCGAGTCGGGTACGCGACGGATATGCTCAACGCGCAATGGGGTACTTTGAGTACGCAACTCGCTGCCTTGTTGGAAAGGCGTGCATCTAATCTTTCGGTTGATGAATCGAGGCTGCTCTCGACCTGGATTGCCCGTGACGACGCACGTAACTACGTGATTCTCGGTGATCCAGCCGTAAAGTTGCGGCCGGAGCCACTTACTTGAAAGTGGCGGAGCAGCTGGGGAGATCGATGATCGTGGACAGTTGCATAGGTATAAGCTGGGCAGAAGCATCAAGCTTGGTTAGAGGCGGTACAAACTCGCCATATGGATGTAATGTGTAGTGGTCAAGAAATTTCGGACACTGCAATAGGTTCTTTTGCTGCCATTTTCCGTTCAAAGGCAGTGGGCGGCAGATTACCCAATATTGAATTTATTCGTTCGGTGTTGTAGGGCGTGCCGTCAATTGACGACACGCCCTAGGGCGCCGCACGCACTGCATCGATGATGTTACGAATGGTGTTTTTTTCGTTGTAGCAAGGAATTATGATAGTCAACTTCATTTGGCGATGCTGCCTTCGTAGGTCTGACTTAACTTCTTTCTAGTCATAATTTTCCATAAATATGGCGCCGTGAACAACGTCAACCTCGCCGGGCGGCTTCGATGGCTGCGATGTCGATTTTGCCCATTTGCATCATCGCCTCAAAAGCACGTTTGGCTGCCGCTGGGTCCGGATCGGCGATGGCGGCAGTGAGGGCGCGCGGCGTGATTTGCCACGATAGGCCCCACTTGTCCTTGCACCAGCCGCATGCGCTTTCCTGGCCGCCGTTGTTGACAATCGCATTCCACAGGCGGTCGGTTTCGGTCTGGTCGTCGGTTGCAATTTGAAAAGAGAAAGCCTCGCTGTGTTTGAAAGCCGCACCACCGTTTAGGCCAATGCATGGGATGCCAATCACGGTGAACTCGACCGTCAGGACGTCGCCTTGCTTACCCGAGGGATAGTCGCTTGGCGCGTAGTAAATCGTCCCCACCGTGCTACTCGGAAAGGTCGCGGCGTAAAACTGCGCAGCGTCCAATGCCGCGCCATCGAACCAAAGACAAAGAGTGTTTTTGTTGACCATTTTCGTTCTCCTAAGGAAGCAAAAAATGCAAGGATTCAATCGTGTTCCTAGTCGAAGACGCCTGCTCGTCGTTAATGGATGATCGCCACGCGCCATTGCGATCGTGCAAGGACAGAGCTCGACAAGGCTGCACCACGATACCTCTTAAATGCGTTTGGACGTGTCTTCGTTCGCAGTGTTCCTATATTGCCTTGTCCCGGGCTACGTTGGAAAGGAATGTCCACTTTATCTCACCAAATTGTCTGATTTTCCAGGAGAAAACGACGTATTTTTCAGCCAATCCAAGTTCAAACGTTAATTTTAAGCTCCCTTATTATTTGCCGCCATTAGCAGTAATTAGAACAAATAAAGTTAGAACTGGTTTGCTAAGCCCTTGGTTCTTATAGGCATACGAGCTGGGTCAAAGTCGGTCGAAAGAGGAAATTTCGACCCAGTACGATTGAGAGACAATCAATCAATTCGGTCGTCGACCCGACCTGAGCCTTGGCCGCCTTATGGCTAATTTTCCATGATTTTTTCTAGGAATGTGACCCGCTGACGATGTAATCAGCACACCACTTATTCCACCCGTGCCGACGTAACAGCTATTTTCGTACACCCGGAAAGGCTCTTGCGGCGCGCATCAGTCTGTGGCACTAGCAGTGATGAGAACGTACCTATGCAAAAACATGCCATACCCGAAAAATTTCTTTTTTATTTTGTGCTGAGAAAAATTTAACGATGCCTGTCCATGTGATGACACCACCGCACGCAGCGACTGATAAGCGTCAACTCCACCATTGTAGAAAAAACGATACGCGATTCATGCGCGAAATGTCTCACTACAACTGAGCGCTCCGGGGTGTCGGCAGTTTCGCCACTTCGCGAAATCCTCACGACCAGCGTGGCGGATGTGGGAACGCTGTCGCGATAGCGGTTTCGCTGGCGATCTCCATGGTAGCTTTCGTAATCGGATCCCAACTTTGCCGCGTCTCAATTGACCAAATGTCTAGCCGAGAAGTTTTTCGCAGAAAACCCACAAAACTGCGACCTACAAAATGCCCAGCGCTGAGTTCCTTAACCTAAAACGTGATCCGTATATCTTGTAATAACATGGTCTGCAATTCGTTAGGCTGCACATTTCTTAATAGAGATTTTGGAGTTTTCTATTTTCCTAATGTATTTCCCAATCCGCCAGGACCCAGCTGATATTTTCCGATGGACTTTGCACCCAGATTTCTAGACTCTCGGGTTTGTCGGCCTGCGTCCATTGGTATATGGCTTCCCATGGGGTTTCATCGTATATCGGTTCGCGGACGGATTGCCGTGGAACCCGCTGGCCGTCCAGCCTTAACCACTGCTCTTGAGCAGCATGCTCGCGCCAGTCACTGCATTGCGAAGGCTCATCATGTGGTGTAGGACATCGGGAGTCTCCAACACGGGTGTTGACAATGACGCCCTCCACAGGGCAGTACACGTTGCTATACACCAATTTGAAAGTCCATCCGTCTTTTGCGTCAAACAATTTGGCTTGCAGCACACTTTCACCAACCAAATCCCAACTGGCCTCGCTGTATGGCTCAGCCTCTTCAACAGCGTTGGGCATGAGCCTGTGTTTGCACAAATGTTGAACCAGAGGTTCAAGCGGCATTTGCCGTATATGATTGAAAAATGATTCGCCAAGCTTACTGATCGCAAGCTCAGAATCCAGCCCCGCCTCAACCATTAAATCGAGGATGGTGCAGCGCTTTTTTAGTTGGTCGGCCGAAGCGGCCTCGCTCAGACTCAGTTGTTTAGCTTCGTTAATCAATTGCTGACGCTGGCGCTCGGCCTCGCGCATTAGTAGGCCGAAATTGGATCCATCGGGGTTGAGCAATGAATTGTCAAAATGCACAGCGTGCGAACCGGCAGGCCCCATATACTTCGTGTAGTGGTATGCGTAAAAACCCGCATCGGGCAGACGGTCGCTCCATAGTATTTGAGACAAGCAGGCTTCAAGCACCGGATGCAAATCGGCTGATATCGATTTGTTAATATCAAAAGTGCTACCCAAGGTCTTTCTTACCGCGTCTACGTCTAACCGGGCGCAGTCGTAGCAAAACAGTAGTTTTTGAACAGGCGTTCCAAAGTCAGCGACCGACTTTAGCTGATTCAGCAGTGTTGGGTAATGCAATAAATTGCGCACCAGAGTCGCATTTGCCGCAAAGGGCTTTTGACCCGAGCGTCCAAATTGGTCAATAAACGTTTCCAAAGCCTCCGGGCCGCGTGCGTAAAAACATATTTCTGGCGCGGTTAGTTTTAATCTATCCTTCGCCGTTGGCTTGGCACCGGCCATCAACAATGTCGCAAGTGCATAATTATTCCCCACGCGGCAAGCGGTCAGCAGCGGTGTTCGACCTAGATTCAACTCTGCACCAAAAGAAGCACGCAAACGCTGCTCGGCCCTATCCAGCGGATACCCTATATCCCGCTCACGCAACATATAACTGATAGCGGTGGTCAACTCATCATCCACCGGCACCGAAAACTCCCGCGCTTTTTTGTCTGCCACTAACACATCTAAGACGGATCGGTTATTGCTGATAATTGCCGCATCTAACAATGTTTGGCCACGCGACGACTGACAGTAATCAGTCACATTTTGCAATGAGACAAGTGCTCTGGGATCATGAGAATGAATAAGTTCGATTAAATCATCTGCTGTAATTGACGTCATGAGAATGTGTCCCAAAATTGCGTTTTCCAGAACTGGTCGTACTGGCGGCGGAGCAAAGTGTTACCACTTGCTAGTGGATTTTTCAGCATCTATGAGAGCAATGTGAACTGTTCTGCTTTAAGGTAAGTATTACCGATAGAGGGAGCGATTTGATACCGACCACCAGGGCCATCTGTTTCTGATGCAGAGGTACCAAGAACCAGGCGTATGTCTTTTTGGTATTGGATCTCGACTGCACGAGTTCGCGCTTTCTCAATAGGGCTCAGAGTTGTAATTATCATCTAGTCTATTAGTAAGTACGGTGACTTTTTGGGTTGAATAAGACCATTTAGCTTCGTTGAATATATCGAAATACTCTTGATACTCGCGGCTTTCAGTTCATATTTTGTCAAAAAACCCCGGACCCAACTCAGTCCTGCCGCCAGAACGAACGCGGGATTTTCTATTCGCATCTCTGCAATAGCTTCCGTAGGCTCGGGATGACCGATTGGGGTCACAGCAATTCGCTAAGGCTATTCGGCTGATGATGCAGTGAGCCAACTCACCAAGAAGCGGGATGATCTTCAGGATTTTACGATGCGTTAACTGACATGTACGAATACATCTTCAGCAACGAAGATCCACTGGAAACCAGTTTATTCAAACGTTACCACGGCGGCGGATGGGGCAGGCTCCATGCGACCAACTGTATTGTTTTTGGACTGACTTTATTTGTTCGAGTGAGCGGTAAAAATGACCAGAGCTAATAAAGTGGGCCGGGGCTGCACTCGCTAAGTTCCGGATTTTAAAGGCAGTGAAGTGCTTACCGTCTTCGACTAAACAGGCCAAGGCGAGCGCGCCTTCGACATTTGCTCACACTTGTTGAAAGAACGCGTGATCTTTCTAGTGGGCGAAGTTATCCAGAAATCGGCCTACCTGATCGTCGCACAATTGCTGTTCCTGGAATCGGAAGAGCCGGGCAAAGATAGTTCTCTCTATACAATTTTCCGGGCTGTTCGGTGTATGCCTGCAGGCATGCCTTTGGTTTAACCCTCTCAAGGGGCATTGTCTGCTGTGGGTTGTCTAATCCAGATGTAACCGCAGCATCACGACGCCTTCCCCTGGCATCGATTCAATTTCAAAGCCACATCGTCGAACCAGATTGAGAACGCCGATATTGTGCGGAAAAGCTTCGCCCACAATTTCTTGCGTGCCGCGGTCACGGCAATATTGAATCATCTTTGACATCAAGATGAAGCCCAGACCCTGGCCTTTGATATCGGAACGCACAATGACGGCGAATTCAGCTTTTTGATTGTCTGGATCTGCCATGACACGCACCACGCCCATTATTTCAAGCTCGCCATCGCTGCGCATTCGAGTGGCGATGAATGCCATTTCGCGGTCATAGTCAATTTGCGTCAAACGGGCGAGCTGCGATGGCTGCAATCTGCGCATGCTGCTGAACGCGCGCAGACGTACGTCTTCGGGGTCGAGTGCATTGAAGAAAGCAGTATGTGCCGACCCATCCTCGGGTCTGATCGGGCGCAGCAACAATGCCTGTCCCTGCCAGATGATCGACTGCTCCAGTTCCGCCGGATACGGCCGAATTGCAAGGCGTTCCACGCCGATCAATGTATCCGGTGCGGCAATGCACACGCGAGCGTCGAGCGCCACCACACCACTCGCATCGGCCAGCAAAGGATTGATATCGAGTTCGACAATTTCGGGAATGTCCGATACCAGATGCGCGATTTGAATCAAGACCTGGCAAATCGCATCGATGTCAGCCGCAGGCCGGTTGCGGTAGCCGGCCAGCAGCCGGGCCACCCGCGTTCGGGAAATCATGTCGCGTGCCAGAACCACATTGAGCGGCGGCAAGCCGATGGTAGTGTCGTCCATGACTTCGACCGCGATTCCGCCCTGTCCAAACAAGATGACCGGACCGAATACGGGATCGGTCGTGACGCCAATAATAAGTTCCTGTGCATCGGGCCGGCGCGCCATCGCCTGTACGGAAAAACCGCGTAGGGTCGCATCGGGCCGCAATTCATGCAAACGCTTTTGCATCGCTTGTGCCGCCGCTTCTACTGCCTGTGGCGCTTCCAGATCGAGCGCTACGCCACCGACCTCGGTCTTATGCGAAATTTCAGGCGAAAGTATCTTGAGCGCGACCGGAAATCCGATTTCCTGCGCGTACAGCACGGCCTGTTCGACAGTGGCAGCAATGCGCGTTACAACGACCGGAATGCCATACGCTGCCAGCATAATTTTCGCTTCCGGTTCTGACAGCATGCTTCTGCCATTGGCCAGCGCCGCGCGCACAAGCGTCTGCGCTTTAATCCGATCTGGAACGAAATCGACCGGCAAGGAGGGCGGTACTTGCATCAATAGCGCTTGATTGCGGTGGTACTGCACGATTTGCATGAAGCCGCATACGGCATCTTCCGGCGTGTCGTAGGTCGGAAGGCCGAGGTCGGAAAACAGTTTGCGTGCCGGCGCCACGGCATCGCCCCCTAACCAGCAAGCCATGATGCTGCGCGAGGCTGCCTGCGCCAGCGGCGCTATCGCGTTGGCGATCTCAAGACTGGGCACGATGGCAGTTGGCGCATGGATAAACAGGATGGCGTCCGATTGCGCGTCGTTCAACAATATTTCCGTCGCTTTCAGGTAGCGCTCTGCCGGCGCATCGCCGATGATGTCGACCGGATTGCCATGTGACCAGTTAGCGGGCAATACCGCATTTAGCTGGTTGATGGTTTCTGCCGAGAGTGCAGCCAGTTTCCCTCCACTGCAGATCAGAGCATCGGTCGCCATCACGCCAAGTCCGCCCCCATTGGTCAGAATGGTCAGTCGCTCGCCACGCATGGGTTTGGCGCGTGTCAGCGTTTCCACTGCACCAAACAGATCTTCGGTCGAAAACACGCGCAGCATGCCGGCTCGCCGAATCGCAGCATCGTAGACATCGTCCGATCCAGCCAGCGCACCGGTATGGGACGCTGCCGCTTGCGCACCTTCGGCTGCGCGCCCGGCCTTAAGCACCAGCACGGGTTTGCTGCGCGCTGCGGCACGTGATGCCGACATGAACTTGCGCGCGTGTCGAATATCCTCGACATACAGAAGAATGGCGTGGGTATCGGCATCGCTGGCGAGATAATCGAGCACATCGCCAAAATCGACATCGGCACTGTCACCGAGTGAAATGAATTTGGAAAACCCGATGCCGCGCGACTTGGCCCAATCGAGCACGCCGGTCACCAGGGCGCCAGATTGCGACACGAATGCAAGCTTGCCGGGCAGGGCGCCGGTATGCGCAAAGCTGGCATTGAGACCGATGCCCGGCACCAGCAAACCGACGCAATTAGGGCCGAGTATGCGCAGCAAAGTCGGTTTTGCCGCCGCCAGCATGTTTTGCCTGATGCTTATGCCATGCGCGTCCTTAAGTGCGCTCAAGCCTGCGGTGATGACGATTGCCGCTTTGGTGCCGCGCGCGCCAAGCTCGGCAATCAGGCCAGGAATGCTGGCCGGCGGCGTGCAGATCACCGCCAGTTCCGGTACCCCCGGTGTATCCCGGACGCTGGCATACGCCTTCAGACCAGCAATCGTGTCGTACTTTGGATTGACCGGAAAAATCGCGCCCCCGAATCCGGCTTCGATCAAATTTCGAAGTACGGTTGCGCCAACGCTATGCTCTTTTTGCGAGGCGCCGATGACGGCGACAGATTTTGGATTGAAAAGATAGTCGAGGTTTCTGATACTCATGCGTTTCCTTCTATGTGGCAATGCCGGATTTTTTGGCTTGCAGTCCGTGTCAGCAACATCAAGGCGTGATCGCGATCTTCAGCACACCATCGCGCTGGTTGGCGAATAAC
>JAZKIX010000134.1:14268-14587 GCA_040384645.1 Pseudomonadota bacterium | reverse complement strand
GCGTCTCCAGTACTGGCTGGCTGATCCTGGCGATTGCCAACTGGAATCCGTTCACAGGTGCAGTTATCGGCGCCCCGTCGGTTTTACCTGCAATTACAAGTTTGAGTCCTGTATCTGGCGTAGCCGGTTCCAACGTCACCATCAGCGGCGCCAATTTTGGTAGCACACAAGGCACTGGCATCGTCAAATTTGGCACAACCACGGCAGCCGTACCAAGCTGGAGCGCCAATGCTATTACCGTGCAAGTGCCTGGTCTGGCAGCCGGCTCGAGCAATGTGACAGTGATCACTACAGCCGGTACCAGTAACGCAGCGGTCTT
>JAZKIX010000134.1:0-14168 GCA_040384645.1 Pseudomonadota bacterium | reverse complement strand
TACCGTCACCAGCCCTGTATTGCCATCGATCACCAGCTTGAATCCTACTTCCGGCTTGGCTGGATCAAGCGTGACCATCAGCGGCGCTAACCTGGGCAGCACACAAGGCACCGGCAGCGTCAAGTTCGGTACCACCACGGCAACGGTGACCAGCTGGAGCGCATCGGCCATTACCGCCACCGTGCCAGCATTGGCTGCCGGTGCGACCAACGTCACAGTCACGACCACGGCTGGTACCAGCAATGCGGTCGCCTTTACGGTGACGGTGTCGAATGTGGACTTTACCAAGAGCGTCACGGAAACGAACGCCACGACCTTGCAATTCAAGTTCACACCGACCACCGTGTCCAATCCTCCGCTCCTGAGCTTCATTTCGCCGTCAGTATTCGGCGGTGCGCAGCAAAACGTCGTAATGACGGCGTCCGGCAGTGCGTGGATCTACAATGTGACCGGCTTCAGTAATGGCAATTCGGTAAATTATTACTTTGTCTATACGAAAAATGGCATCCAGCAACCCGTAACTGCCACGTTTAACCATGTGTTCGGTGGTGTCTCTACTGCCCCGTCGATCTCCAGCCTGAGCCCCGTCTCCGGCATGGCCAGTTCGAGTGTGACATTGAGCGGTGCCAATTTCGGTGCCACACAAGGCACCGGCAGCGTCAAATTTGGTACCACGACGGCAACCATCACCAGTTGGAGCGCCACTGCCATTACCGCCACCGTGCCAGCCCTGGCTGCCGGAGCGAGCAATGTCACAGTCACGACTTCCGCCGGTACCAGTAACGCAGCGGTCTTTACCGTCACCAGCCCTGTATTGCCATCGATCACCAGCTTGAATCCTACTTCCGGCCTGGCTGGATCAAGCGTGACCATCAGCGGCGCCAATCTAGGCAGCACCGGTACCGTGAAATTTGGCACGACGAATGCAACGTGGAGCGTATGGTCAGCCAATTCCATTACGGTGACCGTACCAGCACTAGCCGCCGGTGCAAGTAATGTAACAGTGACGAATACCGTTGGCACCAGCAACGCTGTGGCATTCACCGTCACTACCACCAACAATGCCCCAGTAATTACGGCGCAGCCTTTGAGCCAAACCATTGCCGTCGGACAAATCGCACACTTTGCTGTTAGCGTCACCGGCACTGCACCGTTCAGCTACCAATGGCGCAAGAATGGCAGCGCAATTAATGGCGCTACCAGTGCCAGCTATGCCACGCCGGCGGCAGTCTCCGCTGACAATGGCGCCAACTTCAGCGTGGTCGTCACAAACGTTGCAGGCAACGTAACCTCCGCCAATGCAACGTTGACCATCGGTGTCGATGTGCCACCGGACTTCGGCCCGAACATGACCATTTTTGATGCAAGCTGGTCGGCGGCCGATATTCAGGCCAAACTCAACGCAGCCTATGCGCTGCAACAAACCAATCAGTTCGGCACCACCCGTTACGCCTTTGCTTTCAAACCGGGTTCGTATACCACCGATGCCAATATCGGCTTTTACACCCATGTATTGGGTCTGGGCCTGTCGCCGGACGATGTCAAGATCGCCGGTAATGTACGGGTCGAAGCAAACTGGGAAGGCAATGGGCCAAATTTTAATGCCACGCAAAATTTCTGGCGTGCAGCAGAAAACATGGCCGTGACCCCGCCCGGTGTGATGCACTGGTCGGTGGCGCAAGCGGTGCCGTTCCGTCGCATGCATGTGCTGGGCAGTATGTGGACCGGTGCACCAGGCTGGGCCAGCGGTGGTTATATTGCCGATTCGAAGATCGACAATGTCTATTCCGGCTCACAACAGCAATGGTTTACCCGCAATTCGCAATTGTTGTCGGCCCCTGAATCGGTCTGGAATATGGTGTTCCTGGGTGTAACCGGTACACCGCCGACCACGTTCCCGAATCCACCGATCACCAATATTGCCCAGACACCGGTGGTGCGTGAAAAACCGTTCCTGTATGTGGATGCCAGCAATAAATACCAGGTGTTTGTGCCTGCCCTGCGCAGCAACTCGCAAGGGGCCAGCTGGACCAGCGGCACCACTGCCGGCACCTCATTGCCGATCAACCAGTTCTATATCGTGCGTTCGGACAATTCGTCTGCTGCTGCGATCAATACGGCCCTGGCGCAAGGCAAGAACCTGTTGTTCACCCCGGGCATTTATCACATCACTGACACCATCCGTATCACCCGTGCTGACACAGTCGTACTTGGTCTGGGTTTTGCCACCATCATCCCTGACAATGGTGTCATTGCGATGTCGGTGGCCGATGTCGATGGCGTGAAAATTGCCGGTATCCTGTTCGATGCCGGTACCGTCAGCTCACCGGTGTTGCTGGAAGTGGGCCCGACCGGCAGCAATGCCAACCACGCGGCCAATCCAACGTCGCTCACTGATATCTTCATGCGTGTCGGCGGTACCGGTGCGCTTGGCAAAGCAGCGGTGGGGATGAAAATCAACAGCAACAATGTCATCGGCGACCACTTCTGGTTATGGCGTGCCGATCATGGTCAAAACGTGGCGTGGAATATGAATACCTCCGATACCGGCCTGATCGTCAATGGCGCCAATGTCACCTTGTACGGATTATTTGTGGAGCATTTCCAAAAAGAACAAGTGATCTGGAATGGGAATGGCGGACGGACGTATTTCTTCCAAAATGAAATTCCGTACGACGTGCCAAACCAGGCATCGTGGATGAATGGCAGTTCCAACGGCTATGCTGCCTATAAAGTGGCCAATTCGGTGACCACCCATGAAGGCTGGGGTCTGGGCAGTTATTGCTTCTTCGAAACCAACCCATCTGTGAATCTGTCACATTCCTTCGAAGCACCAACCACCGCTGGTATCAAGTTCCACAATTTGACCACGGTATCGCTGGGCGGGATCGGCTCCATTAGTCACATTATCAATGACATCGGTGCAATGGCTAGTGCACCGTTGGCAAATAACCGTCAGACTTTGACTAACTATCCCTGATTGAACAAGTGTTTAGCGTTGTCTCGGCAAGCAGAGCAGCGCTAAACACGGATCAGTAATATATATTTATCTGCATTATTTAACTGCATTACCAAACGCCGTCAGCAAAACTGACGGCGTTTTCAATTAAACCAGCGCGGCAAGTTCAAAATGGGTTGTCTGCTATCGCCTGGCACTATAATAATTGCCTGTTCCACCACCGATTTCACCCTCATCCGCCATGAACACGTCCATCAGCGCCGCGCGCCAACGAGCAGCAGATCATCATTTTCCCTATGCAGGCGCGGTGACACCGCAAGAAGCTTATGACTTACTTATAGCCGACCACCATATTTTGTTGGTCGATGTTCGTACCGATGCAGAACGCGACTGGGTTGGGCGGGTCGCGTTGCCGGAGGCGCAGCACAAGGCGGTGCAGTGGAATGTCTATCCGGGCGGCACGCCCAATCCTGAATTTTTAAAACAACTGGAAGCCGTCGCAAAGAAAGACACCGTCGTGCTGTTTTTGTGTCGGTCCGGGGTGCGCTCGCGCCACGCGGCCAAGCTGGCGACCGAACACGGTTACCAGGCTTGCTTTGATATTCTGGAAGGATTCGAGGGTGATAAAGACGCCAGTGGTCATCGCAAAACTGTCGGCGGCTGGTGCGCCGCCAACCTGCCCTGGGTTGGCGCCTGAAAGTAGGCGTTATAACCAGCGCTAGTGCGCCGCCATCAAGTCAAGCACCCGCTGCCGCACAAAATTGATATGGCTGCGTAATCCGTATAAGCCTTCGGCAAAGGATAGGGGAATCGAAATCTGATTCACCGATTCTTCGATTTCATCCAGCCGCTTTAATTGCGCTGCGTAGACCGTGGGCCGATGCTCTTCGCTGGCCGTTTCCAGCGCTTGCTCGACTGCCCGCAATTGCCCATACCAGCGATACACCCGCGAACGAATCCGCCATACGTATAGCGGCGGAATCACCCGCGACACCGGCAAGATCAGGGCGCCGAAAGCCACGATAAAAACCCACATCCGGTCAAAAAAATTGGCCAGCCAAAATGGCAAATAACGCTGTAGCAGGGGTGAGCCGTTTTTATAAAATTTCTCTGCGCCACTGGCCACCGGTATTTCAGTGTAATTTGCGGTAGGGAATTCGCCCTGCCGATGAAACCAGCCCGAACCGCCATGAATCGCCGACGCTGCCTGCACCAGCAAGTCGATCAGGGCCGGATGCAAATCCTCCCGCGCCACCAGGGTCGCGGTCGGTGCGATCAAGTGATAATCCTTGGGCGGCAAATCACGCCCCAAGTCGACGATACCGCGCGGCAGTACCACATGCGACAGGAATGGAAAGCGGCGGGTATACGCCTCAGCATGGATAAAATCGAACAACCTGATACCCGGTGTCTGCAATAACATCTGGATCAAAGGCGCATCCGGCGCCGAGCTAAACACGAGCGCGTCGATCCGGCCTTCCAATAATTCCACGGTAGCCGGCGTATTCTCTAACGCACCCAGGCGCAGGTCGGCTGGCTCTACGCCATTGACTGACAGCAATTGCTTGAACAGGCGCGGCACGCCAGTGCCTTCCGGCCCGACATTGACCGCCAGGCCCTTCAATTGCGTCAGTTGCGTGATGTCATGCGTATCGCGAAAAAATAACCAGACCGGTTCGGTAAACAAGCTGCCCAACGAGATCAAGCCCTTGCGCTCGGCTTCCGCTTGTTCGGTCGATCCGCTCTGTACAAAGGCAATATCGATACCGGCTACTGGATTGTTCAAGCGTTGCAGGTTTTCTTGTGAGCCGAGCGATGGCTTGAGCGTGGCATTGATATTGCGCTTGGCTAAAACGCCGGCGTATTTTTTAGCGAATTCTTCGTACGCGCTATTTTCTTGTCCGGTCGAAATCGTGATCTGCGACGGCGGCGAAGGATCAACCAGCCAATACGCCACAGCGCAAATAAGGGTGGCGATCAAGACCGTCGGTCCAGCGGTCGCCACGAGATCGCGTAAGGAGAATTGGGTAAACTTGAGGATTTTCGACATTACGCGGGAAGGTGTTTTCATAGGCCACACCATGCCAACAAATAGTCGAATGCGCAAGCAGCAAAGCCACAGAATGTGATAGAAAGCCCCTAGGTTTTTATCGGATTAGGCCTTGAGAAAACAACATGGCAAAATAGATCAATCACCTCACTCAAGGAAGAATTCAATATGGCTCAATTAATTAAGATGATCGGTATTTTTTCGTTCAGTCTGTTGCCGCTGGTCGCTTGCGACGGCCATGCTGCTACCGGATCGCAGTCAACCTACGCGTCCGATGGGATTACATTTAACTACCCGGCTAACTGGAAAATCGTAAAGGATGAGAAAAACAAATTCGTTCATTTAATTTTTGTCGACAGCCCACAGACGGCAGGATTTTCTATCACAACGTCGCCAAAATCGAGTGCCGAATCACTTTCGGATTACGCCACAGACCATTCAAGACGGGTCGCCATCACTATGGCGTCGAGCAAAATAAATAAGCCAACGCTGGTGACGACAGCAACGCCAGCAGGCACCGTCATTACGGAAAAATTTACTTTGCACCCTGATGACGATCCCATCAATTTCATCCATGAGTACCGCTTGGTCAAATCAAAACAACGTGTGGCGCACCTTGTTTCAAAAATGCCAGAGGATGAATTAGAAAACACTGCCGCCGGATTCGCGCTCATTTTAAAAACGTTTACTCTTACCGATGTCGATCAAGCCAAATGAAAACCAAGTCAAACCGGCGTAACGCCATCGGCATACAGTATTCAAGTGCACCGCTTGGGCTAGGATGGAAATGATGAATGAAACGAAACTGACTATTGAACAGGCATATCGCGCAATGTTTTATTTCCTTGAGCGCGAATATGGGTATACCAAGGCTGATGAAATTGGTGGACTTCTAAGTTCGCTTTCTTGGGAAATTACCGGGGGGCACGGCCCAGGTGATCAAGGCGCATGGGAGGACTGGCTGGACGCGGTACTTAAAGCAACAACAACTCAAGATGATGTATGGGTATCTGCAAAGAAAAGGCTGTAAGTTGTAACTAAGCGCTAATAACGAAGCGTATTACGCCGCATGTGGCACCACACACCTCGCAATAGATGAAAGCCGCCACGCTCTACTGACCTTGAGGAGTTGCACTTTCGATAAATATTTAGCATTTAGTTTGCAGGTTGGACTAAGGTCTCCCCACCCAACATCTATGCGTACGGACGTGCGCGGAATGAGGTGCGGTTATTTCATAAAAATAGGGGGTATATGGAAAAACAACGCCTATCCCGCACGTAGTTAAAAGCTCTTTAAATATACTACCACCAGTATTTTTACGTCATCCAGAAGCAAAAAACCGCCTTCGCAGATTACCCGCCACAGCGTTTAGCTTGTGTCGCACCTTCCGCCGGATCGACCAGCGGCATCAGACTTGGCGCCAGCACTTTCAGCAATTGCACCGGCAAGGCGCTGGTGAAGCTGTAATTTTCCGCTTGCGGGCCGTGGACGTAGGCAGTGATGCTGCCGAAGAAGCGTTCACCGATATTGAATACAAAGGTGGCCGACCGGTTGACGAAACGCGATTCGATCAACACGCCGCGCGCGCCGTAGACGTCGTAGCGCTGGTCGCCGGTGCCGGTCTTGCCACCGACCGGGATCACGCTGCCGTCGGCGCGGGCGAACGCGGTTTTGACGCGGCGCGCAGTGCCTTGCTCGACCACGTCGCGGATCGCGGCCAGGACTGCGGTGGCGACTTCTTTGGGCAAAACTTGCTCGCCCTTGCCGGGGTTGCGCTGCAAGATGGTTTCATACGGCGTGGCGCTGGCGAAATGGAGCGAAGCGATCCGTCCGCTCGGTTTGCGCACGCCGCCGTTGACCAGCACGCCCATCAATTCGGCCAGGGCTGCTGGTCGGTCGGCCGAGGCGCCCAAGGCGGTGGCATAGGATGGCACCAGTGAATCGAAGGGGTAACCCATGCGTTTCCATTGCCGGTGGATTTCCAAGAAGCCTTCCACTTCCAGCAAGCCTAAAATCCGGCTGTCTTGCGCATGCTTGCGGTTGGTGTTGAACAGCCAGCTATACACCACTTGCCGCTCATCGGCACTGGCATCGCGTGCTTGCGCCATGGTCGCGGTCGGATGATTACGCAGGTAGCCGACGATCCACAGTTCCAGCGGATGTACGGTGGCGAGATAGCCGCGATCGGCCAGCGACATGCCGGCCGGGTCGTGTTGCTGGTACAGATTGGCGGCTTTTTCTGGACTCACTTCATTTTGTGATGGCAGATTTTCTTTGAGGAAAGTGACGAATTCGCTCAAGGGCGCGTCCGGTGCGATAGTGCGGAACACGCTGGCTAGGCGCACCGGTGTCGGACGCATCCCTTGCAGCAGCAGGGCTTCGGCGTCGGCTGCGCTCTTGCCTTGGTATTTGCGATAGAACCGATATAAAAAATCGCGGCCTTCGCGATCCGCAAAGCGGCTCAGATAGCCTTCGCGGCGCGGGTCGTCGGCGTCGTGCAACAGGCTGGCTGACGATCCCGGCGTCTGGAACATGTAGTAATGCACCACGTCGCGTAACAAGCGCACGAACACCAGATTGACCGAATGGCGCAAGGACTCGCGCACCGACAGGATGCGATTATTGTCTTCCTTGTTGAAGTTGTTGAAGGTGTGCATACCGCCACCGGTGAAGAATCCTTCTGCCGGGTTGGCGGAATAACGCCGTTCCAAGGCCGCATCCAGCATTGCGGGCATGTCCTTGCCCGGATTGCGCAAAATATAATCGATCGCCCAGCGAGATATCACGTCCTTCGGGTCGATCACAGTCTTGCGCAAGGCGTCGGCATCCAGTGCGCTGTAACGCGCATGCAGTTGGGCGATGATGTCGAGATAGGTGACCAAGGTGCGCAACTTGGCGGTCGAGCCGAGATCTAGCTTGGCACCTTCGTTGATATCGAGTGGCTGTTCGAAATTATCAGTTTGCACCCGCAGGTAATTGTTGTTATCGCCCCGTTCCAGCAAGGTAAAGCTGTAAATAATATTGGCTGGATCGCCTTTCTCCAACAGTCCTTTTCCCTTGAGGCCGGCCGCTTCGGCGCTGGCATTGTCACGCAACTGACTCAGTATTCGCGTCACCGCTTGCTGCGCCTGCGCGTCAAGTGTGCTATCGACACTTAAATCGAGCCGATCCAGCTTGTACAGCCCGGAGTCGCCCAGCAAACCGGCCAACTGCGCCCGTACCGCCGTCGATGCCTTGCGCGTGACGAAGGAATTGGGGGCGACATTGGCCACGCTCTTACGGGCAGCAGCGCGTGATGGCTCCAGCGATACCTTGAGCGCGGCGTCGCGCAGCGGCAGCGGGATCACGCCGGCGCCGGCCAGCAAACGCAGATGGGAATTGGTCAGCTCATCGAGATCGCTTTCGTCGTCACCCAGGTAATAGGACGGGCGCCGCTGCGCCACCAGCAGACTGAGTGCTTGCTTATAGGCCAGCGCGCCGGTCGGATCGCTTAAATCCTTGCCGCTTTTTAATATTTGATTAACTTCGGCGAAATCGCGCCCGTACCAGACCTGCATGCCGTCGCCGACCCCATTGACCTCGCCATAACCCGGCTTGGCCGACAGCGGCACGGTATTGAGGTAATCAACCACCAGTTGCCGCCGCGCTGCGGTCGTGTCCTCGCCTTGTTGATAGGCGCGCATGGTGGCCGATACCATTTGCCGCAACTTGTCCTTGAGCGAGGCGGTGCGGCCCTCGGGCGAATGGCGGTATTTTTCAATCTGGGTCGCCAAGGTACTGCCGCCGCCAGATTTACGATCGCCACTGATGGTGTGGACGGCCTGATCGAATACCGCCTTGCTGAGCCGGTCCCATTCCACAGCAGGATTGCGCTTGGGGTAGCGCGGATCGAGCAATTCGCGGTTTTCAATGAAGAGCAGGCTGTTGATCAGGATTTCCGGCGTGTCTTCAAAACCGGCGTAGATCCGCTCGGGATAACGCGCCGAAAACAAGGTCTCTTTGCGGCAATCGAAGATCGCCAGTCCGACCTGGGTTTTTTCATGATAGGGCGAAAACAAGCCCATATCGGTCAGTTCCATCGACTTGGCACTCACTTGTGCCTGCGCACTGATCTTGAAATCCCGCGCCTGCAACTTGCCTAGAAAATCGGGCAGGCTGGAATAACCCAGGCGCTCGTCGTAAGGGCTGTCCTTGGGATAGCGGATGGCATTGCTGGCACCGGGCTTGACGGCAAAGGACACTTCTTTAGCCAGCTTGCTAAAGAACTCGGCCTGTCGTTCAGACGTGCGAACCTCTTCCAGCACCAGCCAGCCCACCACCAGCAAGATCAGCAATAGGGTGAGCCAAAAAACGCGCTTAAAAATAGTCCAGGCCGAAGCGCGCTTGCGCGGCCCTTGCGGCTTGGGCTGGGCTTGCGATGCAGCGCGTTGTGCTTCGGCCGAACGTGGCGCGCCTGCCGCATGACTGCCCTCAAACGGCGGATGGAGAATCTTCCGTCGCGGTGAATAAATGGCCGATGCTGCCCTGGCACCCAATTTGCGCATGGCGTGCACATAGCGTTTGGGTCGCCGCCAACGCACATTATTTTTCATGAGTCTTCACTAATCCGATGGTTTCGCAATGGTTTCGATTTGGCACTTTTGCACCTACGCAACAGATCATGCAGTTTGATATTCTGCATGGAAGCCATCAAGGCCGGCTTGCAATCGAGCAAATGCCGTTGCAACTTGTTCGGGCTCACCTTTTACGCCCAATTCAATATGACGGCGGGTTTGCGCATCGCCTACGCTGGGGAGGCTAAATACCTTGACTAACGGAAACTCGGCCTCGATCGCCTCCATCATCGGGGTTAAGGTCGATTCGGCGGTTTCGAATACCAGCACGGATTTTTCTTGCCACGCCACTTGATGGAATAAATGGGAATAATAAGTATCGAGCACCCATTCGATCATCGGATGCGCCATTACCGGGAAACCCGGCACAAAATAATGCCCCGCGTCGCCATCGCCGCGCATCGAAAATCCAGGCACGTTGTTAAACGGATTGGGAATGATGCCGGCGCCGAGCGGAAATTCGCCCATCTTGAGCGAGGCATTCAAATCGAGTCTGGTGCCGCCCTGCTCCGCCAGCTCGGTGACGCGCTGCGTGATCCTCACCTTCGCTTCCGGGTGCAGCACCAAGCCGACACCAAGTGCTGCGGCAGCGCATTGGCGCGTGTGATCGTCCGGTGTGGCGCCGATTCCACCGCAAGAAAACACGATGTCGTCACTGTCGAACGAGCGCTGCAAAGTCGCAGTGATACGGGTCCGGTCGTCGCCGATATATTCGGCCCAGCCCAATTGCAGACCACGCGCTGCCAATAATTCAAGCACTTTCGCGAAATGTTTGTCGGTGCGTTTGCCTGACAAAATTTCATCGCCGATGATGATCAGTCCGATAGCCATACAGTTCACTTTCCGCTCGCGCTACAAGAGCAATCGATGTATTTAATAAAATTAGAGCTGCTGGATCGGCACACGATTGACCGGTGTATTGACCCGATATTTCGCCAGTGCATCCAGACAATAGTATTCAAACCACAAACCGGTAAAGATAAAAACCATCACATATAACCAAATAGCCACACCAGCCAAAAAAGGGAAAAATGCGACTGACAGCGCGCCGCCCACCCACAGCATCGTCGGGATCGCTCCCATCGCGCCGGCAATGGTGCCAATGGCAAAGAGGGGCCAGCGATGTGCCTGCAATAAAGCCAGCCGTTCCTCTTCGGTTGCATGCGCCGCCAACGCGTCGTACCCCATCACGCGTGCTGTCAGCCAGCCCCACAACACCGGCTGCACGATGAAAGTGAGTGGCGGAATCAGGCATAAAGGCAAGGTCAGAAACCACATCAGCGCAAAAAGTAAAAACGATGAAAACGCAACCCACATACTGCCGGCAAGGGTGCCGCCGTTATGCATCTCAAGCGTTGGAAAATGACGGCCGCCGACATGTTTAACGATCCACGGCATCGCTGCAATACCGATAAAAATCAGCGCCGTCAAGATCATCAGTGGCAGCAAGGCCCACATCGCGATCAGGGGCACAATCACTGTCTTGAGCGCAGCCAGGCCAAAAAAAGTCAGCGTTTCGCTACTGATCTTGAAGCCATCATGGGCCAGGAAAAACTGTTGCAGCCCATTGAACATCGGCTGCAAAAACAACCACAAGATCACTACCCAGATTAATACCGACAGCACGAACGGAATGACGCTCAAGCGCAAAATCCGCACATGCATCTGCGACAGCAGTGCGCGTCCAAACGCACGCAAGATAGCGCCGGTCAAAGCGATTTCCTTCTGGCAAATTCACACATGCGTCTTTATCCCATCCATTGTTGTGACCGAAAATCCCTATCAAAATCACGTCCAATCGCATCCTGTACCTGCAATTGATCGTTTACCTCAGCCGTTTCAAATGTTTTGCCAAAAACAAGGTGTCGAACCACTTGTCCCAGATCAGCAAACAAGAAAGCTTACGGCGATCCAAGGTGCCTTGCCAACCGATGCTGACCCAATACCTTATTCCGGCTCTCATTATTAAGCACGATCTCGCGCATGATTTGATCGAGCATACCGACGCTGCTGGCAAGCCCATTCGACACAAACCTATGACCCTGTTTGCGGATCGGCAAGAAATGTTGCACGTCTTCGCCGGTTTTGAATGTCAGCGTTGACTCATTGTTTTTCCCGAAGATTTGGTCGGGTGAAATAGCATACTGATAGGGGACAGGAATAGCGGGAATACAAGCTTGGGTCTGGCTAGTCGCAAAATCAAGCAAAATCAGGCCATCGGCTGAACTTGCCCCACACGATTCTTCTTCCTCCGGCCTGGACATCAGGCAATAAAGCTGTTTGCCCATGGGAATCGAACCCATTTCCTTGAGCCTTGCCTGATCCAGCACACTAATCGTGACATTGCGCGAGTTAAGCACCGCTACGACGGTTGCGTTGACCATGGGCGCGATCAACACAGTCAACAGGACTCCAACAACACAGACGTAACGACGAAACATGAAAATCTTAGAAGGGAGCAAAGAACTATTTTACCCCGCAGAACCTTGCTTCTTGAATCAAAATATAAAAACAATAACTCTTTTTAACTGTACCGAAGCTGATGTAAATTGGCGCACGGCTTGCGCGCAAAGCATCTTATTAGAGCTGCACGTCCTAGCCGCCGAGGCGCAATATACGCCGGCTTTGGACTACAATCTGGCCTGTTGGTTTTTCCCTATTCAATCTTATTAATCCATTTTCAAAGGAATATCATGGCAACCATCATGACTGCAACAGGCTTGCAATACGAAGACAAAATCGTCGGTGAAGGCGACGAAGCGGCCGCAGGTCAACACGTCAGTGTGCATTACACCGGCTGGCTGCAAAATCCTGACGGCAGCGCCGGCAAAAAATTCGACTCCAGCAAAGATCGCAACGATCCTTTCAACTTTCCGCTGGGCGCTGGCAATGTAATTCAAGGGTGGGATCAAGGCGTACAAGGCATGAAAGTGGGCGGCGTGCGCACCCTGATCATTCCATCGGCATTGGGTTACGGTGCGCGCGGCGCCGGCGGCGTGATTCCTCCGCATGCAACTTTGATTTTTGAGGTCGAACTTTTGGCAATATGAAATACGCCGTGCTCAGTCACTACGGCGCTTGCCTTGACCTTGCGACGGTACGCTGGTGCCGCAGCGACTGAGAAAATTGCCGAGTGATCCCTGCCGTCCGCTAGTTGTTGTCCGCTATTTAAACGGCCTGAAATTAATTATTCCGAGAGAAACCAATGACTCTGCAAGCCCAATTCGCACAAGCCCAAGCCGACTCCAAAGCACTGCCGGAACGGCCGGACAACATGACTTTGCTGCAAATCTATGCGCTTTACAAACAAGCTAGCGCTGGCGACGTCAGTGGCGAGCGGCCTGGCTTTACCGATATGGTCGGTCGCGCCAAATGGGATGCCTGGAATGAGCTGAAAGGCACATCGAATCAACAAGCAATGCAACAATATATCGATCTGATTGACGGCTTGAAAGATTGATGGGCTGTTCGCATGCGAATAGAGAACGAGGGCATGTTTAGGCCAGAATGAGCCAAATTAGCATTAAATATACTGATGCCAGTATATCTACAAGCACAATCAATCCGTGCGGCTAACACTAGGTTTTGGCCTATACCCCCACATATCAACGAAATCGCAGAGACTTTTTCACGGTGGCGGTATTAATTCTCGCCTTCCCTTGTCAGAACATGGCCACAGCACGTAGTCGCGCTTGTAGTCTTGCCAGTGCAAGGGAAGACGTTCTCTGATTAATGAGAAATATGCGGCTTACCTTGCCAATCCGTGTTGCGACGGCGGCTGGGATCAAGCAAGACACGGCTGACGACGCCCATCGGCACGCCACTGTCACGCATGAAGGCAACACCCGCCTCCAAATCAACCAGAATTGCCGTGGCCAAACCGCGGTTGACGATCGCTTCGATGTCCAGATCGGTTCGATCGGTCAGGCTTGCTGCATTTGCCGGATCGGGTAAAGGATTGGACTCTTCATCGAAATCCGGGACAGTCTCGGCGGAACTTTCGAATATTACTGCTCTAAGAACTGGCGTCATTTGCTTGACCTCCTGTTTGCGCGGGGCGCAATAACATCTCAGTATAGCGTCGCTTTTTAAAAATGCTGCTGTTCAAGCTCAAGCAACGCAAGGAAAATATTGTTTTAGAACAAGTACTTAGTGCCACATCAGATATAGGATTGCATTTGACTCTATCAATGGGCTGCCATGCTCTACCTTGGCAAATTTTAAAAATCAACATGCCTTTAAAACGTAAACGGTCGCAGTCACTATCGCAAGCGACGTGAGTCAGTGCATTTTCGACCGAAACCTGTTTCAAGCACCAATCACAGCCACTACAATTCGGACTCTCGCTATCGCTTCACAGCGTCCCGCACATTTTTCCTATTGGACTTGCCATTAATTCCGAACGCCGACTCCAGAACTTAAAACATACGCTGCCCGTGGTGTTTTCTTTGTTCGCTATCACACTTTGGATTGCATTCTCCGCGACCATTAATTCCAGCCAGTTTGGCGATAATATCGAGCAATTCAACTGGGCGCACGGGCCAC
>JAZKIX010000133.1:0-4043 GCA_040384645.1 Pseudomonadota bacterium | reverse complement strand
AGTCAAGGTGTCGAGGTTGACCCGTTGCGATTTTTCTGTATCGGGCATCCAATGCACTTCTGGCCAGTTCGACAGCGATGGCGGCTCGATATAACTCGGGCCGGAACCATCAAGTACAAAATGCGCGTGGCGCGTGGCGGCGCAGTTGGGGATCATCGCCACCGGTTTGGATGCCGCATGGGTCGGATACATCATGATTTTGACATCCAGCACGGTTGTCAAACCGCCCAAACCTTGCGCGCCGATGCCGAGAGCATTGATTTTTTGGCACAATTCGATACGCAGTTCCTCCGTCTTGTTTTGCGGCCCGCGTTGTAATAATTCGTGCATGTCGATGTCATCCATCAACACTTCTTTTGCCATCAACATCGCTTTTTCTGCGGTACCGCCAATACCGATGCCCAGCATGCCCGGCGGACACCAGCCGGCACCCATGAGAGGGACGGTTTTCATGACCCAGTCGATCAGGGAATCGGAAGGATTGAGCATCACGAACTTGGTTTTATTTTCCGACCCGCCGCCTTTGGCCGCGACTTTGACATCGATGGTATCGCCTGGCACCAACTCCATATGCACTACCGCCGGCGTATTGTCCTTGGTATTTTTACGATCAAAATGGGGATCGGCCACGATCGAGGCACGCAATTTATTGTCTTCAAAATTGTAGGCGCGCCGCACGCCTTCATTTACCGCATCGGTAATCGAACCGCCAAAGCCTTCCAACCGCACCGCCATACCAATTTTAAGGAATACATTGACGATGCCGGTGTCCTGGCAAATCGGACGTTTACCTTCGGCACACATGCGTGAGTTGGTCAAGATCTGCGCAATCGCATCCTTGGCTGCCGGGCTTTGTTCCAATTCGTAGGCGCGTGCCAGATGGGCAATGTAATCGGCCGGATGGTAATAACTGATGTATTGCAACGCGGCCGCAACCGATTCGATCAGATCGGCTTGTTTGATAACTGTCATGGCGTTTCTCTGTAGGGAAGGATCAGGGATTAATGGGCGTTCTTAGCGTGTTCTTGCGTCGACATCATGATGCGGTCGCAATAAGCAATCGCCAGCGCCGAAAATAAGAACACGACATGGATCCCGGTCTGCGCGATCAAGACTTTGGGGTCATAGGCCGATGCATTGATGAATGTTTTCAATAAATGAATCGACGAAATGCCAATAATTGCCGTAGCAAGCTTGACCTTGAGTACCGATGCATTGACATGCGACAGCCATTCGGGTTGATCGGGATGGCTTTCCAGGTGCATGCGCGAAACAAAAGTCTCGTATCCGCCGACGATCACCATAATCAGCAGATTAGAAATCATCACGACATCGATCAATCCCAATACCACCAACATGATGGTCGATTCATTCAATTTAGTCGGTTTTTCCGCGCCATCGATAGCGACCGCATTCAAAATATGTTGCAGCGCATTTTGATTGCCCATTACCGCGCCAATCAAATCGGATAACTCAACCCAAAAATGAAAAACGTAGACACATTGCGCCAAAATCAGGCCAAGATAGAGCGGCAACTGTAGCCAACGACTCATGAAAATAAAGTTGGGCAATGGCCGGATAGGCGAAACCAATTTCTTCATAGCAGTAGTGTCTTGATCTTTCATGTTTTCCTTTTTAATGCGGCTAAAATCGATCCGGTATTTTACACGCGCCAAAGGCATTGATTGTGAGCATCGAACAAGATTGGATCGATGCCAAAGCACTTTGCCCCTTGCCATGATTGGCATATTATTAAGCAAACCTATTTCTTCATCCCGAGCAAGTTCGGTCAGTTCCATTCATGGATTGATTTAGCACAATAGCAAGCTGGAATGCAGGCGTATATGTAAGGCTTCAGTAAGTGTAAAAGCATATCGTCGCTTCAAAATTTAAAATTCCCAGGAGGAGACCATGGCTGAAATCGAAAGCGTCAAACAAGAAAATCGCATCTTCGCCCCACCGGCACAATTCGCCAGCGATGCAGCCATTGGTAGCATGGAAAGCTACCAAGCCATGTGCGCTGAGGCCGAGCGCGACTATGAAGGCTTCTGGGCCAAATTAGCCAACGACAACCTTAGCTGGCACCAGCCATTTACCAAGACCCTCGACGAGAGCCAGGCGCCGTTTTACAAATGGTTCGAAGACGGCCAGCTCAACGCCTCCTACAACTGCCTGGACCGTAATGTCAAAAACGGCAATGGTGAAAAAACTGCTGTTATCTTCGAAGCCGACGACGGCCAAGTCACCCGCAGCAGCTATACAGAATTGCTGGCGCTGGTCTGCCAATATGCCAACGGCCTCAAATCGCTCGGCATCAAAAAAGGCGACCGCGTCATCATCTACATGCCGATGTCCGTCGAAGGCGTCGCCGCGATGCAAGCCTGCGCCCGCATCGGCGCCACCCATTCAGTCGTATTCGGCGGTTTTTCTGCTAAGTCGCTGCAAGAACGCATCATCGACGCCGGCGCGGTTGCCGTCATCACCGCCGACGAACAAGTGCGCGGCGGCAAGCATCTGCCACTCAAGACCATCGTCGACGATGCACTGGCATTAGGCGGCTGCACATCGATCAAGGATGTGATCGTCTACCGGCGCACTGGCGGCGCCATCAAGTTTGAAACCGGCCGCGACTGTTGGCTGCACGAGCTCGTTGCCACCCAAGCCACCAGTTGCGAGCCGGAATGGGTCAGCGCCGAACATCCTCTCTTCATCCTCTACACATCCGGCTCGACCGGCACACCCAAAGGCGTTCAGCACGCCACCGGTGGCTTCTTGCTATGGGCTGCGCTGACCATGAAATGGGTGTTCGACATCAAACCGTCCGACACCTTCTGGTGTACCGCCGACATCGGCTGGGTCACGGGACATACCTACATCGCCTACGGCCCGCTGGCGGTCGGCGCCACCGAAATCATTTTCGAAAGCATCCCGACCTACCCCAACGCCGGCCGTTTCTGGGACACGATCCAAAAGCACCAAGTCAGTATCTTTTACACCGCGCCAACAGCCATCCGCGCCCTGATCAAAGCCGCCGACCTCGATCCCAAAGTACATCCCGATAAATACGACCTGTCCAGCCTGCGCCTGCTCGGCTCCGTCGGCGAGCCGATCAATCCCGAAGCCTGGATGTGGTACTACAAAAACATCGGCGGCGAGCGCTGCCCCATCGTCGACACCTTTTGGCAAACCGAAACCGGCGGCCACATGATCAGTCCCCTGCCCGGCGCAACGCCGCTGGTGCCCGGCTCCTGCACCCTGCCGCTACCTGGCATCATGACCGCCATCGTGGACGAAGCCGGCAATGATTTGCCCGATGGCCACGGCGGCATACTGGTGGTCAAGCGCCCCTGGCCGTCCATGATCCGCACCATCTGGAACGACCCCAATCGCTTCAAGGCCAGCTACTATCCCGACGAATTGGGCGGCACCATGTACCTCGCTGGCGACGGCGCAATCCGCAATAAAGACACCGGCTATTTCACCATCACCGGCCGCATCGACGACGTGCTCAATGTATCGGGCCATCGCATGGGCACCATGGAAATCGAATCAGCCCTCGTCGCCAATCCGCTGGTGGCAGAAGCCGCCGTCGTCGGCAAACCAGACGACATCACCGGCGAATCGATTTGCGCCTTCGTCGTCCTCAAGCAAGCACGCCCGACCGGCGACGAAGCGAAAAAGCTAGCGACCGAATTACGCAACTGGGTCGCTAAAGAAATCGGCCCGATTGCCAAGCCCAAGGAAATCCGCTTCGGCGACAACCTGCCCAAAACCCGCTCCGGCAAAATCATGCGCCGCCTGCTGCGGGTACTAGCGCGCAATGAACAGATCACGCAGGATATTTCCACGTTGGAAAATCCAGCAATTCTGGAACAGCTAAAGCAAGTGATTTAAACAAAATGCTCAACTATGCTAGCGGCATGGAAAATTGCCGCAGCGTAGATTCTTTTGCTATAATCTGCGGCTTCGCGAAAATCGAAATGTAGTAGCAGGAGAGATGGATGAGTGGTTGAAGTCGCACGCCTGGAAAGCGTGTATAGGTT
>JAZKIX010000132.1:19095-23580 GCA_040384645.1 Pseudomonadota bacterium | reverse complement strand
GATTGATCGACAATCGAGACGCGCGCAGTTTGGCCGATCAATACTTCGCCGCTATCGGGTTGTTCTTTGCCGGTGATCATCTTGAACAGGGTCGACTTACCGGCGCCATTCGGGCCAATAATCCCGACAATCGCACCGGCCGGAATCGTGAAGCTGACATTGTCGATTAGCAAGCGGTCGCCAAAGGCTTTCGAGACATTCTTGAACTCGACCACTTCATTGCCCAGACGCTCTGCCACAGGGATGAAAATTTCCTGGGTTTCATTGCGCTTCTGGTATTCGTGTTCCGACAATTCATTAAAGCGCGCCAGACGCGCCTTGCTCTTGGCCTGGCGTGCTTTGGGAGTCTGGCGCGACCATTCCAATTCTTTTTGCAGCGCTTTCTGGCGGGCCGATTCGGTGGCTTCTTCTTGCTTCAGGCGTGCTTGTTTCTGGTCGAGCCAGGAACTGTAATTGCCTTTCCACGGAATACCGTGGCCGCGATCCAGTTCCAGAATCCATTCGGCGGCGTTGTCGAGGAAGTAGCGGTCATGGGTAATGGCAACCACGGTGCCGGGGAAGCGGAGCAGAAATTGTTCCAGCCAATCGACCGATTCCGCATCCAGATGGTTGGTCGGCTCATCGAGCAACAGCATGTCGGGCTTGGACAACAGCAAACGGCACAGCGCGACGCGGCGCTTTTCACCGCCCGACAGCACGCCGATCTTCGCATCCCACGGTGGCAGGCGCAGGGCGTCGGCCGCCATTTCCAATTGCAGGTTCAGGTTGCCGCCGTCGGAGGTCGAGATGATCGCTTCCAGCCGGCCTTGTTCCGCAGCGAGCGCGTCGAAGTCGGCATCTTCTTCGGCATATGCCGCATACACCGCGTCCAGTTTGGCTTGCGCCTCAAATACCTCACCCAGGCCCGATTCGACGATCTGGCGCACGGTTTGTTCAGGGTCGAGTACCGGTTCTTGCGGCAGGTAACCGATGTTCAGGCCTGGCATTGGCACGGCTTCGCCCTGGATATCCTTGTCGATGCCGGCCATGATCTTGAGCAGGGTCGATTTGCCGGAACCGTTCAAACCCAAGACGCCAATCTTGGCACCGGGGAAGAAGGACAGCGAAATGTCTTTCAGGATCTGCCGTTTGGGCGGGACGATTTTGCCCACGCGGTTCATGGTGTAGACGTAATTTGCCATTGTGTGTCTCGAAAGTGGAAAGAAAAATCAGGTCGATAGGATACGACAGATTGCCGGGCTTGTAGGGGCGAATTGAACGCAATTAGGAACGCAATTAAAGGCGATCTTGGCTGGTGATGGCTCTGGCTTGCCACAAGCCTTCGAGCGAATACAGCGCCAGCGCTGTCCAGATCAAGATAAAACCGGCCAGCCGCGCACCGCCAAAGGGTTCGTGATATATCCAGACCCCGATCAAAAGCTGGATAGTGGGCGTGATGTATTGCAATATGCCCAGCATCGACAGTGGCAAGCGGCGCGCACCCGCAGCAAATAACAGCAAGGGAATCGCGGTAATCGGCCCGGCCGCCACCAGCAGCCATTGATTGGCCGTGCTTTGTTGGGTAAAAGTGTTACTGCCGTGTTGTAGCAGCCAGATCTGGTAAGCCACCGCCAATGGCAATAACAAGACGGTTTCAAACGAAAGTCCTTCCAGCGCGCCGAGGCTGGCGGTTTTGCGCAGCAAGCCATAGATGCCAAACGAGATCGCCAGCAGCAAACCAATCCATGGCAATTGGCCAGCGCTCCAGGTCAGCCAGGCGACGCCACAAGCAGCGACCGCGATGGATGCCCATTGCAATGGGCGCAGGCGTTCTTTCAAGAGCAGGAATCCGAGCCCGACATTGACCAGCGGCAGCATGAAATAACCCAGGCTGGCATCGACCACGCGGTCGATATTGACCGCCCAAATATACACAAACCAATTGCAGGTCAGCATCAGCGCGCTGGCGATAAAGCTGGCGATCACGATAGGCTGGCGCGCCACGCTGCCAAGCCATGCCCATTGTTTGCGCCAAGCCAGCACCAGTGCCAGAAACAGGAGCGACCACAGCATGCGGTGGGTCAGCAGTTCCAGCGGGGGCACGTCTTTCAGCGCCTTGAAATAAAGGGGAAACAAACCCCAGCAGAGAAAAGCCAGAATCGCGGAGGGCATTCCTGAAGGCATAAGAATCGGCTGTGAGGGGAAAGCCGGTCATTGTAGTTGGCCTCAGGAAACCATGCATTCGTCCGCGCCGCTGGTGGCGCGATACTAGGCTAGGCTGACGGCATACGGCGCCAATAATAGATAAATCCACTGCCCAGCAAGATATGGATGATCGAATTGGGCAAAATACCGGACAGTAAAGTAATGGTGCCTTGTTGATAGGCGATCACTTCGATCAGTAGCAAGGCCAGTTGAATCATAGCGTTGCTGAAGAAAAACACCCTTAACGTTGGCGAGTCGGGATGGCGGCGCATCGCGGCCGCGCTGATGCCGATCATGAGCAGGATGGCGCCGACTTCACGCACCCAAACATTGGCGACCAAGCTAGGCGCGGTGCCTTTGCTGGCCAATAAGACAGCGGGGAACAACAGCGCGAATAGGCCGACCGCCACAGCGACAGTTGCGGCCAGACTTAAAAACAGGCTTCGGTTCATGATCATCCTCGTGTGTAAAAGAGGTCACGATAGCCAAGCCGGCCTGGCTGGCGCAATTACCTGGGCAGGTAATTGGGGCGATAAAACGCCGATGTTACAGTGGGGGCATGAGCGATCAACTTTTTTGCGCCTTACTTAAATACTGGCGTGGCCGGCGTGGATATTCGCAGCTAGACCTGGCCTTGGCGGCGGATGTGTCGGCGCGGCACATCAGTTTTCTGGAATCGGGGCGGGCGCAAGCCAGTGCTGATATGGTATTGCGGCTGATGAGTACCATGTCGGTGCCCTTGCGCGACCAGAATCACGTGTTACGGGCGGCAGGATTTGCGGCGCGCTTCCCTGATCCGGGCCTGGATTTGATACCGGCGGCAGTCGAATTGGCAATCGAACAAATGATGCGACAGCAAGCGCCTTTCCCGCTGACGGTACTCAATGCCGATTACGACATCGTGCGTTGCAATGACGCGGCAACCGCCGTGTTTTCCCATTTCGTAGCAGAGCCGGATCGTTTGACCAACCCACTGAATTTATTTGACCTGATTTTTGACCCGCATCTGAGTCGGCCGTTTGTCAACAATTGGCCGATAGTGGCGCGTCACATGGTGGCGCGCTTGCATCGCGAAGCTTTGCAATATGGTGACGATGCACGCCGCTGGGCCTTGCTAGAGCGTGTTTTGCAATATCCCGCAGTGCCGGCCAGTTGGCGCCAGCCGGATTTTTCCACCGAATCCGCCCCGACCCTGAATATAGAATTGCAGCGCGATGGCTTGAGGCTAGGTTTTTTGACCACATTGACGGTATTTTCTGCGCCGCAGCAAGTGACGCTCGATGAACTGCGTATCGAAAGCTATTTTCCGCTCGATGACGCGACACGGCGTAGCTGCGAGCAGCTGGCACGGTCTGTTGTGTAAGTGAAAGGTTGATCCATTGACGTCAATCGAGAGACTTGAAGGGTGAAATATACTGGGCTATGTATTAATTTTTCCCCTTATAAAACGTGCGGATTGACATAGGTTATTGATCATACTCCCCTGTTTTTAGTTTGCCGAAGCTATTGACTAAGCACGTTGGCTCAGCAGTTTGATGCGCCAGATACACTTCAGCCATCGCCAATTGCAGAGTCGTCCTTGCGCACGCTACGTAGAATTGCCGAAATTCATGTAAAAAAACCTGTATTTACTGACGATTAAAAAGGTCACATTTTTTAACAATTTGTTGCGCGAGGCTGACGAGCCTGGTTGCGTGCCAGCAAAACAGCTTGCCTTTTGAAATCGCATACCATATTGTGCAACGCACAATCACAACACTTGGGTACAGCCTTGTCCTCGGATCAAACAAAAAGCAGTCTTACCGTCCTCACCCTCGCCGCGATCGGGATTGTGTACGGCGATATCGGTACCAGCCCGCTCTACACTTTAAAAACCATTTTTGCCAAAGAGCATGGCTTGATCTTGAGCGAAGCCAACTTGCTGGGCGTGATTTCGCTAATCGTCTGGGGTTTGATCATCATTGTTTCGCTGAAATATGTGACCCTGGTGCTGCGTGCCGACAATCGCGGCGAAGGTGGGATCATGGCCCTGATGGCGCTAGCGCTATCGTCAGTGACCAAAAATTCGCGCTGGCATTTCCCCTTGATGCTAGTGGGCGTATTTGGCGCCACCCTGTTTTATGGCGATAGCGTGATTACGCCAGCCATTTCGGTGTTGTCGGCGATTGAAGGCTTGCAAGTGGCGACCCCGGCGCTGTCCACTTTCGTCGTACCGCTCACGGTGCTGGTCTTGATCGGCTTGTATGCCCTGCAGTCAAAGGGCACCGCTGGCATTGGACGCTGGTTTGCGCCGGTCATGGT
>JAZKIX010000132.1:13221-19085 GCA_040384645.1 Pseudomonadota bacterium | reverse complement strand
GCGGGAATCAATCAGCGGTCACTCCATGGGCGGTCATGGTGCTTTGGTTTGCTGCGCTGTCGGTCATGGGCGTAATCAATATCCTCAAGGCGCCGCAAATTCTGGCGGCGCTCAATCCCTGGCATGCATTGGTGTTCATGCAGCAGAACGGCTTGATCGCCTTCATCGCGCTAGGTGCGGTGGTGCTGGCATTTACCGGTGCCGAGGCGCTGTACGCGGACATGGGCCATTTCGGCAAAAAACCGATTCGCATGGCTTGGTTCCTGATTGTGTTCCCCGCGCTGGCGCTCAATTACCTAGGGCAAGGCGGCTTGCTGCTGACCACCCCCGACGCAATTTCTAATCCGTTTTATCAACAGTTGGGCGCCTGGAGCATTTATCCGCTAGTGATTTTGTCGACCATGGCGACTGTGATTGCTTCGCAAGCGACCATTTCCGGCACCTTCTCGATGACCAAGCAAGCGATTGCACTTGGGCTGTTGCCACGCATGAAAATCTTGCACACCTCGGCCAGCGAAATCGGCCAAATTTATATTCCAGTCGTCAACTGGCTGCAACTGGCAGTGGTGTTGATCGCCGTGGTCGGGTTCGGCTCGTCTGACAATCTGGCGGCCGCATATGGCATTGCAGTGACCGGCACCATGCTCTCGACCACGATCCTGACCTTCTTTGTAACCCGTTATTACTGGAAATATCCATTGGCCTTGTGCTTGGCTGCGACCGGATTTTTTCTCATGATCGATATCGTCTTATTTGCCGCCAGTGCGTTGAAGGTGCTGCACGGTGGCTGGTTCCCGCTGCTGCTTGGCGTGATCTTGCTGATTGTGATGCTCACTTGGCGCGAAGGTCGTGATTTGGTATTCCAGAATTTGCAAAAGCATGCAATTCCGTTGGAAGCCTTTTTGTCATCGCTGTTTGTAGCGCCGCCGCTACGCGTGCCAGGCACTGCAATATTCTTGCGCGGCGAAAGCGATGGCGTGCCGCATGCCTTATTGCACAACCTCTCGCACAACAAGGTATTGCATGAACGGGTGGTTTTTTTAACCGTGACTATCGATGAAATACCGTGGATTCCGGCGGCACAGCAGGTACAGGTCAATGATCTGGGCAACGCCTGTTACCAACTCAATGTGCATTACGGCTTCAAGGATGAGCCGGACATCCCCAAAATGTTGAGTCTGGCGATGCAGCAGGGACTCGATTTCGCGATGATGGAAACCTCGTTCTTCATTGCGCGCCAGACCCTGATTTCGACCCCGGGCTATGGCATGGCACGCTGGCGTGAACACTTGTTTGTAGCGATGTCACGCAATGCCCGTGGTGCTGCCGATTTCTACAAAATCCCGACCAATCGCGTCATCGAACTCGGTACCCAAGTAGAAATATAAGGGAGTATCAATAAAAACCTGCCATTATCCGCAGGTTTTTATTGGGCAAAAAATAATACTGCCGCCAGTATTATTTTGCTAAAAAGCGGCGCGCAGCATGTCGATATGCAGGATGCCGTCCTCGTCGTAGGGTGCCGAGCTGCTTTCAAAGCCAAACCGGCGATAGAAATCTTCCAGGTGCGCTTGCGCCGAAATGCGGATTGCCTGCGCCGGGAATCGCCCCTGCACCTGAGCGATACCCTGTTGCACCAGCGCACTGCCCAGCCCTTGGCCGCGCACGGCGGGCGCTGTCACGATCCGCCCCAAGGCAGCTTCGGCGTATTTGACGCCAGGTTCGAAGCAACGCAAGTAAGCCACCAAACGCGCCGCGCCATCGCCGTTATGCCAGCCCAGCAAATGTTGCGCGGCTTGGTCGCTGCCATCGATATCGGGATATAGACAGCGCTGTTCGAGGATAAAAACTTCTTGCCGCAAGGCCAGCAAAGCGTACAAGTCGTGCGCGCTTAGATCGCTGAAGTCGTGCCAGCGCCATTCCAGGCGGCCTGCGTCGGGTGCCAGATTCCATGCACCGTTCACCATGCGCGTGGTGATGTCATTTGTCGCCATTGAGATCGCTCGCTTCTTGTAAAAAGCATTTTCAACTGACAAATAACGTCAGACAATTCTGTGAAAAGCTGCAAAGCCGTTGTCCAAAGGCCGGAAATTGCCCATTTGCCAGCGCCTTGTCGTGTGGCATGGACCTTGCTCAATCATCTGGCTCATGCTTGCATCATTTGCCGACCTAACCGTACTTTCATCTGTACTTTCACCCGATTCAAGGAGAAATTTCATGTCAGACAATGTCTTGCGTTTAGTGGTGCCGCCAGTGCCGGAAATGAGTGATGAAAATATGGTCTACGCCATTTACAGCAAGGTCTTGAGTCAAGTCGGCAGTTCAGCCGCCAAGCGCACCCCAGTGCAGCCCAGCGCCAATGAAAGTACCGGTAACGTCACTCGCGTGATTGCGCTTAGTTCGCGCCGGTAAATGCCGACCATACGTTTTGACAAGTAAGATGAATCGATAAAAATGCCAGCAGCACGGCCATTGCCGCCGGCATTTTACGAAGGATTTTGCTCCGGCTCATCCACATGGTCAACCGGCAGCACGATGCGGAAGGTGGTGCCACGCCCCACCTCGCTGTCAACCGTGATTTGTCCGCGGTGGCGCTGGATAATGCCGTAAGAAATCGACAAACCCAGACCGGTACCCTTGCCGACCGGCTTCGTGGTAAAAAACGGGTCGAAAATGCGCGACAGGTTTTTTTGCGCAATACCGCAGCCGTTGTCGGCCACTTCAATCCAGACTTGCTCTGCTTCCATGCCGGTGCGCAGGGTAATCGTGCCGCGCTCCTGCGTAAAGGCATGCGATGCGTTGACTACCAAATTCATTACAACTTGATTGATCTGCGACGACAGGCATTTGACATCGGGAATCTGCCCGTATTGCTTGATGACATCGGCCTTATATTTGATCTCGTTATTGATGATATTGAGAGTGGAATCGATGCCTTGATGCAAATTGGTCCATTGCCATTCCTGCAGCGCATCGGCGCGCGAAAAATCCTTTAAGTCCTGCACAATCTTGCGCACCCGGGTGATACCTTCCTTGCATTCGCTCATCAGGGCCGGGATATCGTCTTTTAAAAAATCCAGTTCGACTTCGTCGCGCAGGGTTTTTAACTTGCCGCTCATTAACGCTGCGCTAATGAATGGTTCTGCTTCTTGATAGGCATCGAGCACGGTAAAGACACTATCCAGATAGCCCTGCAAGGTGCCGAAATTGGAGAAAATATACCCAATCGGGTTATTGATTTCATGCGCCACCCCAGCCGCTAATTGCCCGATTGAGGCTAATTTCTCCGACTGCACCAATTGTTCCTGTGCATGCGACAGCTTGGCATTCATTTCAGTCAGCTCGGCATTGGATTGCTCTAGCGAAAAGGTGCGCAGACGCACCCGTTCTTCTAGCTGTTGATTGATTTGCAGGATTTCGCGCTCGACTTCTTGTTGACGCGCTTCGCGCCGCCGGGCTTCTTCATCCAGTACCGAGCGCTCCATCGCCAGGCCGAGTAAATCAATGTAATGCATCAACGTCGCATACCGCAGCAAATCGGCATTGGACCGGTTGAAACCGGTGACCGCCAACACCGTCCATTTATGCGCAAATATAATCGGCACCACCGTAATGAACCGCTGGGCAAACGGTTCGGCATCCGGTAAAAACTCGAGCGGCGGAAAATCGGTAATGGTCACCTCGCGATTGACCAGGGATTGGGATTCCGAGTCTTTCAGGTCGAGTACATCGAGAATGCGCAAACGATCGGTCGAGTTTTGGGTGCTGAAATCATTCCATTCACCGATGCAAGCCCATTCCAGATAGGGTGCCAGGACCCACATCCGTTCCAGCACCTTGATGAAGTCGACGCTGATCAGGTCCTTGGTGACCTCGTAGCCGACGCCAATTTCGGTAGTGTGGGTGTCGAAATCGAAAGGAATCGCCTCGCTAGAGTCAATCGCCGTGTCGGATCCGGTGGATCCGGGTTCTAGCCCGCAGGATGCGCGTGGCAAGAATGTGTTGGCCACCCTATGCAGGCCGCCGCGTTCGCCGGTCGCAATCTGGCGGCACAGCGTTTCGATCACCCACTTGGTTTGCGTCGCCAGGTTTTGGTCAACGGT
Source organism: Pseudomonadota bacterium (assembly GCA_040384645.1). Classification (GTDB taxonomy): domain Bacteria; phylum Pseudomonadota; class Gammaproteobacteria; order Burkholderiales; family Burkholderiaceae_D; genus JAZKIX01. Next base: position 14,982 of record JAZKIX010000132.1, on the reverse strand, counting down.
AGCAAGTTGCGGCACCGCGGTACGGGTCAACGCCGAGTTGTCGTAACCGATGATGGCGACATCTTGCGGTATGCGCAGGCCTTTTTCTTTCAAATATTCCATCAAGCCAAAAGCAATCGGATCAGTGAAAGCGACCACCGCAGTGAATGGCTGCCCGGTCGCCAGCAGGCGTTTTGCGCCACTGCGGCCGCCGGCAAAGCCAAAATGATCGGTGCCAATTTCGCAGGCGGGACGCAAGGCGATATTGTGGCGCGTCAGCGAGGCCTGGAACCCGCGCAAGCGCTGGACTTGATCCAGTTGGGAAAAGACCCCGATACAGGCGATGTCACGATGGCCACGCGCCACCAGAAAATCGACCGATTCACTGATGGCAGCTTGATTGTCGCTTTGCACCGAACCAATCTCAGGGTAGCCAAAATCATGGCCGACCGCAATCACGGGCTTACCGCTGGCCCGGATGCGGTCGAGTTGCTCCTGGCTGATGCAATCGAGCACAATGATCCAGCCATCGACCAGATCATGCGCCAGCGGAATTGAGATCAGCTCGCGTCGTCCAGTGCGGATCGACAACAGGCGTACGCCTGCCGCAATGGCGTTGCGGTGCATCCCCGTCATCAGGTCGCCAAAATAAACTCCCCCCAAATAGGGTGCCAGGACACCGAGGGTAATAGGGCGCGTGCGATTGGCTTGGGTCATGGTGGCGCACTCTTTCTGGATAACACGATGAACAATTATAGGACGCATCAAGCCTATTCAAGCGCTCTTTTGTAGCGCCGTCACATCATCTTGCACATGAAAAATTGACGCGATAATTCATCCAGCCAGCGCATCCTTCGCAAGATCGTCGCCGAAGCAGTAGGGAATCTGCGGCGTATCTGGCGCCAGGCGCCAATGGTCGGGATTGCTGTAATCATAGGCACGATCCACCATATTGATCAGGGTCGCAGTGTCGGCGCCGATATTGTGAACGCCGTGCCACACACCGGGTGGGATCACGATTAACATCGGCCGTACATGACTGCAACGAAATACATTGATCTTGCGATAACTAACTGAATCCTGGCGACCGTCGTACAAGACAATTTTCAGGGTGCCTTCGCCGACGAACAGGCGGTCGGTAGTCAAGCCATGTGCATGCCAAGCCGACAAGCCGCCGGGCGCCAAACGTACCTGAAACACTTGATCGACCACGCCGCCGTCCAGCGCCCAATCGCGCCGGTACAGCTCGGTCAAGAAGCCGTTTTGCTTGACCACGTTCTTGACCTCTTGCAGCCGCACGCCTTCAATCAATGCCGTGTCGGCGCTGCGCCATTCGGCGGTGACGCTTTGCGCATCTTTGATCGCGCCTTTGATTAGCCAGTTGTCTTGCATGGATTCCTCTTTAGAATGTTAAAAACGCGGTGCGTAACTGATACGGGGCGGGCTGGCAGCTTGTTTCTTTAAGGTCGCTTCCAGTACCGATGAGATTTTTAAGGTCTCGGCGCGTTGTGCTTGCAAGCCTGCAATCAAGGCGTCGCGCTCGAAATCAGCGCGTCCTTCAGGCGTGACCAGCTGTTCCGCCCAGCGCGTCAATTCGTCCAGCCTTTGCTGCATTGGCCAATCCTTGCGCGGCGGCGTCGGAAAAGTCACCGCCGTGGCGCGGGTGCCGCTCACGCCCTGCATGTCGGTGCGGTTCAAGAATTTGCGCCACATATACAAGTCGGTCCATTGGTCTTTTGGCGTATTGGTCCAGCCCTCGGCCAGCTTGAAATAGGCTTCCCG
>JAZKIX010000132.1:0-13211 GCA_040384645.1 Pseudomonadota bacterium | reverse complement strand
CGGGTATGGGCAAAACTGGAAAACGGCATCCGGTTATCCATCACGGTCGACATCATGTAACGATAGCCGGGGCCGGTCAGGTCGCAGGCGAAGACGCGCAGGCTGGCGTCGGGCAAGACATGCAAGGGCAGGGCATGGGCGTAGTCACTATTTGCCAGCAAGACTTGCATTTGCTCCAGGTGATTGGGTAGCCAGATATCGCGGTCGGTCATATAGCAGACCAGCTTGCCGGTCGCAGTTTTGAGGACTTCATGCCGGTACGGTTCGCCGCGCCGTTCATGTTTGGGATGATCGATAAAAATGAACCTGGAATCGGCTGCAACGGCGTTGCGAACCCAGGATTTGTGCTGCTCCGGCACGCCATCGCCGATCACGAAGACTTCAAAATCCTGCACGCTTTGCTGCTTGATGCTGTGCAAGGCAAAGCGCAGGGTTTCACCATGATTGAAAGTGGGAATAATGATGCTTGCGTCCAATGTCAACTCCCGTTGCCTGCTGTCTAATTCTATTGAATATGGGGGAGTATAAGGCAAAACCATCGCTATCCCGCACGGTTTTATTGGTGCAAATAAAATACACCAGTGTGTATATTTTTGCAATGGAGAGCCGGAAAACGGGTTTCATCACACTGGCCGGGCCATCAAAGTAGGGGGTGCTACTTGAGCAGGTAGTTAACAGATACTTGAGCCGATATAATCCACCGTCTTTTCAAATGGATGCCACCATGTCTGATCGCCTCGCCGTACTATCGCAATACCTGATGCCCAAGCAAGCGCTGACCGCATTTGCCGGACTGGTTGCCAACGCCAAGGCAGGCGCCTTGACCACCCGCTTGATCGAGTGGTTTATCGGGCGATACGGCGTCAACATGGCCGAGGCTGCCAATCCCGATATCGCCAGCTACCAGAGTTTCAATGAGTTTTTCACCCGGCCATTGCGCAACGGCGCTCGCCCGATCGACCCCGCCGCTTTTATTTGCCCGGTCGATGGCGCGATCAGCCAGTTTGGCGCGATCAAGCAAGATCAACTATTTCAAGCCAAGGGCCATAGCTTTTCGACTGCGGCGCTGGTCGGTGGTGACCAGCAATTGGCAGCGCAATTCCAGGACGGCAGTTTTGCCAATCTCTACCTCAGTCCCAAGGATTACCACCGCATCCACATGCCTTGCGACGGCCGCCTGACGCGCATGATTTACGTGCCGGGGGCGCTGTTTTCCGTCAACCCGACTACAGCACGCGGCGTGCCCGGCTTGTTCGCGCGTAACGAGCGCGTGGTGTGCGTGTTCGACTCGGCGCATGGCCCTTTTGTCCTGACCCTGGTGGGCGCCACCATCGTCGGCAGCATGGCCACCGTCTGGCACGGTATCGTCAACCCGCCGCGCACGCGCGAGGTGCGCGAATGGCTATATCCAAAACCGATTATCTTGAAAAAAGGCGAAGAAATGGGCCGTTTCTTGCTCGGCTCGACGGTCGTGATGTTATTCCCGAAAGGGGTGCTGGAATTTAATAGTGACTGGCAGCCGGCAGGGGCGGTGCAATTGGGGCAGATGATGGGTAAAAAGCTGAAATAGTCTTTTGCAGGGTCGCCGCGCTTGGCGGCGACCCTGCCGTCATTCTTAAATCAAATTTGCCGGAATCAAAAATACCGCTTCACCACATCGCCAAACGCATCAGCGGCCGACATGCCGTTGCGCATCAAGGTCGCGATTTCATCGGAATATTCCCCGATGGCGGCCGGTAACGTCTGGCGATTGGTCTTGAAGTATTCGTATTTTTCGGTATTCACCAAATCTTGCGCCTTGGCTGCTGCCGTCACTGGCCGGCTGCTACTGCCGCTGCTGGCACGGGTGCTGCGCGCTGCGGCACTGGCCTTGAGGCCGACGCCAGCGATGGCAGCTTTGACTTGCTCCACGGTCAAGATGCCGGTGGTGTTGCTACCCAGAAAATCGTCGGCTTTGGAATCGAACAAGTGATTGCCGCCGTTAAACACCATTTTTTTATCGGATGAATTGATGACCTGGTAATTGGGTTTCTGGCCCGCGCCATTCAGGCTAAATTGCACCCGGTCACCGTAGGAAGCCATTTGCACAGCCACTTCCTTGAGAAAATCCACGGCCAAGGTATCGATTTTGCCGTTCCAGCGTTTGTTTCTCGTCGTATTCAAAATAAATAATTCCAATAATGTTGGCCTTGTCCGCACTGAGGTAAAAGCGCGGTGCCGATTTTAATCAAACTCTAAATCCCGCCCCTGTTTCGGCCCGTCCCACATTATAAACGGCGCCCGCCCAATGAATTAGCCCGTAATGACGCGTTTGCGCAATTGCGATGCACGCCGTTGATGTATCCTTGCGCCTATGAACAAGGAAACCGACATCCAATTAAGTGGACCATTCAGCATCACCGATGGCATGGGGCAGCCCTGGAAAATCAAGGCGATCCGTATCTTCGATGAAGGCTATGGCATTATCGACGTCTATATCGACCTGGCCACATCGATGCGCGACGAGCGCTTGTATGAAGACCCGGTCGTGATCCGACAGATTTTAGCCAGGTTACGCGCACTCGGTTATGCCGGCCCTGACTTCGGTCATGGCGATCTGGGTTTGCAAGACGATAAGCTGATCGTGCTGGAAGCGCCGGAAGCATTCAACGCCTTTGCCGCCAGCAAAGGCTGGAAAAATCTGGCCGAGGAATTTGCCGAAGAATTCAACGACGACAGCGCCGAGCTAGCCGCCGACCCGGCATCGAGCAGCCAGCTCGATGCCTTAATACGAAAATTCAAGGCGCAGGGCTAAGCGTTAAGCGCCACCTAGCGTCCACTATGTGAAGCAGCCGCCGCCCTTACCGGCGGCGCTTGCATTTTATGTCCCCCGATTGAAGCCCATGATAAAGAAACCTCGCCCCCCCGCTCCCCGCTCCCACGCCTCGCCCGAGGATAAGGAAGAATCCCTGATTCGCCAGCTTTGCAGCCTGGCCGGCGATCTTGCGACACGCAAAAACAAAAAAGAGGCAGCCGAATTCCGTCAACACAACACCATCGAATTCAATAAAATCATCCGCAATAGCCTGCATCAAAAAAGCGATGATGTGCTGTACGAAGCGCTCGACCGCACCCAATACGAAGACCTCGGCGCCTACCGGTTTTTGAAAGAAAGCATCGAGGAAGCGTCCGAAGTCATGATCAGCGGCCAAGCGCAGGGACGCCCGCTGGAACTCAATGCCTTCCTCATCCCCATGTTGATCCGCAGCACGGGCGGCCTGCATCGCGAGCAATGTTGCCAGGATCAAGAGGCGTTTGAAATATTAAGCGACAGCTTGAAGAAAGCCGGCCTGGAAGGGCCCAACGCCAGCGTGGTGGTAGTCAATCACGCTTACCACCTTGATGAAATCGACGCCATCACTTACAGCCACCTGAGCGAAATGCTGCGCGATGCTTTTGTCTCGATGACCAATAAAAAAGCAGTCATCAAAGGCTTGGGAACCTCCGCCATTGAACGCAGCTTAGGCACCTGGCCAGAGAATTTGTTCGGGTCGCAAGACGAGGTTTTGGAGCTGCGCTTTTTATTGGGCTTTGCGCTCAAGTCGATGGACGATGCGTTCTACACGATCCCAGCCGATGCGGCTGCGGCCGAAACCTATTTCGATGCGCGCGCCAGCCGCTTTCAAGCCTGGGCGGAACAGATCGCGCCCATCGTCAAGCGCTGCCTGGTGACGGGTCAAAGCGAGCTTGAACTTGATTTCCTGTATCAAGACTTATTTCATGGCGGCAAGGAGCGCGGCATTGCCGAATACCTGATGCTGCAAATGATGTCGGACTTGATTTTCGGCCTGCAAGAAAGCGCGGTCGCAGCGGACGATGCGACCGGTGTCATCGGCTCCGCCGTGGTCGATGGCCAGATGGTATTGCGCGTCAACCTCTACCGCGCCGACGACAAAGCCTTGCTGGCGAGTGCAGAAAAACCGCTGGAAATGGCGCGTGAATTGCAAGATGACATCGACGACGCCTACGATGCCTTGATGACCATCGGCGTCAAGTTGGTTGCCTTGGCTGAGAAGTTTGATGCCGAAGGCCAGCCGGTGGGCGTCAGGCCGTATTAACGGAATTGGCATGGTTGTAGATAGGCTTGAGGTCGGACGTAGGTCGGACTTCAGTCCGACAACCACGCTCCGTGTAATTCCCAATTCGGATTGAAACCCGGCCTACCAACCCACGCTAAATCAGGTTTTAAATAGCACACAGGCGACGCCAGCGTTTCACATCAAAGGCGTCAACAAAGCCTTCAAATCATCCTCGCTAAACTTGGGCGCCAGCCCCAGATCGCTGCCCAATACGCCTTCCGCCAGCGCTCCTTTACGCGCCTGCAATTCCAGCATGCGTTCTTCGATACTGCCTTCCACCACCAGCTTGTAGACGAACACCGCCTGCTCCTGGCCGATGCGATGGGCGCGTGCCGTGGCTTGTTCTTCCACTGCCGGATTCCACCACGGATCCATGTGGATCACGGTATCGGCAGCGGTCAGGTTCAGACCGATGCCGCCAGCTTTCAAGCTAATCAACAGAATCGGCACCTGCCTGGCTTGAAACTGCACCACCAGCGCGCCGCGCTGTGCGGGCGGGGTTTTGCCGCTCAAGGTGAGCCACGGCAATTGCAGGGCGCTTAGTTCAGCCTCGATCAGGCCCAACATTTCGGTAAATTGGGAAAATACCAAAACCCGCCGGCCTTGCGCCACCAAGGCCGGCAGCATGTCGCGCAAGCATTCCAGCTTGGCGCGTTCCATACCGTCCTGCATTTTGGTGCCCTTGAGCAGATACGGGTCGCAACAGACTTGGCGTAGTTTTAATAGCGCATCGAGGATTGTGATTTGCCCGCCAGAGAAGCCCTTGCGTTGCAAGATGCGCCGCACTTGTTCGTCCGCGGCAACCCGCACGCTTTCATACAGGTCGCGCTGCTGGCCCTGCAATTGCACGCGTTTGATGACTTCAGTCTTGGGTGGCAACTCGCTGGCGACGTCATCTTTACGGCGGCGCAAGATAAAGGGACGCAGGCGTTGCTTGAGTAATTCGGCGCGCTGGGTTTGGCCATTTTGTTCGATCGGCCGGCGCCACAAACGGACGAAGCTGCGCGCGTCGCCCAGAAATCCCGGCATCAGGAAATCGAATTGGGCCCACAACTCGCCTAAATGATTTTCCAGCGGCGTGCCGGTAATGCACAAGCGATGCCGCGCTTGCAGGCGGCGCACCGCATGGGCGCTGCGGCCGGCGGCGTTTTTGACGGTTTGCGCTTCGTCCAGCAGCAGCATGTGAAACGGTTGCGCCGCCAGCGCATCGATATCGCGCCACAGCAGGGGATAGGTGGTCAGCACCAGGTCGTGCGCGCTCATGCGGGCAAAATCGTCGGCCCGCGCCGGCCCTTGCAAGGTCAGCACACGCAAGCTCGGCGCCATGCGGCGCGCTTCGGCTTGCCAGTTGAAGATCAAGGAAGTCGGCAATACCGCCAGTGCCGGAATATCGAGCCTACCCGCTTGCTGCTCGATCAACAGATGCGCCAGCGCTTGCGCGGTTTTGCCCAAACCCATATCGTCAGCCAGGATGCCGGCCAGATGTTGTTCACGCAGGTATTGCAACCACGCCACGCCATGCAATTGATACGGTCGTAGGGTGATGCCCAAAGCGGCCGGTGCGCTGATCGCTTGCGGGCCACCGATATTTTGTAACTTGTGTGCCAGGGCGTGCAGTCCGGCATCGCCTTGCAATTGCCAGCCGCCGTGGCTGCCGGCACGTGCCGCTTGGCTGGCCTGCAGTTGCAGCCGCATAGCATCGAGTCGGTAAGCGTCCCACGACGATAGTTTGAGCGGGCCGTCCTTGCGGCGCGGGTCGCTCAATAATTCGAGCATGCTGCCGATGATGGCCTTCAGTGGCGCACCCTGGGCATCGATCCGTTTGCCGCCCGGCGCCCGCAAGCGCACCATTTCCAGGTCGTCGATGGCCGCCAGTTTTTTGGCATCGAGCCAGCGCGTATCGCGTTGCAATAGGTTGGCCAGAATCGGTACCAGATCGAGCACTTCGCCATCGATTTCGATGCCCAGGCTCAATAGCCACGATCCTTCGCGTGCCGGCAGGCGCAGGGCTGTGACGATAGGTGCACGACCACGCATTGGCGTCGCCACTTCCTTGCCGAGTATTTCGCCGCCGTCGGGACTGATAATCAGGCGCCAGGCATCGACCGGCACGCTCTCGTGGGCGAAGCCGGGGCGTACTACCACCATCCAGCCCAGGGCTTGCAGTTCGGGTAATTGCTCGGCCCAGAAATCGCCAAAAAATCCTTCCTGCACCAGCGTCCAATACGCTATTTTCTCGCGTGCCGGATCGGCCGCGCGCCATTGCAACGCACGGGCCGGCACTGGATGCAGGCCGAGTTCCCACACTTTGTCGAGCGCGTCGGCTTCCGCGCCCAGATCGCGCCACAGGGTGATGGCTTGGCCTTGGGCATCGAGTAAGGATTGGGTTGCCAGCGGACGCCGGTTGAGCAAGACGGTCGGCGCTGGCGTTTCCCATTGCAAGCCGTTTAGGCCGGTATACATCCAGTCGATTTGCACCACTGTCACATTGCCGCCGCGTGCGCCGAAGGGGCCGGACGGCTTCATACCCAGCAAGCCATCGCCGCGCGCCAGGGTTTGCAGGGTGATGCGCGGACGGAATTGCCCTGCGATAGCGCCAGCCGGATGCGCGTCGTAATCGCGTCGATTCATCGCTGGCGGAACTGGATTTTGACGAGACCCAAGTCGCCATAACGTAGCATAATTTGGGTGTCCGTCGGCACTTCAAAACTGGCAACATAGGCGCCGGTAATAATCGCTTGCCCGGCGCGCAGGCGTTGGCCTTGACTGCGTAAATATTCGGCCAGCCAATACAGCGGCGCACGCGGATCGGTGGCGGGGTGGCGGCCTGCGAGAATGGTTGTGGCCTCGGCCTTGGTGCCAAGTTGCAGCTGCAAGGTCATTGCGCTCGCGCTGCGGGCTTGTGCGCTATCGATTTCAGGCCCTAGATACAGACCCTGATTATGCAGGCCGTCGGCCAGATGTTCCAGAAAACCCACTTCGCCGGGGCTGTCGTAGCGGCTGCCGATTAGCTCTAATGCCAGATGGGTCGCGCCGATGGCGGCATCGACGTCAGCCGGTAAATAAGGCTGGTCGCGCGCCGGCAAGTCGTGGCGCAGGATAAAGGCCAGTTCTGGCTCGATCTTGATCGGTCCGGCGCATGGCACATCATCGTTGCCTCGGTAAATAGTATCGACGTAAATTGGCGCCAAAACAGGCAATTGGCTTAGCCCATCGCTGGCCGGCAAGCCGCATTTCCAGGCGCCGATGGGCTGCCCCAATCGCGCTGACACCGCCGCTTGGATCGCCAGTGCCGCCGCCACAGTAGCCGGACGGCAAGGCTCCGGCAAATGCGGGCCCGTGCTGCTGTTCAGGCGGCGCGCACTTAAGACGTCGGCGGCGATGGCAATGTTGGTTTGTTGCAGGGTCGGATTCATGATGGTCTGGCCGTTTGGTGGAGTGGCAAAAGCAGGGCGTTAAAATAGCGCCTCTTAAGTCCCGAAAGCATTTCGTGAAATTGCATGAGTATCACGCACAACGTCAGAGTCTGGCCGAACAAGCGCCGGTCTACCGTGCCTCTTGCAGCGCTTGCCTGCAGTCCCAATTCAATTGTTATTGCCCACACATAGTGGCCTTCGATCCGCAGATCGAATTCGTCATCCTGATCCATCCGATTGAAGTGCGGCGCCGCATTGCCACAGGCCGCATGTCGCATCTGTGTCTGCAACATTCACATCTGATCCTGGGACAGGATTATTCCGATAATGCACAGGTCAATCAATTGCTGAACGATCCGGCCAAGCAGGCGGTGATGCTGTATCCGGGCCAAAATTCTACTAACCTCTCGGCCTTAAGTCTGGCCGAACGCAGCGCACCGTTTGCGCTGGATAAAAAACTGGTGATATTCGTGATCGACGGCACCTGGGCCACAGCGCGCAATATGGTGCGCCAGAGCCGCAATTTGCAAGATCTGCCACGGGTCTGTTTTTCACTCGACCGGCCGTCGAGCTTCCGGGTGCGCAAGCAACCTGCGCCGGGCTGTTATTCCACCATCGAGGCGATTCACGAAGTGATCGAGCTGGTCGCGCCCATATACGGCTTTGCGGGTCGCGCCCACGATAATTTGCTGCATGTGTTCGATCATATGGTGGAGCGGCAACTGCAATTCGTCCCGCGTATCAGGGAAGAATTCCGGCGTAGCAGTAAATAGTCGCTGAGCGCCGAAATCTCAACCGATAAAGGTTTTTAATGGGGGTATGTGCCAAAAATATGCCTTTCCCGCACGTTTTCATTACCCTCTAAAAAATACACTATGGAGTATATTTTAATGCTCAATAGTGTATTGTCCGGTTTTAGCCGGTCCGACCGAGTCGCGCATAGTCACACTGATCGGGAAATCGCGGCAAATCGGGTGCGATGAACCGTAGCATTGATTCAACAGCAGGCGCAGGCAATTGGAGGCGATATCCTCGACCGGGATATGAATCGAGGTCATTTGCGGCGCGGTAAAAGCCGAAGTGCTGATGTCGTCATAGCCAACTACCGACACGTCCTTGGGGACATGAATTCCGGCTTGATGGAAATACGATAATGCGCCCATGCCAAGCTCGTCGTTGGCACAAAACAAGCCGGTAAAACGCAAGCCGGAATCGAGCAGGGCACGGGCCGCAAACCAGCCGCCTTGGGTAGTGAAATCGCTCTCGATAGTGGGCACTTGACGGCGCTCGATGCCATGCAATGCCAGTTCACCAAAGAAGCCTTCGATCCGCTTGGCGTTATCGGGCGAGGTGATCGGGCCGGAAATCACGGCAAACTTGCGATGTCCTTGTGTCAGCAATGTTTGCGCCGCCAGCACACCGCCATGGCGGTGATCGCAACAAAAAGAATTCTGCAGCAGCGCCGGCACTACCCGGTTCATCAAGACCAGGCGCGGTTGTTTGCGATGCAACTGAATAATGTCGTCGTCCGAAATATCCTGGCTCACCACGATAATGCCGTCGCAGTCGCGTTGAATCAAAAAATTCAAACCCTCAAGCGCTTGGCTGCGTAGATCGCCCTTGCCGCAACCGCTGACGACTAACATATGGCGGTCGACGGCGCGCAGTTCATTGTCGAAAGTTTGCAGCACGGGGCAATAATATTTGCTGCGAAAGAACGGTACAAAGATGCCGATCATGCCCAACGAGTTGGCCGACAGGGCGCGCGCAATATGCGATGGCCTGAAATCAAGTTCGACAATGGCGGCATTGACACGCGCTACTGCCTCGCGCGAGACCGGACCCTTGCCGGATAAGGCGCGTGACGCAGTACCGACGCCGACGCCAGCCAACCGCGCTACGTCCTTGATGGTAGCCATGGATATCCCCGCAAAATACTGTTTAAGTGAACTAGGTGACGACCAGATGCACGCCAATCAGCAATGTGTATTTGCCAGCTTTGCAATGTGAACGCGGCGGCCATTTTCAGACGTGCAGTCAAGCTGCAACCACCGGTGCCGGCCCGAGCGACGCGCGGATCGTCAGGTTGATCGAAAAATCGCGCTTGATCGGATGCGACGAGCCGTAACAGGCATTGAGCAACCAGCGCAGGCTGTTAAACATCACTTCCTGAATCGGGAAATGCACTGAGGTCAGACGCGGCGAGGTGTAGGGCGCAATATTGATATCGTCGTAGCCGATCACCGACACATCCTTGGGAATACGCTTGCCCGCTTCTTGCAGGCACGACATGGCACCCATCGCCATATCGTCGTTGGCACAGAATAAGCCGGTCATTTTTTTGTGCGATTTCAACAGCACTGCTGCAGCGTTCATGCCGCCATCTGCTGTGAACTGGCCATCGATTACCGGCACGCTGGCCGGATCGATACCGGCTTGCGCCAGCGCTTCGAGGAATCCCTCGACCCGCTCGACACTGTCCGGCGCTGATGTCGGTCCGCCAATCATAGCGAGGTGACGATGGCCATATTGCAATAGTGTTTTGGCGGCGAGCCGGCCGCCTTCGTGATGATCGACCGAGAAACAATTCTCGGCCAGTGCTTCGACATGGCGGCTTAAGACGGCGATTTTGGGTTGCTGCCGGTGCAGGTCGATCAAATCTTCGTCCAGCAATCCGTTGCTGAGGATAATGATGCCGTCACAGCCGCGCCAGATCAGCGATTGCACCCCTTCGATGGCTTGCTGACGCATATCGCCGTGACCGCTGCCGGCAACCAACACCATATGACGGCCGATGGCGCGTAATTCGTCATCGGCGGTTTGCAGGATCGGTGCATAAAACGTACCGCTGATGACTGGTACAAAAACCCCGATCATGCCCAGCGACCGGGCTGACAAAGCACGCCCAATCTGTGACGGCCGAAAGTCCAATTCTGCAATGGCGGCCTGTACCCGTGCGATTGCATCCGGTGAAATCGGGCCTTTGCCGGAAATGGCGCGTGACGCCGTCCCCACACCAACGCCTGCCAGTCGCGCCACATCTTTAATTGTTGCCACTCCTGCTCCTGAAAACTAAGGCGGATACGCTTCCGCCGGGTGCTTGTCCCGGCAGCAATTATAACCTCCTGCCTAAGTGACAACTTCGTGACAAGAATTTGCGAACCGGCTTCGAATTCGAATGATGAGCAAAAATTATGCCGGTTGCAGGAGTTGTTGGCTGTCGACAATTCGTTTAAATGGTGGGCGCGGATGGCGTGGCAAGCTGGCTTTAAAACTCCCGATTCTCAGGGTAATTGCTATAAAAATCGTTGTCCCACAAAAAGTTGGTAAACGCGATCGTGACCGAGATATCGAGTCCTTCGACGAAATGCCAGCAGCCGACCGGCAAGAACAGGATTTCGCCCGGTTCCAGCACGCATTCCAGCACTTGTGCATTGGCCATCGCGGGGAACTTGGCAATATCAATATCGCGTCCATCGACCGGTGTAAAACAATGGCGGTTATTGTAAGTATTGGCCACTTCGCAAGCCGGCATAATGCGCAGCCGCTTGCGACCCATGACCTGCGCCATGAAGTTATTGGTCAAGTCATGGTGGAACGGGGTGATGGTGCCGGCGGGGCCAAACCAAAAGAAGCCACGGCTGTTTTCTTGCTGGCTCAGATATTCAGGTACCTGCTCGATATCAGCCCACAGTTCCGTCAACGCAGTGCGGTTGAGCGAATCGTTATTGGCCGTCATGTAAAAGTCGTTGGTATGGCCGGCGCTGCGCACCAGATCGACATATTCGCCAAACTTCATTTGCCGCCGGTGTGCCACGCTGTTCATTTCATAATTGGCATCGGCATTGCGTCCAAACTGGACTTCCACTTCGCGTTCGCCAAATTGCTCACGGAAAAAATCCAGGTTCCACTTTTTCATCGCCGGCCAGTTATCCATCATGCCTGTAATGATTACCGGCTGATTCACGCTGTAATGGTCGCGCAGAAAATCTTCTCTCGACAATTGATGACGTCGCACGATTTCGGTTGGGCGCAGGCGATTGAGTTTGCGCTGGATGTCGAGTACCCAGTCGTGTTTGCGCAAGCGGTTTTTCAGGCGCTGGGCGCCGGCGATATAGGGGCTTTGCAGCGCAGCTTCAATTTCGTAACGCGCTTCGCCTTGCTCGATGCCGTTTTGCACCAGGACTTGAAACAAGCCCGAAGGATGACTGTCCAGGATCAGGTTTTCAGCGATCCAGCGGCGCCAGTCATTGGTGATGCCGGGGGCCGGGGCTGCGATATTGCTTTGGTTCATTGTCGTCTCTCTCTAGTCTGATTTTTATAGTTTTATGGTGAAACGGGTGTGTATGGCAAGTGGTCTGGCCTATATAAGAATCTGTGAAATCAGCTGTACCGGCGCTGCCGCATCCATTTGGTGGCGATCCATTTTTCTCCGGCCGATACTGGCGTGCCGCCATGCAAGGTCATGGGATCGACTTGGTTTTGGCTATTGCAGTATTCAAAATAGACTGCCGCGCCTTTCTTGGGTGTCACGGCCAAGCCGATTTCAGGGAAAATTGTTTCGCCCGCCTCTTCGACATCATTGAGATACATGATCAGGGTACTGACGCGCTGGCCGCCTTTGGCCAAATGCGGGGCGCTGCCTTGATCGGACGGCGGGAAATAATCGAAGTGCGGTTTGTATTCGCCGCCAACCTTGTAATTGAGGATTTGGATACCTTCGCCATTGTCGACTGGCCAATGCATCACTTCGCCAATCCGCTTATCCAGTTTGGCAATGAATTCGTCTTCATTGATTGAAAAAAATGTACCGTAACTGCTGCGGTCCTGGATGACTTGTTCTTGCCCGGTTATGGGATCGATCGTGGTCGAACGTTTGAGCTTGATGCTGGATAGCCGGACCAACTCGTCGCATTCTTCCGGCGACAAAATATTGTCAAACACAGCCACCAGCGGCTGTGCCATGCGGAATGAAACACGCACGTCGCGATCATTGGTTTTGATAATGTTGCCACTCTGCGGTAAGCGTGGCGTTTCGTAAATGTATTGCTGGTTATGCTGAATAATCGATTTTTGTCTGAGCGGGGAGTCAGTCGCATTGCCAGAATTAAGGCCCATGCCCGCGACCTGGCCGATAGAAATGCCGGCAAAAATGGGATCGAAATTTTGCTTTACCATCGCATCGATCATCGATTCAGCAGAGCAACCACGTGCCAGATTGTCTTGAATCCATTTCTGCCAGTCAGCCGACAAATGATTGATTTGTGAAGATTGACTCAAATTCTGCTGCATTCCGTGCTCCTCTAGTAGTCTTTCTATTTTTGAAATAATTTTGCAAAGAAGTTTAACTGAGGCAGTTTGTCTGGTAAAGAGGTTTAAAAGACCGGCATCAATCAACAATTGATGCCGGTCAACTACTTGGTTTTTACTGTTTTCCATGACTATTTGCCGATTGGCTGCGCACCGCCGTTCGCGTAATGGCTTGCCACGTTAGTACCGGTTTTGCCAAGGTTGATCTTGTGGTCGAGACCCACAAATTTACCCGCTGGGTTTTGCCAGAGCGACGGTTTTAACAAGGCATACTTCGGCTCGTCCCAGCTAACCCAGTCGTTGAGCCATAGCCCGCCGGTATCGCCGGAATCGGGATTGAGATCCCAAAAGGTGTGGTGCAGCTTGT
>JAZKIX010000131.1:3179-6575 GCA_040384645.1 Pseudomonadota bacterium | reverse complement strand
CCGTGGCAGAAGCCTCGAATACCATGGGCTTCCCTGCGCGCATGAAAACTATCCCCATGTGACTATACGGCGACCCAGTTGCGCGTTGTACTGCCAAGCTTTGGGAAGAGCGAGATTTTTGAAAAATTAGGTCCCCATCTTTGAGCGACGTGTGAAATGACTTGCCGCACACAGTTTGTGCGATCAAGAGCAAAGCAATGCCAAAATATTTCATTTGTGTAAATGACTCCAGCCGCTAAATCATATAAGAAAAATAGCGGAATTAAGCAAACATAATGGGGGTATATAACCAAACATACCTTTACCCGCTCTATTTTATTGGGTATTAAAAAATACACCGGCCAGTATATTTCTAATGATTTCAGCCTCCACAGCCAATTTGTGCTGGTGTCATCCCCGATCCAAGGCATCATCCAGCAATTCAATCCAATGCCTAACCGGCGTATCTGTTCCCGATTGCAAATGCGTCAGGCAACCGATATTGGCCGAGACAATCATCTCTGGCTGCCCAGATTCCAGATTGGCGAGTTTTTTATCGCGCAATTGATACGACAATTCTGGCTGCAATACCGAATACGTACCGGCTGATCCACAGCACAAGTGACTGTCTGCGCCGAGTTGCACGTCGACCCCGACAGCGCGCAACATGCCTTCCACCTTGCCGCGGATTTGCTGGCCGTGTTGCAGCGTACAGGGCGGGTGATAGGCGACGCGGCGCTGGATTTTTCCAGCCAGTTTTTGATCGAGTTGTGCTTGAAAATCGGGCAGGATTTCGCTCAAGTCCTTGGTCATTGCAGAGATGCGTTGCGCCTTGCCGGCGTAGGCGGCGTCGTGCGCCAGCAAGTGGCCGTATTCTTTGACGGTGACGCCGCAGCCGGACGCCGTCATCACGATCGCTTCCGCGCCGGCCTCGACCAGCGGCCACCAGGCGTCGATATTGCGCCGCATATCGTCCAGGCCGCCGTCTTGATCGTTCAAGTGATAGCGGATTGCGCCGCAGCAGCCGGCCTTGGCGGCGACTTGCAATTGCACGCCGAGCGCGTCGAATACACGGGCGGTGGCGGCGCTGATATTGGGCGCCATCGCCGGTTGCACGCAGCCGCCCAGCAGAATCATTTTGCGTGCGTGCTGCGTGGTCGGCCAAGCGCCTGCATCCTGTTTGCGCGGGACTTTGTTTTGCAGCGATTTGGGCAGCAAGGGGCGCAGGGTTTGCCCGACTTTCATGGCGGGATTGAACAGCCATTGACGCGGCAAGGTTTCTTTTAAAGTCCAGCGCAGCAGGCGTTGCGTCAGCGGACGTTGGACCCGGTCGTCCACGATCTTGCGACCGATATCGAGCAGCCGGCCGTATTGCACGCCGGACGGGCAGGTCGTCTCGCAATTGCGGCAAGTGAGGCAGCGATCCAGATGAAGCTGGGTTTTGGCGGTAACCGGCGCGCCTTCCAGCACTTGTTTCATCAGGTAAATCCGCCCGCGCGGGCCATCGAGTTCATCGCCCAATAGTTGGTAAGTCGGGCAAGTGGCGGTACAGAAGCCGCAATGCACGCAGGCGCGCAAAATGGCTTCGGCTTCCTGGCCTTCACGCGTATGCTTGATGAAGTCGGCGAGATTGGTTTGCATGTCAAAGTTCCGGAAACATACGGGCAGGATTGAAGATGCCAGCCGGGTCAAAAGCCGTCTTCAGATTGCGGTGAATGCGCGCGACCGCAGGTGCCAGCGGGTGGAACACGCCCACATTTTTATCGCCGCCCCTAAATAAGGTGGCGTGACCGCCGGCAGCTTGCGCAGCTGCGCGAATCGATGCGGCATCGGCGTCAGAGTAAAGCCAACGCTGCGCGCCGCCCCACTCGATCAATTGCGCCGCTTCCAGCGTCAAGGGCGGACTCACCGACGGTAAAGATAAACGCCACAAGCCAGCGTTGGCACGATTATTCCGCGTAAAAAAAGCATGGCGTTGGTCGCGTATCGCCTGCCAGAATTGCGCGCCATCTGCCATCGCATCCCCACCCAATTTGTGTTGCGCCGATTTAACGGCGGCATCGGCGCCTGACAAGCGCAAAGTAAGTTGGCCATCGTGCCATACACTGGCTGAAACTGGCAGGGGCTGGCCGCCCCATTCATTCAAATGCCGGATCGCCTCATGCTGATCCATGTCGAAACACAGGCTGGTTTCGGCAAACGGTTTTGGCAAGACTTTGAGCGAAACTTCCAGAATCAGGCCCAGCACACCGAGCGACCCGGCCAATAAACGCGAGACGTCATACCCCGCGACATTTTTCATCACTTGCCCGCCGAAGCTAAGCACATCGCCCCGGCCATCCATCAGCACCGCGCCCAAAACAAAATCGCGCAGCGCACCGACCGCAGCCCGACGCGGCCCGGACAAACCGCTGGCGACCGCACCACCGATGGTGCAGCCGCTGCCGAAATGCGCCGGCTCGAAAGCGAGCATTTGATTCTGTTCATCCAGCGCCGACTCGATCTCGGCCAATGGCGTGCCGCAGCGGGCGGTGATGACCAATTCGGTCGGATCGTAGGCCACGATGCCGCTATAAGCACGCGTATCGAATGGTTCTCCCATCGGTACCTGACCATACCAATCCTTGCTGCCGCTGCCGCGAATGCAAAGGGCGGTTCTGTTGGCTGATGCGGCGATAATGCGTTCGCGAAAATTGTTCAGGGCGTGGTTCATTTGGTTGATCTGGTTGACCCGGTCATAAAGCGCTCAAAATAAAATCTGCCCATGCTGCTGGATTGATGTCTCACCATCAAATTAAAACATAAAATTATTTCAACGATCGATCAAAAATGGCAGCCTTGGCATAGCATCTGCAATCCAACCCGGCTTCGGATGCGTTACGAATTGATCGCAGCACTTTTCCATGCACTGACCTGATATTTTGGCACTGCTGGCGAACGTTGATAATATGCGCGCTTTTAACACGGGTTGATGTCAATTTTTAGGAGAAGTGACGTGTGGGCTCAAAGTTGGTTAATTATTCAGCAGGAATTTTCAGATCTGGGCGATCCATCCAATATCACGCGGGTCTGTGTCCGGCTCTTGGTCGCCATTATTCTGGGGGCGATTCTTGGTTATGAAAGAGAATCGAGTGGCGCTTCTGCCGGGCTGCGCACCCACATGCTGGTCTCACTCGGTTCAGCGTTATTCATTTTGGTACCGTTGCAAGCAGGCATGGAAGTGCAAGACCTATCGCGGGTATTACAAGGCGTGACTGCCGGTGTTGGTTTTTTGGGTGCAGGTGCGATTCTCAAATTACAGAATGAAAATCAGATCAAGGGGCTGACAACGGCGGCTGGCGTCTGGCTCACTGCCGCAGTGGGCGTTTCTGCCGGCATGGGATTAGAAGCGACCGCAGTATTGAGCACTTTGTTCGC
>JAZKIX010000131.1:0-3169 GCA_040384645.1 Pseudomonadota bacterium | reverse complement strand
AAAAAGATAAACCCTGAAACGCTGACACGATATTGCCCCGCGCGGTGTTGGCATCCGTCGGCCGCCTTAAAACCGCGGCAACTCTGCGAACTTCACCAGGCCGCGCTTAACATGCATCTTGCCGTATTCCGCGCAGCGGTTCAGGGTCGGAATCGCCTTGTCAGGATTGAGCAAAAATACGGTGTCGAAAGCGCGTTTGACGGCGATGAAGGCGCTGATTTCTTCAGACGAAAATTGGACGCACATGGAATTGATTTTCTCGATGCCGACGCCGTGTTCGCCGGTAATGGTGCCGCCGACTGCGACGCACAGTTCAAGGATGTCGGCGCCGAATAATTCGGCTTTTTCAAACTCGCCTGGCAGGTTCGCGTCGAACAAAATCAAAGGGTGCAAATTGCCGTCGCCGGCGTGGAATACATTGGCACAACGCAAGCCATATTTGACTTCCATATCAGCGATACCGAGCAACACCTGCGCCAGTTTCTTGCGCGGGATGGTGCCGTCCATGCAGTAATAATCGGGCGAGATCCGGCCTGCCGCCGGGAAGGCATTCTTGCGGCCGGACCAGAAGCGCAGCCGTTCGGCATCCGATTGCGACACCGCAATCGCGGTGGCGCCGGCGTGTTCCAGTACGGCGACCATGCGGCCGATTTCTTCTTCGACTTCTTCCTTGGTGCCGTCCGATTCGCACAGCAAGATTGCGGCCGCATCGAGGTCGTAGCCAGCGTGGACAAAGGGTTCGACCATGCGTGACGAGGTGCGATCCATCATTTCCAATCCGGCGGGAATGATGCCGGCGGCCAGCACATTGGCGACCGCATTACCGCCTTTGACCACGTCGTCGAAGGACGCCATGATGACGCGCGCGGTCTGCGCCTTGGGGATCAGCTTGACGGTTACTTCAGTCACCACGCCGAGCATGCCTTCGGAGCCGATGAAAACGGCCAGCAAATCGAGCCCCGGCGCGTCGAGTGCGGCGCTGCCCAGTTCGACCATGTCGCCATCGATGGTGATCATGCGTACCCGCATCACGTTGTGCAGGGTGAGGCCGTATTTGAGGCAATGCACGCCGCCGGAATTTTCCGCCACGTTGCCGCCGATGGTGCAGGCGATTTGCGAGGAAGGGTCGGGGGCGTAATACAAGCCAAGCGGCGCCGCCGCGTCCGAGATCGCCAGATTGCGCACACCGGGCTGGACGATGGCGGTACGGGCGTAGGCATCGACCTTGATCAAGCGGTTCAGTTTGGCAGTCGATAGCACCACGCCATCGGCAATCGGCATCGCGCCGCCGGACAGGCCGGTACCAGCGCCACGTGGCACGATGGGTACTTTCAAAGCGCGGCAGGTTTGCAGGATAGCGATGATTTGCGCTTCGTTTTCCGGCAAGACCACCACCATCGGCAACTGGCGATAGGCTGCCAATCCGTCGCATTCGTAGGGACGGGTGTCTTCTTCGTTGAACAGGACGCAGGCCGGCGGCAATAAAGCGCGTAAGGCAGCGACGACTTCACGCTGGCGGGCGGGGGTGAATGTTGGGGTTTTAGTGGATTTCATGCCGCTGGCGGGTGATTTTTATCATTTATATACTCCATAGTGTATTTAAAAATACCCAATGAAAACGTGCGGGGAAGCATGTATTTATGCATATACTCCCGATATTTTGTAGCATTTCAACATCGTCGCGCGGCGCTGGTTTTCCCCTTCCCCTTCAAGGGGAAGGTTGGGATGGGGATGGGTTTCTGTCGCGATCATGGCGACCGAAACCCATCCCCACCCTAGCCCCCCCCTTGAAAGGGAGGGAACTTTCCTTGGAAATTTGCGCCGCCGTGGGCACTATCGTAGTGGGCTGAATAGTTACAATATTTGGCACTCTTTTGTAGAATACGCAGCGCCAATATCACCAGCGCACCACCTTCCCCGGGTTCAATACATTGCCCGGATCAAACGCATGCTTGAGCGCACGCATCAAATCAATCGCATGCTCGCCATGCTCCTGCACCAAAAAATCCATTTTGTGCAGCCCCACGCCATGTTCACCGGTGCAAGTGCCGTCCATCGCCAGCGCCCGCGTGACCATGCGTGCATTGATCGCTTCGGCGCGCGTCACTTCGGCCAGATCGAGCGGGTCGATCATCATCAACACATGGAAATTGCCATCGCCGACGTGGCCGATGATGGCGTACAACATGGCATTGGCTTCGCAATCGGCCTTGGTTTCAAGGATGCATGCGGCCAGTTGCGAGATCGGTACGCAGCAATCGGTGGTAATGACGCGGCCGCCGGGACGCGTTTGCAATAAGGCGAAATACGCGCCGTGCCGTGCCGCCCACAAGCGCGAGCGGTCTTCCGGGTGCGTGGCCCATTCAAAGCCGCTGGCGCCAAACTCGGCAGCGATGGCTTGCACCACTTCAGCCTGTTCCTTGACACCGCTGGGCGTACCGTGGAATTCAAACAGCAACAGCGGCTTTTCCGGCAAGCTCATGCGGTCGTGGATATTGATGGCGCGCACGCTGTTTTCATCAAGGAACTCGACCCGCGCCACCGGCACGCCCATCTGGATGGTTTGGATCACGCAATTGACTGCATCGCCCGTGTTGGCGAAAGAACAGACCGCGGCCGAAATCGCCTCCGGCTGCGGATACAGTTTGACGGTGATATCGGTGATGATCCCGAGCGTGCCTTCGCTGCCGACGAACAGGCGCGTCAGGTCGTAGCCAGCGGACGATTTACGGGCACGGGTGCCGGTCTTGACGATGCTGCCGTCGGCGGTGACCACGGTCAGCGCCAGCGTGTTTTCGCGCATGGTGCCGTAGCGCACCGCGTTGGTGCCGGAAGCGCGCGTGGCCGCCATGCCGCCAAGCGAGGCGTCGGCGCCGGGGTCGATGGGGAAGAATAAGCCGCTATCCTTGATCAGCAGATTCAATTGCTTTCGGGTCAGGCCGGCTTGCACCGTGACGGTCAAATCCTCCGCATGCAGCGCAATCATCTGGCACATCTGCGACAGGTCAATCGTGATGCCGCCCTGTACCGCTAGCACATGGCCTTCGAGCGAAGTGCCGGTGCCGTAGGCGATGATCGGCACCGCGTGGGCTTGGCACAATTTGACGGCGGCGACTACCTCGTCGGTGGAATGGGCAAACACCACGGCATCGGGCAACATCGGATCGTA
>JAZKIX010000130.1:11166-15024 GCA_040384645.1 Pseudomonadota bacterium | reverse complement strand
ATTGACGGTGACTTGCGCCACGCCATCGAGGGTGGACAGGCTGGGCGCGATCAGATTTTCGGCGTAATCGTTCAGCTCCGACAGGTTCATCGAGGGCGAGGTCATCACCATGAACATCACCGGCGCATCGGCCGGATTGACCTTGCGGTAGGACGGCAACTCGGTCACTTCGACCGGCAACGAACGTTGCGCCCGCAACAAGGCTGCTTGCACGTCGACTGCAGCGACATTGACGTCAATCGCCGGATCGAATTCCAAGGTCAGCGAGGTCGATCCAAGCGTGCTGGTCGAGGTAATCAGACTGAGGCCGGCGATGGTGGAAAATTGCTTTTCCAGCGGCAGTGCGACCGATGAGGCCATGGTTTCCGGGCTGGCGCCGGCCAGATTGGCGCTGACATTGATGACCGGTGTGTTGTAGCTCGGCAGCGCCGCGACCGGAATATTGAAATACGCCAGCAACCCAGCGCCCACCAGCGACAGCGACAGCAGCACGACCATTGCAGGCCGGCGGATACATAGCTCAGACAGGTTCATTACGCGCCATCCTTTTTCGCCGTGCCTTGGCCCTGGCCCTTCCATTTCTTTTCGCCAGCGGCCGCGCCTGGCTTAGGCGCTTCCTGTACCTTGGCGCCGGGACGCAAGTTTTGTTTGCCTTCGACGATCACTTTTTCACCGCCCACAAGACCTGAGACAACTGCATTGGCGCCGAAGGAATGCAGCACGACTATCGGCATCAATTTGGCGGTTTGATCGGCTTCCATGATGTACACCGACTTGCTGCTGGCATTGGTCACGATGGCCACTTGCGGGATCACGATAGCGTCTTTCAAGGTTTGCACCGTGACGCTGGCATTGACGTATTGCCCCGGCCAGAGCTGGGTTTCGCGGTTAGCGAACAAGGCTTTGACCCGGATTACGCCGGCTTGCGGGTCGACTGCGCTATCGATGAAACTGAGAGCGCCTTCCACCGCCTGAGAGCTGCTTGCGCTACTAAGCTTGACTGCGACCTTGCCGCTTTTTTGGGCTTGCAACAAGTTTTGCAAACTGCTTTCCGGCAAGGTAAAACTGACCGAAATCGGATCCAGTTGCGTCACCGTCGCCAGCGACGTACTCAGTTGCACCAGACTGCCCGGATATACATTGATAGCGCCGACCCGGCCGGCCATCGGCGAGCGTATGGTGCTATAGCTAAGGGCGATCTGGGCTGACTGCACTGCAGCGGCATCCGCCTTGAGCAGCGCGCCCTGCCCTTGCAACTGGCTTTGCAAAGTATCGGCAGCGCTTTGCGCGATGAATTTTTGCGCTACCAGCTCTTGGCTACGGCGGTATTGCCGTTCCAGATCGGCCAAGGTCGCTTGATCGCGCGCCAATTGCGCCTGCGCCTTTTCCAGATTGGCACGGTCGGCACGATCATCTAGTGAGAACAGCAATTCGCCGGCGCGCACGAACTGGCCTTCTTTAATATGCACTTGCTTGATGGTACTGGTGGTTTGCGGATGGATGTCGACGCTACTGACCGGCGCTACCGACCCATTGGCTTGCAACTGGATCGGTACGTCTTGCTTGGCCGCCACGATCAGCCCGACGGTGGTAGCTGGTGCCCCGCCCCTGCCAGCGCCCGCTTTTGCCGTGCCACTCGAGACATCGCTTGCTTGCTTGGCAGTGGCATTGCCAGTCCCAAACGCCGCCGGACGAAGCAGATACCAAGCCGCAGCCGCGACACACAATGTCGCTCCTACCAGCAATGCCAAAGTCTTATTTTTCATTTTCATTCGAGTCAAGCGGAAAGTGGTTGATGCATGCGCAGTAGCGATACCATGCGGCATACAAAAAATACAGCGATGCTATCCAAACGCACACCACGCGCCGTCTCATGAAGTGGTTGCGGGTTCGCACGCAGGTATGAATGCCGACATCTTACGTGCATATGACTGTGATCCAACAGCCTGCGGCAGGCGAAATTTGTATATTCATGTATCGGATCATTGCAAGCAGGCGTTTGGCGAAACACTCCCTGGTCTGACCTATCCGCGGTGATTGATACCGGTAAATACCGGATAACACCGGCTTTTACCTCGTGGGACAGCTCCTGCCACAGAATATTTTCAAAATAATTCTTACCATCAAGCGCGACAACACCAATCAATTGGCATGCACCGCAGTTACCACAAAGCAATGTGCAGTGCAACATGAACCTCATGTAAATCGTGATGATTAGCGCTAACATACGGTTTCATAAGCCTTTTTTAGGCTATCCACAGAGATTGTGGATAACTTTGTGGATAAGCCCCACTTGACAGCGCCAAACCCAATGTTTATGCGGGATACAACAAATTGCCTAAAGCAAATGCAGATTTTAAATCCTTTAAAATCAATGACTTAAAATTTCAGACTTCCTACAAAAAAATATTTTGAATTATTTTTTCACATTGAAAAAATGTGCATAACCCGAAAACTAAAGTTCCATAATGCAATTTTTCAGCCAGTTTAAGCACCGTACCAACGCCGTTTTTCTACCGTAGATAGCGTGGACAAGGCGCCTCAAAACCCTTACCCTCTGTGCTTGAAACTTTCCCAGATCGACTAATGAATTTATTGCAATCCGACAGCCAATGGCTATCCCTGATGACAGCAGTTCTTACCTTCTCGTTCACTCTCACTGCCTGCGCGGCTGAACTCAAACCTAAAAAAAAACTCACCCGTAACAGCGATACCAGCCCTTCAGTTAATCTCTACGCCGCCGGCGACATTGCTTACTGCACCAATATTGTTCCTGCCAAGAGCGGCGCGGCCAGCACCGCTGCCGTCGTAATGGCCGCGCTTGAGAACGACAGCACGGCCAAAGTCGTCACCTTGGGCGACAACACTTATCCGGTCGGCCTGCCGCAAGAATTCAACGATTGCTACGACCCGACCTGGGGCCAGTTCAAGGCACGCACCATGCCATCACCCGGCAATCACGATTATTCGACGCCGGATGCGGGCGGCTACTATGGTTATTTCGGCGATGCGGCCGGTCCCGAGCGGCTAGGCTATTACAGCAAGCGGGTCGGCAGCTGGCATGTGGTGGCACTCAATAGCAATCTTGATCCAGCGCAATTGCTGACGCAACTGGCCTGGCTCAAGGCCGAACTGGCGCAACAGCCGACCGCTTGCACGTTGGCGTACTGGCATCACCCCTTGTTCAGCTCTGGCGGACACGGCAACAGCAAGCGGATGCACGATGTGTGGCAAGTACTGATGGCAGCCAAGGCCGACGTGGTGCTGGTTGGACATGATCATGATTACGAGCGTTTTGCGCCGCAGGATGCCGATGGCAACCTGGATGTGCAAAACGGTATCCGCCAGTTTGTGGTCGGCACCGGCGGCGCCAAACTGACCCGTTTCAGGTTTGAAAAAGCCAATAGCGAAGTGCGCGATTACAGTACGCACGGGGTTTTAAAACTGGTGCTGAAAGATAAATCTTATGGATGGGAGTTTTTACCGGTGGCGGGTGGGACTTTTGCGGATACGGGGACAGCACTTTGCCACTGAAATTGGGCTCAATTCCCGCTATTAATACTGGGCAGTGTATTTTTTAAGCCGCTTTAAAAATCTGCGGGTGAAGGGGTATTTTGACAGATACTCCCCTTATTTATCTTGAATCGATCGCATATTAAGTTGGGAGAAACGCATGAACAACACTGTCCATTTCATCTTGCAAGGCAAGGGCGGCATCGGCAAGACGCTGGTATCGACCATGCTGGCGCAGTGGATCAAGGCCAAGGATGAAACGCCATTGCGTTGCTACGATACCGATCAGGAAAACGCCACCTTTTCCCGCTACAAAGCGCTGGCAGTCAAACATGTGCCGGTGAT
>JAZKIX010000130.1:5376-11156 GCA_040384645.1 Pseudomonadota bacterium | reverse complement strand
GCGGAGCGCGAGAACCTGTCCGCCGTATCAGTACTGAAGCAGGGCACACGCAACATCGACCCCAAGCGTTTCGACGCCTTGATGATCGACATCCTGGAAACCGATGGCAATTGCGTGGTCGACAATGGCGCCAACACCTTCTCGCCGCTGCTGGCCTACTTGATCGAGAACGATGCATTTGACTTGCTGGCCAGTTCGGGCCGCTCGATTTACATCCACAGCATCGTCGGCGGCGGCGATACCTTGCACGACACCGCCGCCGGTTTTGTTGCCACCGTCAAACTGGCCAAGATGCCGATTATCCTGTGGGAAAACGAACATTTCGGCCTGCTGCAATCGGTTTCTGGCAAATTATTTGCCGAATCGCAGACCTTCAAGGACAACGCCAGCAAGGTCAAAGGCGTGGTTAAATTATCCGAACGCAATGCCGATACCTTTGGCGCCGATGTCAAGAAGATGAATACGGCGCGCATGACGGTCGATGAAGTGATGCAAAGCGACAAGTTCAACATCATGGAAAAGCAACGTATCAAAGTGGTGTATCGCGATGTGTTTAGCCAACTCGACCAGATCGCATGGTGATCCATGGACCAGCAAAAACTGCGCAATCTGGTATTTGAAAAAACCGGCATCAAGGTCGATCTGGACGACCCGATTTTTGCGCTGGTGGCTTTAAATGAAGCAGTGCTGGCGGAAGCGGTCGGGGTTCATATCACCGCAATGGATGACGCCACCGAACGCCTGAGCGTGCGCACCCGCCAGTTGCAAGATGTCGCCAACCAGATCCGGCAAGGTCAAACCCTGCAAGCGAGCCCGTCGCTCAATGCCGATGAATGGGAGGCCGAGGCCGCGTTGCCGCCGGCTCCTGTGCGCCCGGCGCCGGCTGGTAACGATGCGTCTGGGGCAAAGAGCGCGGCGACCTCCCCTGCCTTTGTGCCGCTGCAAGCGAGCGGTTGGCGCGCAATCGCCGTCGTGGCTGCGATTTCTTTGTTCAGTGCTGCTGCGGCTTTGCTGGGACAGTCGCTGCTCGGACGGAATACCGTGGCAGTACCGACGGGCGCCGCGCCGGCAGTGCTTGCAACCCCGCCCGCGCTATCGGCCGAACAATTGCGCCTGATCCAGAGCGGTGAGAATTTCGCTAAATTGTTGCCTAAGTTGGATGAGAAAACTCGCGCCAAAGTGTTGGCCGAGATGCAGAAATAGGGTTGGTGAGGTTTTTTAGCGTGTTTAGAATTAAAAAATACTCGGCATAGTATTTATTTTAGGCCAATGAATTCGCGTGGATGAAGGTTTGTTTTAGCTTATACCCCCCGTATTTTTGAAAAAATTACTGCTTTTTAATGAATTGCGGCTTCTTTTAAGCACTGCCACAAAATCAATAGAGTTTCAAACCACCAAGAACAATCCCCTCCCTTTCAAGGCGCTCGGCCAGAGGGGAGGGAGGAAACCGACCGCATCACACAGGACAACCGATGATCCATTTCAAACACCTCGCCATCCCTGCCCTGCTATTTGGCTTATTCGCCAGCCCCGCACCGGCCAGCGAAAAACCAGTAGCCATGGCCATTACCACCAGCAACGTCCCCACCGTCGCCTACGACAAATTCACCCTTGCCAATGGCCTCGACGTGATCCTGGTAGAAAACCACAAGCTGCCGATTGTCGCCGTCAACCTGTGGTATCACGTCGGTGCGGCCAATGAAAAACCCGGCCTGACCGGCTTTGCCCACTTGTTCGAGCACATGATGTTTGCTGCCTCTAAACATATACCGCGCGGTGTGGCCGACAAATTGCTGGAAGGCGCCGGTGGCTCGGACTCCAACGGCACCACCGATTTCGACCGCACCAATTATTACGATACGGTGCCATCCAATCAGCTCGAACTGGCGCTTTGGACCCATTCCGACCGCATGGGATATTTGCTCGATGTGCTTGACCAGACTGCGCTGTCCAATCAGCAAGACGTGGTGCGTAACGAGCGCCGCCAGAGCATCGAAAACCGGCCTTACGGCATCGTCGAAGAAGCGCTGTATCACCAGTTATTTCCTAAAACCCATCCCTATTACGCCAGTGTGATGGGCTCGCATGCCGATATCCAGTCGGCCAAACTGGGCGATATCCGCGACTTTTTCAAAACCTATTACCGGCCTAATAATGCCAGTCTGGTGATCGCCGGCGACATCGACAAGGTACAGGCGCGCGCACTGGTAGCCAAGTATTTTGGCGGATTCCAGCGTGGTCCGGCGATCCCGCCACTGCAAGTGGTCACTCCGCCGATTAGTAGGGAACGACGGGCGGTGGTGCAAGACCGGGTCGAGTTGCCGCGCGTCATTATGGGCTGGCTGACGACGCCGGCTTTCAAACCGGGCGACGCAGCCTTGAGCGTAGCAGCGCAAATTCTCGGCGGCGGCAAAACCAGCCGCTTGTACCAGGCACTGGTCTACGAACAACAAATTGCGCAAGATGTCAGCGCCTCGCAAAATTCATTGGCCCTGACCTCGCTCTTCACCATCGATGTCACCGCCCGCCCCGGTCATAGCGCGGAAGAAATCGAAGCCGCCATCGATGCCGAATTGGCCAGACTGCGCACCGACGGCCCCGACGAAAAAGAAATGGAGCAAGCGCGCAATACGATCGAAACCGCGATGCTGAACCAGTTTGAAAAGATCGGCGGCTCTGGCCTGGCCAACCAGCTCAATCAATACAATCAATACCTAGGCGATCCGGGCTATTTGCCGAAAGATATCGAACGTTACCGCCAAGTGAGCGCCGCCGATGTGCGCGACGCACTGCGGGTGCAATTGCAAAACAATACCCGCGCCGTGATTTATGGTCTGCCCGGCACGCCAGACCTGGGGCCGGAAGTAGCGACGCCGGCGGCCAAAAAATCTGCAGCTGCAACGTCGGCTATAACGCGCGTTACAGCGCTCAACAAGGACGAAAGCTGGCGCAGGCATGCGCCGAAAGCGGCGCCGCCACGACCGTTTTCCTTACCTTCTGGCGAACAGTTTCAGTTGAAAAACGGTTTGACTGTGATCCACCACCGCAATCCGTCGCTGCCGCTGGTGGCGGCGCAGATCGTAATCAAGACCGGTTCTGAAGCCAATCCGCTGGATCGCGCCGGATTAGCCAGTTTTACCGCCCAAATGCTGGAAGAAGGCAGCACCAGCCGCAGTTCGCCGCAAATCGCGCAAGAAATCGCGCAACTCGGCGCCCAGCTGTATGCGGCGTCCTCGGCCGACGCTTCGATGGCGCAAGTGATGTCGCTCAAGGCCAACTTCCGCCCGGCACTGGACCTATTGGCCGACGTCGTGTTGCACCCGGCTTTTCCTTTAGAAGAAGTGGAACGTCAACGCAGCAGCCGCTTAGGTGAACTCAGCCAGCAAAGGGAAGATGCCGGCGCCGTGGCGTCCCGCGTCACTTTGGCAGCGCTGTATGGCAATCGCCATCCCTATGGCACGCTAGAAATCGGCACCGAGGCATCCATCAAAGCCACCACCCGCCAAGACTTGCAGACGTTTTGGCAACAACATTACGTACCGCGTAACGCCGCGCTGATTGTCACCGGCGATATCGGCCTGGATGAGTTGAAAACGCTGGCCGAAGCTAGTTTCGGCGGCTGGCGCAATCCCTCAACTGAAACGCCAGTAACAACCATAACAGCTATACCCCAGCCCAGTCCGGCGCAGATGGTGCTGGTCGATAAGCCCGGTGCACCGCAAACCGCCTTGCGCATCGGCATCATCGGCCCTGCGCGCAACACACCTGATTACGAAGCGTTGCAAGTGATGAATGCCGCGCTGGGCGGCCTGTTCACCAGCCGTCTCAATACCGTGCTGCGCGAGCAAAAAGGCTATACCTACGGCATCAGCTCAGCCTTTGCCTACCGCCGCCAACCGGGACCGTTTTTCATTGGCAGCAGCGTGCGCACCGATGTCACCGGCCCCGCGATCAAAGCGATTTTTAAGGAAGTGCGCAAGATGCTGGCGCAGCCGTTGCCGGCCGCCGAATTGCGCAACGCACGCAACGCACAAGTACTGTCGCTGCCCGCCCAGTTTGAAAGCAACCGTGCCATCAACGGCAGCCTGGCCAATCTCTATATCTACGACTTGCCGCTCGATTATTACAGCGCCTTGCCGGCACGCTACGCCAGCGTCAGTGCGACGCAGGGACAAGCTGCCTTGAAAAAATACCTGGTACCGGAACAGATGATCGTGATCGCGGTCGGCGACCAGAAAAAAATCGGCGCGCAATTGCAGGGTTCCGCATACAAGGCAATTGAATATCGGGATGCCGATGGCGTTTTAATTCGTAAGTCCAGTAACTTGGGCAAGCACCAGCATCGCCGGCATTGAATTGCATAAGTATTTTACATAAGCATTATTTAAGCGACGATGCGCAGAAATGGCAGATAAATAATTACAATGCTGCCATTTCAAGTTGCCGTGAGAAAATATGATCGCCAGTAGCGGCCGGGAATATTTCCATCAATCTTGCTCCAAATTTCAGTTCTTGCTAGCTTCCTAACTCACCCCTTCCAGCCTTTCGGCCTTCTCATGACATTTCCAAGAATATCTGCGGCCTTGATCGTTTCTTTATGTGTGTTTGGCCTTGCCATCCAATCGCCCAACGCCAGTGCTGAAAGCGGCGGTGACGGCGGCTATATCAAGATCGAACCATTCACCGTCAATCTGCTGGGCGGCGTGCAATACCTGCAAATGAGTATGCGCATTAGAGGTGGCTCGCCAGAAGTGGCAGGCAGTGTTTCAAGCCGCATGCCGATGGTGCGCCATGAATTGATCCTGCTATTAAGCGGTCAGAAAAGCGCAGATATCCTCAGTGTCAAAGGCAAAATCGTGTTGCTGGAAGATATCAAGATGGCTATCAATAAGGCGATTGAAATGAAAGGCCAGAATGGCGTAACGGAAGTGGCGCTGGAAAGTTTTGTCGTGCAATAGACCAGATCAGGCAATGGCGTCCCACTGCGCCAAATAAGTGCTGAAATAAGACCAATAATTAGTCAAACATAAGGGGGTATATGGCTAAATACCCCTTCACCCGCACATTTTCATTGCCTAAAATAAAATACACGCCGGAGTATATTTCCTCATCAATATCGACTCCAGCCATGTGTACGTCATTCAAACATGATGCGTCTACTGAAATAGGCCCTAAGCCCATCCGCCATCGACAATATATTCCTGCGCGGTACACATTTCGCTATCGTCGGCCGCCAGGAACAAGACCATGCGCGCCACATGCCAGGGCAGCAATTTATCTGGCAGGCATTGGTTGCGTTTGATGTCTTCCTCACCGGCGGCATTAAGCCAGTATTTAAGCTGACGCTCGGTAATGACCCAGCCCGGCGTGACGGTATTGACCCGAATCCGGTCCGGCCCCAAATCGCGCGCCAGGCCGCGGGTAAGTCCGCTAACGGCTGACTTGGTGGTGGTGTAGACGGTATAACCGCCATTGCCTATATGCCAACTGATCGAGCCGATATTGATGATGGAACCGCCGCCTTTTTTCTTCATGCCGGGAATCACCGACTGGCAGGCAAAAAACAAAGGGCGCTGATTGATTGCGATGCGCTCGTCCCAAAAAGCTTGCGTGACTTCTTCCACCTTGTGACGTTGGTCGTTGGCGGCGTTATTTACCAGCACGTCAAAGTCGCCCACTAACGCCGCCAATTCCGCCATGACCGCTTGCAGAGCGGCAATATCGCGGATATCGCAATAGCGAAATTCGGGCTTGCGAAAGCCAGCGTCGGCACAACGTTG
>JAZKIX010000130.1:2317-5366 GCA_040384645.1 Pseudomonadota bacterium | reverse complement strand
CGAATATCCGTTGCGGATATTTTTGGTGTTTCAATATCAATAAATGCCACAATCGCGCCCTGCTCGGCAAACGCACTGACCATCGATTCACCGATACCAGTACCGCCGCCGGTGATGAAAACCCGTTTGTTTTTAAGCGAGCCATACTGTGCCAATTCTTTAGTTGCAGCCATTTTCTTCCTCACCATCCAAAAATAGGTTTGATCAAAATTTATACTGATATCTTTTTTAGTATCAATATAGCGATAATTATTATTATTAATGTATCTGTTTTGGATGATAACATCCTTTCATACAGACGTAAAACCAAGTGATTCGCTTCAGAAGCGACACCTGGTAGCTGGTCTGCCATCCGATTTTTAAGGAAAAATTCATGACTACCGAGAAGTCCAAACGCCGCAGCCAAGCATGGTTTGGGGGACAGGATAAAGATGGTTTCATTCACCGCAGCTGGATGAAAAATCAGGGTTATCCCCATGATTCACTGGACGGACGTCCGGTTATCGGTATTTGCAATACTTGGTCGGAACTGACACCGTGTAATGGTCACTTCCGTGAATTGGCAGAGTTTGTGAAGCGCGGCGTGTTGGAAGCGGGCGGTTTTCCCGTAGAGTTTCCTGTGATGTCGCTGGGCGAAACGCAGTTGCGCCCGACCGCCATGTTATTTCGCAATCTTGCCAGCATGGATGTGGAAGAATCGATTCGCGGCAATCCGATTGACGGCGTAGTGCTGTTGATGGGTTGCGACAAGACGACGCCAGCGCTGTTAATGGGCGCGGCCAGTTGCGGCCTGCCCACGATCGGCTTGTCGGGCGGACCGATGTTGAACGGCAAGTTCCGTGGCAAGGATATTGGTTCCGGCACCGGGGTCTGGCAAATGTCAGAAATGGTGCGCGGCGGCCAGATGTCGCAAGAAGAATTCACCGCTGCCGAGTCTTGCATGCATCGTTCCAAAGGGCACTGCATGACCATGGGCACCGCCTCCACCATGGCCAGCATGGTCGAAGCGCTCGGCATGTCATTGCCGGAAAACGCAGCGATCCCGGCAGCCGACACCCGTCGCAACCGCCTGGCGCAAATGACCGGCCGGCGCATTGTGACCATGGTGGAAGAAGACCTCGGCATGGCCAAGATCCTGACCCGCCAGGCTTTTGAAAACGCAATCCGCGTCAATGCCGCCATTGGCGGCTCGACCAATGCGGTCATTCACCTGATCGCCATCGCCCGCCGTATGGGCGTCGAATTGAAACTGGAAGATTGGGATCGTATCGGCAGCGAAATGCCTTGTCTGCTCAATCTGCAACCATCGGGCCAGTATCTGATGGAAGACTTTTATTATGCAGGTGGCTTGCCAGCCGTGATGCGCGAAATCGCCCATGTCTTGCATGGCGATGCGCTAACGGTCAATGGCTTGACCATGGGCGAGAACATTAAGGATGCACCTTGTTATAACCGCGAAGTCATCAAGACCGTGGCCGAACCGTTTAAGGAAAATGCCGGGATTGCAGTTTTAACGGGCAATCTGGCACCGAACGGCGCCGTCATTAAGCCATCGGCTGCCTCACCGCATTTATTGCAACACCGTGGCCGCGCGGTCGTGTTCGAAAACATCGAAGACTTCCATGAACGCATCGACGATCCTGAACTGGACATCGATGAACACTGCATCATGGTCTTGAAAAACTGCGGCCCGCGCGGCTATCCCGGCATGGCTGAAGTAGGCAATATGCCGCTGCCGCCAAAGATCTTACAAAAAGGCGTAACCGATATGGTACGTATCTCGGATGCGCGCATGAGCGGCACCGCCTACGGCACAGTGGTGTTACATACCTCGCCGGAAGCGGCGGTGGGTGGGCCGCTGGCGCTGGTACAAAACGGCGACATGATTGAGCTTGATGTGGCCGGACGCCGCCTGAATCTGGAAGTCAGCGAGGCAGAACTGGTGCGCCGTAAAGCCAATTGGACTGCACCGGAATCACCCAAGCGCGGTTATGTCCAGCTCTATGTTGAACATGTCGAACAAGCCCATCTGGGCGCCGACCTTGATTTTCTGGTGGGCAGTAGTGGTGCCGCCGTACCGCGCAACTCGCATTGAAACTGATTTAAAGCTTGAATTTTGATGTTGGATGATGTCGTTGTTTTAACAATTGCAAGCGGTGTTAGTTTTTAATAACAACTTAATCGGATTATTTTATTAATTCATGAGATCATCGCAAAGTTTGATTTACAAGGGGTGTTGCAAAGCCGGTAATAACCATCGACCGGACAGCCCTTCTTGCGGAACGACGACTAAGGAATGCCCGTGCCATCGATGGATGGTTCGGGTTAGGTAAATTCTGATATTTCATTCATAAGTATTTCAAATGCAAATCGAAACAATTGTGCTCGAATCGGGCGCGCAGAAACTGCAACTGGTACCGGCTATGGGCGGCGGCGTCTCGGCTTGGGAGTGGAACACTGCCGATGGCGTGATTCCCTTGTTTCGGCCGTGGGATGGGGTAAGTCACGATATCTATAGTCTGGCCTGCTTTCCATTGGTGCCGTGGTCCAACCGCATCACACAAGGCGGCTTTGAACAAGATGGCGTGTTTTACCCCATCGCATTAAATCGAGATAAAGAACCCTACCCGATCCACGGTGATGGCTGGCTGCAGCAATGGCAGGTCAGCAAGCAAAGCGCCAATAGCCTCGAGTTATCCATCACTTCACGCTGTTTTGCCGGCAACCCTTACGAATATCGCTGCACCCAGACTTTTACTCTATTGCCCGACGGTCTGGAAATCGCGCTGACCGTGACCCATCTGGGCGCCAAGCCGCTGCCTTACGGCTTGGGCCTGCACCCCTATTTCTTGCGCGATGACGATACACGTCTGCGTTCCAAAGCGGATGCGGTCTGGCTCTCGGGCGACGATCCGATTCCAACCGAATTGACGCAGCAATTTCCTGCAGGCTGGGACTATAACCAGAGTGCCCCGCTGGCATTAAATGGCACGCTGGTGGATAACTGTTTTACCGGCTGGGATGGCACGGCGGTGATCAATTGCCCAAA
>JAZKIX010000130.1:0-2307 GCA_040384645.1 Pseudomonadota bacterium | reverse complement strand
TAAGCCTGACGGTAACAATGGAAAACTGCACCGGCTACAGCCTGATGTATCGTCCGCCGGCGCTGGGCTATTTTTGTTTTGAGCCGATCACGCATCCGATCGATGCATTCCATATGGAAAACCGGCCTGGACTGATTACTTTATCGACGGGGCAAAGCACTACCCTGAAAACCTATTTCAAGGTGGCCCATATTTGATGCCACATTGAGCCTATTCCAGTACGGAGCGTGAATAGAACAGGCTCTAAACCTTTAGCGCACGTCAACCATGCTTGGGTGTCGGCGCTGCACGATTTTTTGTGCCTCTAGGTCTCTCGTAAAACGGAGATTTTTTTAACCCGCTGCAATAGCGGGTTTTTTTTGTCCGTAAAACGTGATTTGAGGACCGATCAGGCGGCGATTTCGACCGCTAACGGCGTCTCGGCATGCGGCTTCGCAGAATAGATTTCGCCCGCGATTTCCTTGATCGCGCGATGTAATAGCGCTGCCCCCGGTGACAAGACTTGGTCGCGCCGCGTAATGATGCCGAAAGCATCCATCTTGCATGGCAAATCAATCGGCAAGATCGAGACCGTGCCTAACTGCGCAAAATACCGTGCCACATCGATCGGCATGACATGCAAATAATCGGTCTGTTGCAATACGCCAATCACCACCAGAATCGCCGTGGTGTCGATCATATTGGTCGGCGGTTCTAAGCCGTCACGCCGGAACATCATCTCGAACCGGTGTCGCAATACGCTGCCGGGCGGCGACATCAGCCAACCGGCGCCGGCGATGTCACGCAAGCCAAGATCATCTGCATCGTTCAAGGGGTGGCCGATGCGTGCCACCACGCAGACCGGCTCTTCAGTCAATTCCTCGTATTGCAAATTGGTCTTGTCGTCCTGCTCAAAAATACGCGCCACCAAAAAATCCAATGCGCCCTGCTGCAAACGCTCCAGCAAAATATTACTGCTCTCGACCTGCACCCCGATACGCAAGCTGGGCGAATGCTGCTTGACTTTGACGATGGCTTGCGGCACCAGCGTCATGCCCGGCGTCATGATGACGCCAACATTGACATGGCCAGCCAGGCCAGATTTAAGAGCGAGGATTTCTTCATGCGCCCGTGCCAGGCTGCCTAAGGACATGCGGGCATGGCGGATCACGGTTTCGCCATACAAGGTTGGGCGCATGCCGCGCGGCAAGCGGTCAAACAGCTTGACCTCCAGCATCTCTTCCAGATCCTTGATTTGTTTAGACGCCGCCGGCTGGGTCATATTCAATACTTCTGCAGCGCGGTGAATGTTGCGCTCCTCATCCAGAGCAATGAGCAACAGGCATTGGCGCGTTTTAAGTCGGACTCGGACAAACCATTTATTGGAAGTTTTAGACATGATCTTTGCGACCTATAGATATATTAAATGATATCGGTTTCAGCACAAATAACATTAGAACGTTATTTGTATTCATCATAATATGAAATCAGTTCATTACAAGAAAATTTCCCAATGAGAATTATTCAATATCTAAATCCCCACAACGCAGTCTGTGTCGGCATGGTTGATCCATCAGGGCAAACTGTATCGCCGATCAATCAGGTGCAAAGCACCTATGCCTTGGCCAGCGCGGCCATTGCACAGGGACTCTCGCTGGAGGCGATGGTGGCGCAGTTTGGCCTGAGCGCTGCAGTCGACTATCCCAACCTGCTTGAGCAAGGCCGTGTGCTGTCGCCACTGCACCATCCCGATCCGGCGCATTGTTATGTCACCGGCACTGGGCTGACCCATCTGGGTAGCGCCTCGGCCCGCGACCAGATGCATCAAAATCTATCCAAGGGCGAGGCGACACTGACCGATACCATGCGTATCTTTAAGGCCGGGCTGGAAGGCGGACAGGCTGGTGCACAAGCAGGTGTGCAGCCAGAATGGTTTTACAAAGGTGACGGCAGCATCGTGATGGCGCCCGGCCAAACCTTGCCATCACCAGATTTTGCGCTCGATGGCGGCGAAGAACCCGAGATCGTCGGCCTCTATCTGATCGGTCCCGATGCGCGGCCTTATCGGATCGGCTTTGCGGTCGGCAATGAATTCTCAGACCATGTCACCGAACGCCAAAATTACCTTTACTTGGCGCATTCCAAATTGCGTCCGTGTGCCATCGGCCCTGAGATCCGCACTGGCGCCCTGCCCGCCCATCTAGAAGGCACCAGCCGGATTCGGCGCGATGGCAACGTCATTTGGGAAAAGCCGTTCATTACCGGCGAAGCCAATATGTGCCACAACATCGCCAATCTGGAATATCACCATTTCAAGTACGCCCAGTT
>JAZKIX010000129.1:0-4130 GCA_040384645.1 Pseudomonadota bacterium | reverse complement strand
ACCGCTGGCGTCGAGCAAGAAACGGGCGCTGACTTGATACGCTTCGCCTTCGGCCGAGACGACGTCGACCAGAGGCCGATCGCCTTCGACCGAGACCGCGGTCACTTTATGTTGATAGCGGATTTGCGCGCCGGCTTTTTCTGCGGCGCGTGCTAGCACATGGTCAAAATCGGCGCGTTGTACCTGGTACGTCGTGCCCCAGCCGACAGAACATTTCTCGCGGAAATCGAAGGCGGTGTAGCGCTCGGCGCGCTGGAAAGCAGCGCCATTTTTGTATTGGAAACCGGCCTCGACCACATCGCGCAAAAAACCGGCTGCTTCTATATGTTCCATGCAATACGGCAACAAACTTTCCCCAATCGAGAAGCGTGGGAATTGTTCTTTTTCCAAGATCAACACTTGCCGCCCTTGCTTGCGCAACAAGCCGGCAGCGACCGCGCCCGCAGGGCCAGCGCCGATAATCAGAATTTCTGTCTGTTCAATTGTCATGTGATCCTTAAATTGTGAGCGGTATTGTAAATGCGCCAAACGTTGGCAGCGAGTTTATTCACTGGCGGTTGGTAGGTGCTGATTCATTTTGCTGCTGGCAGGTCACCGGGGTCTATCCGCAGGGCAAATTATCAATAAATATACTCGGCGCAGTATTTTACGAGACCCAATAAAAACAAGCGGGTAAGGCATGATTTATCCTTATACCCCCTACTTTTCAATGATTAAAGCAGCTATTCAGTCTACCGGCGTCTCCGGTTTTCTCCTCCCTTGAAAGGGAGGGACTTTCCATAACAGCTTGTACCTTTTAATAACAACCTTAGCGGGCTCAATACTTACAAATCATATAACCTCAATGAATGAAATGCCCCGCCCGTAAAATCCCTACGATGCCTACCACGATCCAGAACATATTGAGCAAGGTGTAGGCCGAGTCGCGCTTTAGAATCGAACACCAAGACAGGATCATGGCGTCGACTGTGTTAAAAATCCAGACGAACATGAACGGGCTTTCCGGCCCCATCCAACTGACTAGGCTAAAGCTGAAAATGCGCATCAAGACGCCGATCATTTCAAACTTGCGCAAGTGTTCCAACATGAATTGATTCATCGGTTTCAAGGGTATGGCTAAGGTATCGATCATGGGGATTGGCGATTAGTGTGTGATTTAACAGGCATGAAAGAAGGTGTTAGCAACCAGGCAAAACCAATGCCCAGCAGCATGGTCAAGCCAAAAGCGCGCAAGGCTGGCGTGCCGGACAGGGCTAACAAACCGAAGGACAGCAAAGTGCAAGCCGCCGCCAGCGTGATGGAAAGGAAAGCCCGGGTTTCCTTGCGGCCCGGTTGTTCCAGCATGAAGATGCCGTAATCAACACCCATACCAAGGATCAGCAACAAGGCTAGGACATTGAATAATTGCAGCGGTTGACCAATCATCGCTTGCAGCGCCAGAGCCAGCGCACTGGCAATCGCGGTAGGCACTAAGGCGCGCCAGGCGCGGCGTCCAAAGCGGCGGCTCAGCGCCGCAAATACCAGTAGATAACCCAGCACAATCACACCGGCCATGATGACGCGGTAACGGCCCATGATGTTGGACACTTCCGCCACCTTATCAACCCAGCGCACGCCAGGCACGTTGTCGGCAAGGGCACCTAGCTTGGCCAGTTTGGCCGGTTGATCGACGCCACGCAGCAAGATCACGCTGGCAACACCACCGTCGAACGGGCCCAGCCATTGGTAACGCAAAGGTTCTGATACCGGCGCTGCGAGCCAAGCGTCGATTTGCAAGGGTTTGATTGCTGACACCGAGGAAGGCGTCATTGCCTCGCCCAGTTTGGCCGATGCCAGCGCGAGAACGCCATCTGCGCCACCCTCGCCATTGATCCGGCTGTGCAACAGCGTCGCGTCTTCAGATTGCTGACGCATCGACGGCACCCAATCCGAGACAGCTTGTACGCCGCTGATCCAGCGCGAGGACACCAGCGGCGCCAACTGTGCCTTGAGCGCCTCTTCGCGCTGCAAGACCTCTTCTGCATTTGTGCCGCGCACCAGATAGAACTGCGCCGGGCTGGGCAAATCAAGTAATCTGCTGACCGCGATCTGTTGTGCTATCAAATCGGGCGGCGAATTTTGCAGCAGGCGGATATCGTCGTTGGCACGCAGCTTCCATGCGCCCGCAGCAAGAGTGATGAGCAACACGCTGGCCGCAATTACGGTGAATCGATTGCGCCCCAATACCGGCCAAAAAGCGCGGCGACTGCCGATCCATTGCGAAAAGCGGCTGGCTTCCATCTCGCCACCATCCAGGAATGGAAACCACCACAGCACCGTGACAAAAGCCGCCAACAAGCCGACCGCTGAAAACACGGCGATCTGGCGCAGGCCGGGAAATGGCGTCAACGCCAACAGCGCATAACCAATCGCCGTGGTCAGCATGGCCAACCACATCACGGGCGCTTGCTCACGCAGCATTTGCCAGCGCTGATTCGACGGCCGGTCCAAGCGGTTGCTGAAATAATTGGTGCCATAGTTTTCCGCCACGCCGACCAGACTGGCGCCAAATACCAAGGTAATCAAGTGCAGCTTGCCAAATACCAGCGCGCACACCGAAATCGCCGTCAGCAAGCCAATCGCAATCGATAGCGTCACCAGAATGCGCGGCCGGATGGTGCGGAAGGCAAACAAAGTGAGCACGATAATCCCGGCCAGCGAGCCGAAGCCGATCACATGCACTTCGCGCTCGGCTTGATTGGCGGCCGCCGCTGCATACAACGGCACACCGATGGTCAGCACCTCAATATTGGCGGCACCGGCCAACGACGCCGCTTTAGCTTGCGCCAAAAGCGGCATCAGCGCTTGTTGTGCAGAAATGGAAAAGGCCGGCCCTTGCTGTTCTAGCATGAGCAGCGCATATTGCCGCTCGCCGTCTGCCAGCGATAAACGGCCATTGGTAACCCGTACTTTGCTATCGCCAGCGCGCGCGCTGAGCCAGCCACCAAATAGATTGAGC
Organism: Pseudomonadota bacterium; assembly: GCA_040384645.1. Classification (GTDB taxonomy): domain Bacteria; phylum Pseudomonadota; class Gammaproteobacteria; order Burkholderiales; family Burkholderiaceae_D; genus JAZKIX01. Next base: position 1,132 of record JAZKIX010000129.1, on the reverse strand, counting down.
GGGTCGTCGCGCCATTCGCCCAAGCGTGGCATGCCCAGTGGGCGATACAGGGATTCCACCGCCAGATCGGCTAGTTGTTGCGGCGTTTGGCTGCGTAATAACTGGCGCTGTTCGGGACTCAACAATTGATGGCGATGCGGCGCGAAAAAATCCAGCCATTGGTCGGCAGCCGCATCGCCGACCTGATACCGCACCGCCACCGGCACCTTGGCCTGCGCCAGCGTGGCGGCGTAGGCGTCCGCGGCATGTTGCACGGCCGGCCAATCGCGTCCGCCTACCAGCACCACGATGCGGCGCGAGGCGGCATCGGCTAATTGGCGCGTCACGGCTTGCACCGCTGGATCGCGCTCGTTTTGCGGCAACATCGCGAGCACATCGGTATCGATTTGCAAGCGGTCGCCAGTCCATAAAACCAGGTTATGCAAGGAGAACGCACACACCGCCAGCAGCCACAGCACGGCGATGATGCGCGCTTTGCGCGTTGCGCTGCGTGCGCCCTCGATAAATGGAGCGAACTTACTCAAACTGGCTCACCTCGTCGGGGCGCAAGCTGGCAGGTTCAACGTTGTGTGCGGAAAACCGGATCGCAGTTTTGTCGCCATTGGCTTCGTCGATATCAATCCGGCGCACGTAGCGGTCGCCGGCCAATTCGATACGCGTCATCATCTTTGCCAAGCCGGCTTGCTTAGGCGTGAGTGACAATTTCCATTCTTTGCCATCGATGCTGCCATCGATTTTGAAATGCTCGGTCAAGCCGCTCAGGTCGCCGTTGAGCAATGAAAACAGCACGCCGTTGATGATCCGCACCGTTGGTTCTTTGCTGGCGCTGAGGCGAAAAGCGACTTGCCCACCCTGAGTAGCGACTATCTCATCCTGCGTCAGTTTCAACACGCTGGCGAACGGTTGGCGCGTAAGCCACACCACACCGCGATTGCGCGCCAGCAAAAAATCACCACGCGACAAAAGCGGCTTTTTGAAGCCGGCGACTTGCTTGCTTTGTTCGAACTCGCCGCGCAAAACGGCTGGTTGTGCCAGCCTATCCTTGACGCTGGCAGCGATATCGGGTGGCGCTGCGTTTGCCGGCGAGTTGATGGCTAAACCGAGCGACAAGCTCAGGCACAGCGCGATCCAG
>JAZKIX010000128.1:18612-26411 GCA_040384645.1 Pseudomonadota bacterium | reverse complement strand
CCACACCACTCCCGGCTCCCAAACAAAATGCGCCCGTGCAATTTGCGAGATCGTTACCGACCTGCCGTTGGCAGTTGGGATATTGGTGTCATTGAGCACATCCAAGGTCGAACGTTCTTCTATTGGTTGCCGCACCACAATGTCGATCAATTTATTGTCCTCGCGGAATTGACCAATCGGCGTGCCGCTCAAGATGGTGTTCGCTGCGCGCATCACCGTCTGCGAAGTAACGCCCAGTGCACGCAATTTATCCTGATCCAGATCCAGGCGCAGCACCTTGATCGACTCATTCCAATTGTCATTGACGCCGATTGCATTCGGATTGGCGCGCATGATGTCTTTGACCTGATCCGCAATAGCCCGCACTGCCGCCACTTCGGTGCCAGTGACGCGGAACTGCACCGGATACGGCACTGGCGGGCCATTGGGCAAGAATTTGACTCGGCCGCGCACTTCCGGGAAATCAGTTTTGAAGACCGCTGAAATCTTTTTACGCAAGCCTTCGCGTGCTGCCAAAGTCTTCGGCAACACCACGATTTGCGCGACGTTGGTTTGCGGGAAAATCTGATCCAGTGGTAAATAGAATCGCGGACTACCGGTACCGACATAACTGGTCACACTTTCTACATCGGCTTGCTTGCTGATGAAGTGCTCAAATTTCTTGGCTTGCGCTTCGGTAGCGGCAAAAGTTGAACCTTCTGGCAGCCACAACTCCACCATCAATTCAGGCCGGCTTGAATCCGGGAAAAATTGCTGCTCAATGAACTTGAAGCCGTACACGCCCAGTCCGAATATTGCCAGCGTCAAGACAATGGTGGTTTTGCGCCAATTAACGCACCAATTCACGGTCGCCCGGAAGCGGCGGTAAAACGGCGTGTCAAATAGCTCCTGATGCCCATCACCTGCTGCATGCGGCTTGACCTTGAGCAGCAGGTAACCGATGTATGGCGTAAATAACACGGCAACAAACCACGAGATTAACAAGGCAAGTGCATTGACCGAAAACATGGAAAACGTGTATTCGCCCGCGGCCGATTTTGCCAGCCCAATCGGTAGAAATCCTGCTGCTGTAATCAAGGTGCCGGTCAGCATCGGCATCGCGGTGGAGGAATATGCAAAAGTGGCTGCATCGAAGCGGGAAAAGCCCTCTTCCATTTTTCGCACCATCATCTCGACTGCGATGATTGCATCGTCCACCAACAGCCCCAGCGCGATGATCAACGCCCCCAAAGAAATCTTGTGCAAATCGATATCAAAAATCCGCATAAACAGGAACGTAATCGCAAGCACTAGCGGAATGGTCAAGCCAACCACCAGACCAGGTCGCATGTCAATCCGAAACGGCTTGGTATGAAAGCCGAGTGCGATAAAACTAACCGCTAACACGATCAACACCGCCTCAATCAAAGTGCGGATGAATTCGCCGACAGAAGCCGTGACTGCGCGCGGCTGATCGGCGACACGCAATAGCTCGATCCCGACCGGTAATTTGCCTTTGATTTCATCGGTGGTCGCTTGCAAACGGCTGCCCAAATCGATGATATTGCCTCCCTTTTGCATCGAAATGCCCAGCCCAATCACGTCCTTGCCGTTATAGCGCATCTTGTCTTGTGGCGGATCCTTGTATTCCCGCTTAATCGCAGCGAAATCGCCCAGCCGGAACGTCGTGCCATTGGCGCGCAGTTCGAGGTCTTCCAGATCCTTGACGGTTTTTAAAGCACCGGTAACGCGTACTTGCAGGTTATCGGTTTTGGTTACCAATACGCCGGTCGACTCAACCGAGTTTTGCGTTGCGATTTGATTGATGATGGCTTCGATCGGGATGCCGAGTTGCGCGAATTTTTTGTGCGAAAACTCAATATTGATCTTCTCGTCCTGCACGCCAAACAACTCGACCTTGGCCACCAGCGGAATGCGCAAGAATTGCTGACGTACAAAATCGGCATATTCCTTTACTTCGGCATAGGTAAAGCCATCGCTTGAAATAGCGAAAATAGAGCCGTAAGTGTCGCCAAACTCATCGTTAAAAAATGGCCCGATCACGCCCGGCGGCAGTGTGCCTTTCATGTCACCGATTTTTTTGCGTACCTGATACCACGATGCGGCCGTGTCTTTGGGGGGCGTGGCTTCATCCAGTTGCAGGATGATTAATGTTTCACCCGGTTTGGAATAGCTGCGGATTTTGTCGATGTACGGTGTTTCCTGTAGCTTTTTTTCCAGCTTGTCGGTAACTTGATCTGCCATTTGCAGCGCAGTTGCGCCTGGCCAGTTGGCCCGCACCACCATCGCACGGAAGGTAAATGGCGGGTCTTCGTCCTGTCCCAGCCGGCCATAGCTCAAGATGCCGCCGATCAGCAGCGCAGCGATCAGGTAACGGGTTAAGGGAATGTGTTCGAGCGCCCAACGTGAAAGATTGAAACCGCCTTTCATTTGACCACTCCGGCAACTGTGGTAGCGGCAGCCTGGACATGATTGGCCGGTGCCATCGTAGCTGCAGCTGTCTCTACCTTATCTGCACCTTCCTCGCCCAAGACCGACACTTTCTGGCCGGGTTTAAGTAAATTCACGCCCGCAGTCACTACGGTTTGCCCTGCTGTCACACCGGTTGCAATCAATAAATCGTTGCCGCTGGAACCGGCTAACTGGACCGGCACCAATTTAACCGCGCCGTTATCGATTACCCAGACCGAGGTCACGCCTTTTTCCTGGAACAAGGCGGTCAGTGGCACTTTGATCATAGGGGTGGCCGTTTTTGAGGCGAATGTCACGAAAGCGGTCATGCCCAGCTTGACCGTAGCTGGAGCGTCAGGAATCGACACTTTGGCGGTATAGGTACGGGTTGCAGGATCAGCCACCGGCGACAATTCACGAATTTTCCCGGGAATCAATTCCTTCGGGTTAGCCCACAAACGCACATGCACATCGGTGATGCTGCGTAATTGGTCGACCTTATCTTCAGGAATGCCGATCACCACTTCCTTGTCACCCGATTGCGCCACCCGCACTACCGGGGTGCCGGGCGACACCACTTGCCCAACTTCGGCATCGACTGCGGTCACGACGCCATCGACATTCGAGACCAACGTGGTATAGCCGGATTGATTCGACTGGCCGCGATAGGCCGCCTGTGCTTGATCGACGCTGGCTTGAGCCGATTTCAGGGCTGAACTTTTCGCATCCAAGACCGCCTGGCTGACGAAATTTTTATCGCGCAAATCTTGGTAACGCTTGAAATCGGCACCGGCCAGATCCCGATTGGTTTCGGCCGCCTTTAACCCAGCATTGGCTTGCGCTTGCGCCAATTGCAAGTCGAGCGGATCGAGTTGCATCAAGACTTGGCCTGCCTTAACCATTGTCCCGACATCAACCTTGCGAGCAATGATCTTGCCGCCAACACGAAAACCCAGCTTTGACTCCACCCGTGGCCGCACCTCGCCGGAATATTCCGCTGCGATATCGATGCTATTAGCACCGAGTTGGATGGCGCGTACCGGGCGGATATCTTCGACTTTTTCGACTGGCTTGGAACAGCCGGCCAAGAAAAAAAACGATGAAGTGAGCAAGATTGCTGCGATGGCTGGCGTGGATTGAAGGTGAAACGGACGACGGTTTTTCGAGGCGGCCACAGTATTTTCCTTTACTATTCGGGCTGAAATTTTGAAACAGGGATTTGATGCAAATTAGGTAACGCAATTAGGTAATGCATGTGGGCGCTTTATGTTCTTGTTCTTGCGGGGCCGCAGCCTTGCCATCGGAGTTTTGCGACATAAAAAATGTCTTTACTGCAAACTTAACATTACTGACTCACGGGTATTTAATTGTAAGCGGACTCAATATCATCTGTAAATGACTTTCGCGTCATTAAACATGGGATTTCTAAAATATCAAGCATGTCTGTCAACCATTACGAAAATTTTCCTGTCGCATCGCTCCTGATGCCCGCAGCTCTACGGCCCGCAATCCGCGCCATTTATGCCTTTGCGCGCTCGGCCGATGATCTTGCCGATGAAGGCGATGCCAGCGCGCAAGAGCGACTTGCGGCCTTGGCCGCCTATGAAGAAGGGCTCAACCGTATCGAGGCTGGCCACGCCAGCGACGACGCCATGTTCAACGCGCTGGCAAATGTGATAGGCGAGTACAAGCTGTCCTTGCAACCGTTTCGCGACTTGCTTTCCGCCTTCAAGCAAGATGTCGTTACCACGCGCTATGCCACGTTTGATTCTTTACTCGATTACTGCCGGCGCTCGGCCAACCCGGTCGGCGCCTTGATGCTGGGCTTGTACGGCGCCCACAATCCGCGCAATCTGCGCGACTCGGATGCGATCTGTTCTGCCCTGCAATTGATTAATTTTTGGCAAGATGTCGCGGTTGATTGGCAAAAAAAACGCATCTATCTGCCGCAGGAAGACATGCACCGGTTTGCCATCACTGAAGGACAACTCGATCAGGAATTAGCCGATGCAGCTTGGCAGCGCCTGATGCAGTTTGAAGTCCAACGCGCACGCGAGCTGATGCTGGCCGGAGCGCCGCTGGCGCTGCGCTTACCGGGCCGTATCGGTTGGGAATTGCGCATGGTGATCCAAGGCGGATTGCGCATTGCCGAACGTCTGGCGGCAGCCGATTACGATGCGTTCCGGCACCGGCCGCAACTGGCGGGCGGCGATTGGATCAGGATTATCTGGCGCGCCGTGTGGATGAAGCGGTCTGGCGAACAGATTTAAGCGGTGCACTGGCACGCCAAATACGACTTTTTGCATGAAAATATACTGGTGCCAGTATTTTAGAAGGCGCTTATAAAACGTGCGGATAAGGCATGTTTTTGCCATATACCCCCACATTTGCAGTGCCAGACGACTGATTCCGGCAGTGAAACGGCAGTTTTATCAGTTACATAAGAAAACGCAGAGCCAAACACATTTGCCGCGCTGGCCTTGGTCGGCTAGCATAGCGGCTTGTTTTTTAGCTTATCTTTCCGGTGTCGTAGAGCCATTACCCATCCCATCCATGTCCCCCGACGAATATTGCCAACAAAAAGCGGCGCAAAGCGGCTCCAGTTTTTACTACAGCTTCCTCTTCCTGCCGACCGAACGGCGGCGCGCCATTACCGCGCTGTATGCTTTTTGCCGAGAGGTGGACGACGCCGTGGATGAGTCCACCGATGACGCAGTAGCCCGGGCCAAACTTATCTGGTGGCGGCAAGAAACCAGTGCCATGCTGACTGGTAATCCGACCCATCCGGTGACCAAGGCGCTGCAACCGCATATGGCGCCGTTTGCGCTCAAGGGCGAACATTTGATGGCCGTCATCGACGGCATGGAAATGGATTTGACCCAGACCCGTTATCTCGATTTCATCGCTTTGAAAACCTATTGCTGGCACGTCGCCAGCGTGGTGGGCATCATGTCGGCCAGTATCTTCGGCGCAACCCAGCCCGAAACTTTGCAATACGCGGAAAAGCTCGGCCTCGCCTTCCAACTCACCAATATCTTGCGCGATGTTGGCGAAGATGCGCGCAAGGGCCGGATTTACTTGCCGGTGAATGAGCTACAACAATTCAACGTCACCGCCGCCGACATCCTCAATGCACGTCATAGCGAAAATTTTGAAAAACTAATGCGCTTCCAGACCCAGCGCGCCCAAATCATTTACGACGAAGCATTCGCCCTGCTACCCGCGGCTGACCGACGTGCCCAGCGCCCCGGCCTGATCATGGCGGCGATTTACCGCACGTTATTGGTCGAAATCGAACACGATGGTTTTCATGTGCTGCAACAAAGGATTTCCCTGACGCCGATCCGCAAGCTCTGGCTGGCCTGGAAAACCTATGTGCGCGGCTAAAATCGGCTTCCCGCAGATGTCCAAGCCCAAAGTTAAAAAGCATATTGCCGTCATCGGCGCCGGCTGGGCCGGTTGCGCCGCAGCAGTCGAACTGAGCGGTGCCGGTCACCGCGTTAGCCTGCTCGAATCGGCCCGCACCTTGGGCGGCCGCGCCCGCGCCGTCGAACTCAATGGTAAAACTCTCGATAACGGCCAGCATATTTTGCTCGGCGCCTATAGCGAAACCCTGCGCCTGATGCGCGCCGTCGGTATCGACTTCGACGCCGCGCTGCTACGCCTGCCACTACAAATGCGTTATCCGGCCGGCAGTGGCGGCATGGACTTCATTGCGCCGCGCTTGCCTGCGCCCTTGCATCTGTTGGTGGCACTGCTGCGTGCAAGCGGCTTACAGCGCGACGACAAAATGGCGCTGGCGCGATTCTCGACCACGGCGCGCTGGATGGATTGGCGGCTCAATAACGATTGCAGCGTGTCCGAAATACTGGCACGCTTCGACCAGACCGCCCGCCTGACCCAACTGATGTGGCGCCCGCTCTGCATCGCCGCACTCAATACCCCGCCGGAACGCGCCTCGGCGCAAGTGTTTTTGAACGTGCTGCGGGATAGCCTGGGTGCAAAACGTGCCGCCTCCGACATGCTGATTCCGCGGGTCGATTTAACTGCCCTATTCCCGCAGCACGCAGCTGCTTTTATTGAAAAAGCCGGCGGCGATATTCAGTGTGGCGTGACCGTGAAAGCGATCCGTGCGCAAGGCGCGCAATGGCAACTCGATATCAACGGAGCAACTGAATCCACCTTGTTTGATGGTGTCGTGATTGCGACCCAAGCACCCCACGCCAGCGCCCTGCTCGACGGCTTGACTGATGTGCAAAAACTGCCAGATTTCGATTACGAACCGATCACCACCTGCTATCTGCAATACGCAAGCGAAGTCCGTTTAGAGCACGCTTTTTTTGCCCTGATCGACGATGCCGCCAGCAAGCAGTTCGGCCAATTCGTCTTCGACCGTGGCCAATTGGATGCCGCGCACGCTGGTTTGCTAGCCGTGGTCGTCAGCGCCTCCGGCGAAGCCATCGAACTTGGCCACGAAGCCTTGGCCGCTGCCATTGCCCAACAATTGGCAACCGTATTACAACGCGCTGAGTTAAACCAGCCCCAGTGGAGCAAAGTCATCACCGAGAAGCGCGCCACTTTCGCCTGCGCGCCAGCTTTGCAAAGGCCGGGGAATTCAACCGGGCTGGCGGGGCTGGTGATTGCGGGGGATTACACGGCGAGTGATTATCCGGCGACGCTGGAGTCGGCGGTACGGAGTGGTGTTGGGGCTGCAAAACTATTGTTGACTAATTGACCACAAAATTTGGAGCAATATTGAAATACTTTACTGTCGAATGGTGGCAAAACGAATGTGAGAACTCATCGCCAATGTTCGAGCGCTATCAAACCTATTTCGACTCTATTGCTCATAAGCTTCCCGATTCTCTTGTCTGCTTGACTGAACAACACACGCTTCACGACGCAAAAATTACACGTATTTCTTGCAATTTCGCTAGCAAGACGGCTGTGATCGAGTTGCAGGGATGGGATAAGCACCTCACTTACCCTGTCAAATACACGCTCACATTCGAAGGCGTATCAAGGCTTCATCAAGACGTACCGAAGCAGGAAGCGTTGGGTGATCTGGGTTACTGGGAATGTGAGCTTGTCGATGATGCGATCGAAGTAAGGATGTTATTCGTCTCTTCATCTGAGTTCAAAATCGTATTCACCGGTTTTTCGTTTGAACATGTGCCGATAGTTGCGAATAGTTAAAGAATAAATCTAGCGGCTCGCCCTTCAGGAAAAATGCCTTCACTCCTGCTCCCTCAAACGATTAAACGCCTCATCAATCCGCTCCACCGCCAGAATCGTCATACCTTCAATCGCCTGCTTCGGCGCGTTCGATTTTGGAATCATGGCGATTG
>JAZKIX010000128.1:0-18602 GCA_040384645.1 Pseudomonadota bacterium | reverse complement strand
AATCCCAGCTTGGCCGCTTCACGCAACCGCTCCTGACCACGCGGTGCAGGCCTGATCTCCCCCGCCAGACCGACTTCGCCAAACACCACAAGACCACGCGGCAAGGGCTTGTTGCGCATCGATGAATTGATCGCCAGCAGTACCGCCAGATCGGCGGCGGGTTCGGTGATCTTGACGCCGCCGACGGCGTTGATGAAGACGTCTTGATCGAAGGCGGCGATGCCAGCGTGGCGATGCAGGATAGCGAGCAACATGGCGAGCCGGTTTTGATCCAGCCCGACTGACAGGCGTCGGGCGTTGGGCTGGTGAGATGTGTCGACCAGGGCTTGAATCTCGACCAAGAGCGGGCGGGTGCCTTCTTGCGTGACCATGACGCAGGAGCCGGGCACTTGATTGTCGTGCTGCGACAAAAACAAGGCTGAAGGATTCGATACGCCTTTCAAGCCTTTTTCAGTCATGGCGAATACGCCCAGCTCGTTGACAGCACCAAAGCGGTTCTTGACCGCGCGCACCAGACGGAAGCTGGAATGGGTATCGCCCTCAAAATACAGCACGGTATCGACGATATGTTCCAGCACGCGCGGCCCGGCCAGCGCGCCTTCCTTGGTGACGTGGCCGACCAGGATCATGGTGATACCGGATTGCTTGGCCATGCGCGTCAGTTGCGCGGCGCATTCGCGCACTTGCGCCACCGAACCAGGGGCCGAACTGAGCGCGTCGGAATAGACGGTCTGGATCGAATCGATGACGACCACTTGCGGCTTGAGTTCATCGAGGGTGCTCATGATCTTTTCAAGCTGGATTTCGGCTTGCAGCTTGAGATCCTTGGCGTCGATCATCAGGCGCTTGGCGCGCAGGGCGATTTGGGCGCCGGATTCTTCGCCGCTGACGTACAGCACGCTCTTGATGTGCGACAGATTGGCTAGTGCTTGCAACAGTAAGGTCGATTTGCCAATACCGGGATCGCCGCCGATCAGCACCACGCCACCAGCTACCATGCCGCCGCCAAGCACTCGGTCGAATTCATCGATGCCGGTGCCGAAGCGCGGCACGTCGATGGCGTCGATCTCGGTCAGGCTCAGTACCGGCGCGGTTTGCGCAATGCTTTGGCGTGGCAGCGACATGCGGTTCTGGCCGGCCGGCTCGATGATGGTTTCGACCAAGGTATTCCACTGGTAGCAGGCGGGACATTGGCCGGTCCATTTGTTAGTGACGCCACCGCATTCGGTACAGGTGTAATTGGTTTTTTGCTTGGCCATGAAAAACACTCCGTGTTGGTCTTCAGTCCATTGAGCCCGTAACCGGGCGCCCTAACCCCCCTCTCCCGCAAGCGGCAGAGGGGGTAAAAACAGCGCCGCTGTGGGTCAAATAATTAGAATGGATGGCAATAAATTAGGGGTATATGGCAATTTACCTATTCTCCCGCACGTTTTCATTGCACCTTTAAAAATACACCCATGAGTATATTTAGGCCTAAAAAGTGCTATTTTCGACTACTTGCACTCTGGGTGCCAACGCGCACAGCAATTCGTAGCCGATAGTGCCGGCGGCGGCGGCCACTTCATCGACCGGCAAACCCTCTCCCCATAAAGTTACTGTGCTACCGATGCGCGCTGCCGGGATTGTGCTCAAATCGACCGCCATCATATCCATTGACACCCGCCCGACCAGCCGGGTTTTTATGCCATCAACCAGGATCGGCGTGCCGTCCGGCGCGTGGCGTGGGTAGCCGTCTGCATAACCGCAGGCCACCACGCCGATCCGCATTGCGCTGTCTGACATGAAGCGGCTGCCATAACCGACGCTGTCGCCGGCAGTAATGTGTTGGATGCTAATCAATTGACTGCGTAAAGTCATGCAGGGCAACAAGCCGAATTGATGCGCCGATTTGCCGCCTGGGGTTGCGCCGTACAGCATGATGCCAGGCCGGATGCAATCGGTGGCTAAAGTGGGATGCAGCAAGGTTGCGGCAGAATTGGACAGGCTGACCGGCCCCGCCAAATCGGCGCTGCCGGTACGAAAACGCGCCATTTGCTGCGCCAGCGTGACGGCGCTGATGGGGTGTTCTGCATTGGCAAAATGGGTCATTAGGGTAATTTTTCTCACTGCCGGAATCGCCCGCAAGCGCTGATAGGCAGCGCGATAATGTTCCGGTATGAAACCGAGCCGGTTCATGCCCGTATTCATCTTGAGCTGGATATCGACGCTGTGCTGTAGCTTGGCGCGCTCCAGCATCTCGATCTGTTCCACGCAATGGACGGCAAAATCGAGCCGGTGTTGCGCGATGGTTTGTAAGTCGGCGGCTTCAAAAAATCCTTCCAACAACAAAATTGGCTTGGTCCAGCCCTGTTCGCGCAGGCGCACCGCGCCATCGAGCTCGACCAGCGCCAGGCCGTCGGCTGCGGCGAAGCCATGCATGGCGCGGATCAGACCGTGGCCGTAGGCATTGGCCTTGACCACGGCCCATAACTGCGCCTGCGGGGCGGACGATCTGGCGATGGCCAGATTGTGCTGCATGGCTGCGATGTCGATCCGGGCTACGAGCGGTCTGGGCATATTAAAGGTGCAGGTTTCGAATGGTTTTCAGGGGATCGGCATTGAGAAAATCAGTATTTTATAGATCGTTTTCGGCCTGCGGAGCGGCTGACAACGCGGCCGTATTTTACCGGAGAGCGGACGCTGCCAAGCCGCCAAATACCTAAAATGCGTCGCTATCCGTGGTATAAAGCTGGCTTGGAAAACTTTGCGATATTGCATATCTGAATGAAACGCGGCTTCTACACCATCATGGCAGCGCAGTTTTTTTCCTCGCTGGCCGACAACGCGCTGCTCATTGCAGCCATTGCGCTTTTGGTTCAAATGCAGTCGCCGGCCTGGATGACGCCGCTACTGAAATTGTTTTTCGTCCTCTCCTATGTTTTGCTGGCCGCTTTTGTGGGCGCTTTCTCAGACGCCCTGCCTAAAGGGCGCGTCATGTTCCTGACCAACCTGATCAAGATTTTTGGCTGCGCACTATTGTTTTTTGACGTGCATCCGCTGATTGCTTACGCGGTAGTCGGATTCGGCGCCGCGGCCTACTCGCCCGCTAAATACGGCATCTTGACTGAGCTATTGCCGGCTGAAAAGCTGGTCGCCGCCAATGGCTGGATTGAAGGCTTGACCGTGAGCTCGATTATTCTCGGCACTGTACTAGGCGGCGCTCTGGTCAATACGCGCAATGCGTCGACCATATTGCAATTCAATTTGCCATTTATTGATACTGGCGTCGATACGCCAACCGAAGCGGCGTTGTGCGTGATCATTTTGGCGTACCTGCTGGCGGCTGCCTTCAACTTGCGCATCCCGGATACCGGCATTCGTTACGCTCATCAAGAACGCAATCCAATCAAGCTGATTACTGATTTCTCCAATTGTTACACCACTTTGTGGAAAGATAAGTTAGGCCAGATTTCACTTGCGGTGACCACACTGTTCTGGGGTGCAGGGGCAACGCTGCAATTTATCGTCTTGAAATGGGCAGAAAAATCACTTAATTTGCCGCTCGACAAAGGAGCTATCTTACAAGGCGTTTGCGCGCTTGGCGTGGCTTTCGGCGCGATGGCTGCGGCACGTTTTGTCCCTCTGAAAAAATCTCTTAATGTGATGCCGATGGGTATCGTCATGGGCTTGGTGGTGATTTTAATGACGTTGGTGCATTCGGTTTGGCTGGCGTATCCCATGCTGGTTCTGATCGGTGCCTTGTCGGGTTATTTTGTCGTGCCGATGAACGCCCTATTGCAACATCGCGGCCATGTCCTAATGAGCGCAGGTCATTCGATCGCGGTACAAAATTTTAATGAGAATCTATCTGTATTAACCATGCTGGTGTTGTACGCCGTCATGATTTCGCTCGATCTCAATTTAAATATCGTGATCATCCTATTCGGCCTGTTTGTCAGCGGCACCATGTACGCAGTGATACGCAAGCATGCAGCTAACCAGTTGGAATTCGATTCGGTGGCATTGATCGGCGAAAGCAAGCACTAAGCTTGTGAGCGCAATTTCAGGCGTCTAAAAATCGCTGTTCCGCCCTCTGCTGCCAATCGTCGGGCACGATAAATCTACGCCGCGTTTCAAGCATCCAGCCACAGTAAGGCATCAGCTCCGCCACCAGAACCGGCGATGCATCGATGCCAAAATGCGCCGCCAGCGTAGTCTGCAAATCAAGCTTGCTCATTGATTGTTCTGGCATGACTTTGGCCGGCGCCAACCATGCCAAGCGCGGCAAGATTGCGTAATGCACGGCCGATAAATCGGCCACTGCGCCCTCCTTACACCAATATCCGTAACAGTGCTGCGCCGAGACACCGGCTAACCTGTGATTGGACACCGAGTCATGGTCGGGATAAAACAGCCAGCCTTTGATCAAAGCCTGTGCCGTCGTGACTGCGCCGGGCAAATTCACTTGCGCTGCCGGATGCCGCGACAAGGCTAGTTGCTGCTCAAGAATCTTATGCATTTTTGCCCCCAAGCTATCGGCCAGGTTGGGGCCGACGAAGCAATATTCGGGCGGCATCGCCTTGGGTGGTTGCACCCACAGATAAAATTTGGTGGCAAATTCCCAGTGTGTGAGATCAGTGTCATGGCCAGCGCCAGCGCGCAGTAGGAAATCGAATTCGCCGATGGTACGCACTGCCTTGCTATCCATACTGCGCACCTGCACGCCGTGTCCTAACAGCCGGTTTTGATGTGTGAAATAAAACGCCATCAATTTCTCTGCATATAAACCAAGGCGAAACGATGACTGCGCCATTACCGCATTAATGGCATCGGGCGTTTGATCCAGCATCGTCACCCAGTTTTGAACGTCATCCGACATGGGGCCGAGGATGGCAACTTTGCCATGCCACTGCCGGGCGAGCAGATCGAGCAAATCTGGCGCATCAAGCAACCACGCTAAAGCACGTACGTGAGGATTGACGAGGTGATTCCAGCGTTGATGGAATGTCTGCTGGTGAGAGTCGGCAAAGTCGGACTGAAGGCCAAACTGAGAGTTGAACTGAGCACGGTCCTGAAAGTGCAATGGCGAATCGACCATTGAGCTTACTCGTCGGAACGCTTGGCCAATACCGACATTGCAAGACATAGGTCGGCCCACGCCTTGCCTTTTTCTACCAACCGTCGCAATAGATAGGCCGGATGATAAGTCACGACCATCGGCACGCTGACTTCGTCTGCGATCCGATATTGGTGCACTTTGCCGCGTAAAACCGACACTGGTACAGATTGGGGCATGCTTTCCATCTGTGTTGTATCGCTTTGAGTGATCAAGGAAGTTGCTGCTGTCTTACCTAGGGCGACAATCATGGCTGGTTGCAACAATGTGATTTGACGGTTTAAAAAGGGCCGGCAAGCGGTAATTTCGTTGGCAGTCGGTGCCCGATCATCGCCATTAGCATCGGTCGGTCGGCATTTAACGATATTGGTGATGTAGACATTGGTTTGCCGATCCAGTCCAATCGCCCGCAGCATATTGTCGAGCAGACCACCGGATGGCCCGATGAAGGGTTGACCTTCACGATCTTCGTGATAGCCCGGACCTTCGCCGACGAAAAGCCAGTCAGTTTTGGTACTGCCAACGCCGAACACGGTGTGCTTCCGGGTCCGGCATAACTCGCAAGCACGACACTGCTTGACGGCACTATTGAGTTCAGTCCAGTCCATTGTGGCAATGTCGACCGTGCTGCCGGCATACATGCTGTCAGACTCGACCGACCAGGCTACCTCAGCTGTTGTGCCGTCTTCCAGCGGTACCTGAGTGGGCATCGCAAGCATGTTACTTACTTGCGCATCATCAGCGGTGGTGCTGAGGTTCTTTGCTATTGCATCTGTCGCCTGGTCCGCCTCTGGCTCGTTCGCCCGTCGCGTCCATACCGGCCCCAGACCCATGGCATCGAGAAATAATTCACGGCGTTGAAGGCTTAAAGTCATAGCGCGAATCGCATCACAATGGCGTCTTCGCGACCATTTTCAGCGGCCGGATAATAGGCTTTGCGACGGCCGATCTGGGTGAAACCATAGGTTTCGTAGACGCTCAATGCCCGCTGATTCGATGGCCGCACTTCCAGTAGGATCGTGCTCATTTTGTGTTCGCGCGCCACCTCGGCTATTTTGTCGAGCAGGAAACAGCCGTAACCTTGCCCGTGCAGGTCGCCGCGCACCGATACATTCAGCAAATGCGCTTCGTCAATCGCCAACAAAACCAAAAAATACCCAATCAATTGACGTTTTTCATCGCGTACCAGCCACGCTTCGTAGTTATTGGCAAGCGAATCGAGAAAGTTACCGCGCGTCCACGGATGGGTGTAGACAATATTTTCAATCGCGATCACTTCGGCTAGATCAGAGGTTTGTATGCGTTCGAAATACAGCACTGCGTCTTGGGGCAATACTTTTCGAGACATTGAAATTACGCTGCTCATGCTGCCGCCTTGGCCGCCTTTAAAGCGCGTTCGGCGCTTGTGAAGGCAATCTTGTTACGCAAATAAAATGGTTGGGCTTGTTCCGTTTCAAGCGTCTCTCCTCGTATAAATGCAGCGCGCCCCAATTGCGCGATCTGGGCTGCATGCGGCATCAAGTCTGGTCTCCCTGGCATCGCAGCGACAGTCGCATCCAAGCTTGTGGCATACGCGCTCAAGCCATTGCCGCAGGTGATTACTTGACCTTGCGCCCGGACATCAGCCGCAGCAGCCAAGGCCGGTGCAGATACGATCTGCCAGCGACCGGTTTGACCCTGATAGCGATATTGGGCCCAATACACCTCATTCATACGGGCATCCAGCAATACCAATACATCCTGCACATCCCGCTCGGTACTTGTTTGGCGGCAAGCGACGGCCGCTGCCAGCAAAGTCACCACCGGTATCACGGGAATAGCTGCGCCGAAAGCCAAGCCCTGCGTGATGCCGCAGGCGGTCCTGACCCCGGTAAACGACCCTGGCCCTGCACCAAAGGCGATGGCGTTGCATTGGTTCAGCTTGATGCCGGCTTCAGCCAACACGCTTTGCACCATGGGCAATACGGTTTGGGAATGGGTTTGCACACCCGAAGACTCGCGTTGAATCAATTGCGTGCCGTGCAGCAGTGCGACTGAAGCGATTTCGGATGATGTTTCGATAGCGAGAATGGTAGGCATGGCCGTATTTTACCGCGTCAACCCAGCTAAAATAGCGCTATGAGCGAGAATGAATCAGCGTTTCCAACATCCCCAAACCTGCTGGTACTGCGCCAGGACAACCGTATGCAACTATCTGCAGCAATGGCTGCAATGGCCGAGCCTGGTTGGATCATGTGCTGTATGTGCGCCGCGTGGTGCGGCACGTGTCGCGACTATCAGATCAAATTCGATGAATTGGCCGCAATGCACCCGACCTTGCAATTTGTCTGGATCGATATCGAGGATCAGGCCGACGTTGTCGGCGATCTCGATGTCGATGACTTCCCCACTGTACTGATACAGCGTGGCGATCTGGTGGCGTTTTTCGGCACGGTACAGCCAGACTTACGTCAGGCAGACAGACTCTTGCTGGCGCAAATGGAACAAGATGAACCGCAATTGCAAGCCACTGCACGGCAAGGCGACACCCATCGCAGGTGGCAGCGCGAATGCAATCTATTGCATCTGATCAATGCAGCACGACCAAAGGATTAGAGGATTTTTCCCAGCACTTTTACTACGCGCTCGAATAATTTGCCATAGGGCGGGTGCAATAAGCCGAAGGAATTGAAGCGGGATACGGTAAAAATGGCTTTTTCTTTGCTGAAAGTACGAAATCCCGCTTCGCCATGATAGGCGCCGCTACCGGACGCGCCGACCCCGCCGACCGGCACATCTTCTTGGACAAAATGCCATAGACAATCGTTGACAGTGACACCGCCCGACAAGGTGTTTTTCAAGACATGATTGCGACCAGCCACATCGCGCCCCATCCAATACAAGGCCAATGGACGGTCACGCAAATTGATGTATTCGACTACTTGCTCAACCTTGGTGTAGGTCAATATGGGCAAGATCGGTCCGAAAATTTCTTCTTGCAGCACGCGCATTTGACCCGTGGTCGCCAGCACCAGCGTCGGCATCATTTTGCGTTGTTGCGGATCGAGTGATTCATTGGCCGGATTGCATTCGACTATGCTTGCGCCTTGTTCACGCGCATCCTCGATCAAGCTTTGCAGTCGGCTGAAATGACGGTCATTGATGATGCTGGTGTAGTCGGGATTGGCGCCAATGTGCGGATACATTTTCGCCACGGCTTGCGTGAAAGCGGCAACAAATTGTGTCTGCTGGCTTTCGTGCAATAAAACATAATCCGGCGCGACGCACGTTTGTCCTGCGTTAAATAATTTGCCATGAGCGACACGTCCCGCGATGACCTCGATATCGGCCGATGGATCGATGATGACCGGCGATTTTCCGCCCAATTCCAATGTGGTCGGCGTCAAATTTTTTGCCGCAGCCTGCGCTACCAGGCGTCCTACCTGAGTCGATCCGGTAAACAGCAGATGATCTAACGGCAATGCTGCGAATACCTTGCCGACTTCGGCATCGCCGATTACGACAGCAATTTCATCTTCCGAAAAATATTCGGCAACAATGCGCTTTAATAAACCGGAAAACCTGGGCGTTAATTCCGACGGTTTCAGGATAACGCGGTTGCCTGCGGCAACTGCGCCAATGGCTGGGCATATTGCTAGCTGAAAAGGGTAATTCCAAGGCGAAATGACGCCCACCACGCCTAAAGGCTGGCGCATGATTCGGTTATAGGACGGCCAATAGTGCAAACCAGTTGGCGCCCGCCGGGTGCGCATCCAACCTGCCAAATGGCGTATCGCGTGCTTGATTGCGCCTTCGACCACTAGCAATTCACCCAACTTGGTTTGATGCAGCGAGCGATTGCCAAAATCTGCCGAGATCACCGACGCAATCGCATCGCCGTGCGCTTGTGTCATTGCTAGCAAACGTTGCAAACGATCCTTTCGTATCTTCTTATTTGGATTGATGTCGTGGGCAAAAGCGCTGCGTTGCAAATCCAAAATGCGTTGCATTTCATGCTCTGCAGCGGTGCGCTGCAAAATGTGTTTACTCGGTTCTAATTGCATGTGAGATCGGCATGGGGAAGTGTTAACCACTGCGTCAGTAAGTCTTGCGACGAGGCTGGGCGACCATAGCGGTAGCCCTGCGCAAATTGACAGCCGTGGCGTAATAAAAAGGCGGCTTGTTGCTCGGTTTCGACGCCTTCTGCAATCACCGACAAGTTCAAGCTCTTGCCCAATTGGATGATGGCGATCGCGATAGCTTCATCATTCGGATCGGTCGAAATGTCTTTGATAAATGAGCGGTCGATCTTCAGCGTTTGCACCGGCAACTGTTTGAGGTAAGCGAGGGAAGAATAACCGGTGCCGAAATCATCGATCGCCAGGCCAACGCCGATGGCATGCAATTCATGGATGAAAGAGAAGGCGTCGCTGGTATTCATGATGACGGACTCAGTCACTTCCAATTGCAGGCGGTACGGTTCCAATCCGGTTTGTTTCAAAATCGACTGCACCAATTCAGCGATGCCGCCGCGCTCGAATTGTTTGACCGAGAAATTGACTGCGATCTTTGGCACGTACAAGCCAGCCCGTTGCCAACGCATCATTTGAGTACAGGATTCCAGCAAGACCCAGGTTCCGAGCTGGTTGATGAACCCGGTATCTTCTGCCATCGGGATAAATTTGATCGGTGGAATCATGCCCACTTCCGGGTGCGACCAGCGCGCCAGTGCTTCTACCCCGATCAGGGCGCCGGATTGAATATCGATCTGCGGCTGGTAATGCACAAGAATTTCATCGTGATCGATTGAACGGCGCAGCGAACTTTCCAGTCGCAATTTTTCAAGCCCTTCGCCGGTCATTTCCGGCGTGTAGAAGCGGAAAGCATTGCGACCGTGCGCCTTGGCTTGGTACATCGCAACGTCGGCGTTCCTGATCAACATATTCAGATCGTCGCCGTCTGACGGGTAAATGCTGATGCCAACACTGCACGTGACGAACAGTTCATGATCGGCAATCATGAAAGGTTGTTCAAACATCGACATCAGTTTTGTCGTAAGCGCATCGCAATCGGGTCTGCCATCGATGTTTTCCAGCAGCATGATGAATTCATCGCCGCCAAGACGCGCCAGGGTATCGCCTTCGCGCACTCTCTCAGTCAATGCACGGGCGACGTTTTGCAAAAGCTCGTCGCCGATATGGTGGCCCAACGTGTCGTTGACGTTTTTAAAACGGTCCAGATCAATGAACAGCAAGGCTAGCTTTTGGTGCGTGCGACGTGAACATTCAATCGCATGGATCAGACGGTCATTGAACAGCAGGCGATTCGGCAAGCCGGTCAGGGCATCGTGATGCGCCAGATGATCCAGCTTTTCCTGTGCGTCCTTGACTTGCGTAATGTCGCTAAACACGCCGACGTATTGGATGCATTTGCCATCGTTGTCGCGCACCGCGCTGATGGTGAGCCATTCCAGATAAAAATCGCCGTTCTTGTGTCGGTTCCAAATTTCACCTTGCCAAAAGCCCGAATGCAACAGCTCAGCCCACAACGATGCATAAAATGCTGGTTCCTGGCGGCCCGATTGCAAGATGGCGGGTGTGCGGCCAATGACTTCGTGCTCTTCGTAACCGGTAATCTGGCCGAAAGCCTGATTCACTGCCACGATGAAACCCTTCGGATCGGTGACTAAAACGCCATCGGCAATGTGATCGAATACTTGCGAAGCCAGTTGCAACTTTTCTTCTGCATGCTTGCGTTCAGTGATGTCGGCAATGACCCAGATACTGCCGTTATCAGGTTGTGCCGGATCGATGGCGCATCCGTTCAAATGCCCCCAAAATGTTGAACCGTCGCGCCGTTTGTAGAGTACTTCGCGTTCTCGCCAATCGAGTTAAACGATGCTTCGGTCGCATACAGCAAGCCCACACTGCGGCCGACAATTTCGTTTTTGTCGTACCCGAACATGTTGTCAAAACGCCGATTGGCCGACATCACGATCCGGCGCTGCACGAACATGACCGACACCAGGACGTTGTCGAGGATGACGGCCTGTTCCGCCAGCAAGGCTTCGATTCGCATCTCGTTGCGTTTGCGTTCGCTGATGTCGACCAGGATGCCATCGACCCATTGCGCATTTTCATGGCCATTGCCGCCGGGCTGCGCATTTTCTGAAACCCAGCATTCAGCGCCGGATGCAGCCCGGATCCGGTATTCAATTTCATACGGTACGCGGGTTCGATTGCCCTCGCTGACATGGCGCAAAACCCGTTTGCGGTCGGCGATTGCGATTAGGCTGATCCATTCACGGGTGCCGCCGGCCAGGAATTTTTCTGCCGGATAGCCACATATGGATTCAATTGTGTTACTGATAAATTCAATCCGGCCATCTTGTGTATAACGAAAAACTGCGCCAGGCACTTGGGTTACGATGGTGCGAAAACGCTCTTCGCGCCGCCCCACATCATCGAATAATTGTTTGATCGCGATCCGCATATGCTCCAGCTGCTCGCCTAGCCGGCCTAGTTCGTCCGAGCGTAAAGGCTCAAGCCGGGTATCAAAGTCGCCGCGCGACAAGCGATCCGAAAAACTCATCAGCTTGCGCAAAGGTAATAGCAGGCGGCCGTTCAGGAACAGGATAATGAGCAGCAAGGACACGGCCAATTGCGCCGCCAATACAAATACATAAGAAAACTGTTTTGCACGTAATTCCTGGTTGCTTTTTGCATCGTCCATCTCGACCAAAAGATGGCCGATACGCTGGCCATGCAACATGATATCGCGCTCGGCACGATAGATCTTGCCAGTCGGTCGCACCGCCGAACTGGTGACGATGAAGGGTTGCGCCATTTGATCCAGCACCTGCACCCGCAGCACGGCCGGATCGCGCATCAGGGATTCGACCAACGCGGAAGCGGCTTGCGGGTTGAGTACCCACAAGGGCTCTTGCAGACCCAGGGATAATATATCGGCGTCCCGTTGCAGTGTTTCTTGCAGCGCGGTGTGCGCCACTTTTTGCTCACGGATGCCAATCATCAGATAGCTGCCGATGATGGCCGGTGCCACCAAGCCACCGATCACTACCAGCAATAAGACGCTGTAGATCGAGCGCGTATTGATCGACCGGAGTTGATGAATTATTTTGTTGGACATTCAGTTGGCTATGTAAATATTAACAATGCAACACGACCCGTTTGAAGTACACGCCAAATGTCAGGCTCAATGAAATACGGTGGAACCTGACCGTCCATGAAAAGTGGTTCGATTATGCACCAAACCGGTTTGCCGACAAACCGGTTTAGCGTCGCTGCTGGAATAAGTTTTCTATTTGGACACATCATGTGCTGGCAGGCGAGCAAAACGGTGCGCGTCGGCTTAAATAACGGACAATTGAACGTCCTTCTTGTCCTGTTTGCAGCGGCGCCAGCAAAAAACTCTTGCCCTTGCTATGATCCCTGCACTTTTCCACAGGAGTCCTGAATGACCATTTCCATGTACGCCGCCTCTGTTCCCGTGTTCAAACAAGTGCTAGGCAGCCTGTCGGCGATTCTCGACAAGGCTGAAAGCCACGCCACCGAGAAGAAAATCGATCCCAACGCATTACTGCAAGCCCGTTTGTTTCCTGACATGTTCCCCTTGACGCGCCAAATTCAGGTCGCAGCCGATTTCGCTAAAGGTGCCGCAGCGCGCTTGGCCGGCGTCGATGTGCCCAAGTATGAAGACAAGGAAACCACTTTCGCTGAACTAAAGGCACGAATCGCCACTACCTTGGCGTTCATTGAAAGCCTGAGCGCTGCACAAATCGACGGCAGCGAAACGCGCGACATCACCACTGGTAGCGGCGCCAATGTGCGCAATTTCAAGGGACAAACTTATTTGCTGCACTACGCCCTGCCCCACTTCTATTTTCACGCAACGACCGCTTATGCAATCTTGCGTCACAACGGTGTTGAAGTAGGAAAACGTGATTTTATCGGTTCTTTTTGATTGAAAATTCTTGTTGAATGGTTTTATTGCACCACCGTGTTTTAACAGTATAAAAAGCCGACGTCAGTCGGCTTTTTATCGCCCAAATGAATTGCGAGCAAAAAATATACTCGGGCATGTATTATATTTAAGCCTTTAAAACCGTGCGGGATAACCTACATTATTCCCCATACTCCCTGATCTCCCGGATAATCATGGAATAAACTCTACCGTGACCTCGCGTGCGTCGGCGCGGCCTTCGCTATCGATCACGCGAAGTTGATAATGTCCCGGCGCGGCCGGCACCCACGGCAACCCTATTGCGGCGCGGCCGCTGCCGATCAAACCGCCATTGGCAAACCAAAACAAGGTTTCATTGGCCGCCATCGCATTGGCGCGCAAGGCCAGCGGCGTCATATTCGACAAGCGCATGGTGTAGACGGCGCCACGGTTCGGCGACGTAATTTGCGGCGCATCGCCGTTCTCAGCCGCTGGCGTGGTCGAACTGCCGCAATCGAGCGTTGGTGGTGCTTGACGCCGTGGCATGCCGGCGTCACGGAACAAACGCTGCATGTCGCTAGGCCAGTATTCAAAGATTTCGGTGCTGACATCGGGGCCATCCTCACAGGTGGCTAGCCCGGTACGCCGGTCAATCTTGACGGCACGGTGCAAATTACTGACTTTGATCGATGATTTGCCGGGAATGAACCAAGTCGATACCCGATCCTTGCACAATGCGTTAGGCAAGTCGCCACTGGCGCGGCACACTTCAATCCGGCTGAGATTGGCCGGTGCCGCCTGTACCGCTTCGCCCGGATCGAGATGCTGGTTGCGCACGCTGTCAACGATCTTAAAAAACAAGGGCGCGGCGGTCTTGATGCCGACAAAGGCTGCGTTGCCGCTACCGTCAAAATTACCAACCCATACCAACAGCACGTAGCGACCAAAGATGCCCGCTGTCCAGGCATCGCGAAAGCCCCAGGAGGTGCCGGTTTTCCATGCCACCGCCGGTGCGGCTGGCTCGCCCGTGTCGGGCCGGGCATTGGTTTTCAGCATATCGACCGTGACAAAGGCCGCTTCGTCCGATAACCAACGTGGCGTTGCCGCCACTTGCACATCGTTTGCCTGATAGCGGGAACGGGTATATTGGATCGGCTTGGCTAAGCCACGATTGGCCAGCATCAGATACAGCCGCGCCAATTCTTCCATCGTCAGTTCGCCGCCACCGAGCGCCAGCGCCAGGCCGTAATGTTTTTCCGAGGCCAGTCGGGATACCCCGGCAGATTTCAAGAATTCATATAAGGTCGGCTGCTTCAGGCGCCACGCAACCGATACCGCCGGCACGTTGCGGCTGCGCACCAGCGCATCTTGTGCGCTGATTGGACCGACGAAGCGGCCGTCGAAATTTTCTGGGCTAAAAGGGCCGAATGCGGTCGGCGCATCTTTCAAAATTGTCTGCGGATGCAATAAGCCCTGATCTAGCGCCAGCCCATAGATAAAAGGCTTGAGAGTGGAACCGGGGGAACGTTTGGCGCGGGTGCCGTTGACTTGGCCATCAATGACACGATCGAAGTAATTGGCGGAGCCGACCAAGGCACGCACCTCACCCGACTCGCGGTCGAGCATTAACGCGCTGGCATTGGTGATGCCCAGAGCGCGATTATTGTTGATGTATTGGGCCAGAATGCGTTCGATGTTGCTTTGCATTTTGAGATCGAGACTGCTCCAGATTTCGCCGCGGCGTACTTCCCCCAGATCGCCGTGAACCAATAAATCGGTCAGGTGCGGCGCACGAAAAGGCAAGCTTGAGGCCGGTTTCAAGTAAGCCGGATGCTCGATTTCGCTCTTGTATTGCACAGCGTCGGGATATTGCTTTACCCAGCGTTGCCATAGTCGCTGGCGCGCCTTTGATAGCGCTGCGCTGCTGCGGTTAACGTTTTGCATGCCGCCGCGACGACGTGGATTTTGTGGGATCACGGCCAGCGCCAAAATTTCCGGCAAGGTCAAGTGCTGCGGGCGCTTATGGAAATAAATCAGGCTGGCAGCACCGACGCCTTCGATATTGCCGCCATACGGTGCCAGATTGAGATATGCCTCCAGTATGTCGCGCTTGCTATAGCGTGCTTCTAGCCAGAATGCGGCCAACAGTTGCTTGAATTTACCACCCACCGTTTGACTGGGAATATGGTTCAGGCGGCGCGCCAACTGCATGGTGATGGTCGAGGCGCCCTGACGCGTGCCACCGCCGTAGGTTTGCGAAATTGCCCGCAACAGCGCAAATGGATTGGTGCCGAAATGCCAATAAAACCAGCGGTCTTCATACATCAGGGCCGCCTGCGCCAGACGCGGATCGATTTCGGCCAGCGGTACCCATACCCGATATTGGCCGTCGGAAGCCAAGGCCAGACGCAATAATTCATTGTCTTTGGCATAAATTGCAGTCGACGACGCAACCGTGTCGCGTAAGGCCGGGCGTGGCCATTGTCGTAGGATGAAAACTACCAGCAGCACGACAGCGAGGAAGTACAGCAAACGGCTTTTAAGAAAGAATTTCATTAGGCTTGAATTGAAAAACAGGCTGGCAAAATCATGGTGGCAATGACAATCCAGTTCCGTTTTTGTCGATCTGAATCGCTGTTGAGGGGCACAGTTTATCGCATGGCACCATGGCTGAACGCACCGATTTGACTAACGTTATTGATCCAATGGTGGCTTCAATGGTTGCGCCATCAATGGATTCTGTTTTTATTGCGGCAGTAGCCTATCGTTAGTTGACACAATCCACGTCACAGGTACTGAAAATTTGTATCGTATATTGATGACGATGGGCCAAGCTTCATCAAGTGCCGTTTGCTGGCTACGACCAAAAAATTCTCATGGTGGATTTGCGCTGACGTCAATAAAAAACGCCGCACTGGCGAGTGCGGCGTTTTTTTTGGTATTTTGCTTGAAGCCGATCACTGATTGCAATGCGGCAATCTTCGATTGCTCAACTTATTACTCCCTGCTATTAACAAAACCAAGCAATTGCAACAAGCTGATAAAGAGATTGAAGATGGATACAAACAAACTGACCGTTGCCATTACATAATTTGTTTCGCCGCCGCGAATGATGCTATTGGTTTCATACAAAATCATGCCCGACATCAGCAATACGACAACTGCTGAAATTGTCAGCGACAAGGCGGTGATCTGCAAAAAATAGCCGGCGATACTGGCTAAAAACGCGACTAAAACACCAATTGCCAAAAAGCTTCCCATAAAGGATAAATCACGTTTTGTCGTGAATGCATACGCTGACATGGCCGCAAAAATTGCTGCCGTACCGCCTAAGGCCAGCATGACAGTTTGGGCGCCATTGGGCATTTTCAGGTAATGGCTGATGATCGGCCCCAACGTGTAACCCATGAACCCGGTCAGCGCAAACACCAATCCAACCCCAGCGCCGCTATTGCGATATTTGGTGACCAAAAATAGCAAGCCAAAGTAGCCAACCAAAGTAATAATCATGCCCGGGTGCGGCAATTGCAAGGCAGCGGATGCGCCGGCAATTGATGCGCTAAATCCCAGACAGGCTGCCAATAACATATAGGTGTTGCGCAAAACGCGGCGTGCTGCATCGTCCATGACCAAACTGGCCGACTGGCCGCTTGGATTTAAGATATTAAATCGATTGTCCATTATTGACTCCAGTTGATTAAAACAGATCGCAGTGTAGCGCTTTTCGACAAGGGTGAACGCGCAGATCATTCTGGCGTCCTCTATTTGACAGCACTTGCTCGGAAAAATTCGAGCACGGCGGAGGTCGAAAAGCTTATCGCGGCCCCCGACTGCACACTAGTTGGCTATTTGATGTCATAGACTCGGAAATTCAATAGGAATAATACTGGGATGAGTATTATTAATGAGCCAATGAAATAGAGCGGGAAAGCCCATAAAACTGCCTATACCCCCGTATTTTAAGCACTTCAGCCTATCCCCCGGCGCTACAGTTTGAACCGTTTTTGCTGCCACCATCGTCTGTGTCGGGCAAGCTACTTTTAAGTCAATAGCCAAAAAATGCCCTGATCTCGCAAAGGTTTTGTGCTTTCAGTGCGTGTGGGGCAAAGTATCTGCCCAATTGCGCAAGCTTATTTAACCAGGGCTTTGATCACCGACCACTGCCGGCGTGAAATCGGCAATCGGTCCTTCACATCGCGCAGGATGACTTGCCAGACTTCTGTCCCCTTGCTTTGATCGGGATCGCTATCCTGCGATAGCACGAGGCCGCGCTCGACGCCGATGATGGCGTTGCGCGCTACCAAGGCATTACGGTGCACCCGCACGAATGACGCGTCTAGCTCTTCCTCAATCGATACCAGCGATTCTTCGATCAAATAGTCGCGCAGCTTGGTTCTCAGCGTCACGTATTTCAATTCTGCCTTGAGATACAGCACTTCAGCGATAGGCACCAAGAGAACGCGGCCACGTTCCTGCACTGAAAAGTGTTGGCGGCCACCGGCCAGAGCCAAGGCCGTTGCAGGAACCTGTGCCGCGTCCTTGGCGCGCATGGCGGCGGCACGGGCAATGGCTTGTTCCAGCCGGGCGGCGCGTACTGGTTTTAAGAGGTAATCGAGGGCGTGCACATCGAACGCCTGCAAGGCATATTCATCGTAGGCCGTGACAAATATCACTGCTGGCGGCGAAGGCAGGCGCGCCAGGTGCGAAGCCAATTCAAGGCCACTCATGCCTGGCATCTGCACATCGAGAAAGACCACGTCGGGTTGGGTGGCGACAATCCCGTCGAGCGCGCTTTGTGCGTTGTCGGCCTCCCCCAGCAATTGGTGCGGACAAGTAGCTTCGATATCGGACAGCAAAGTTTTAAGACGCGCACGGGCCGGCGCTTCGTCGTCGACAATAAATAATCGGACACTCATGGCTTCGCTCTCCTCACGGTTCTACTGATTGTTTTGGGGACGCTCTTGTTACTAGCATTGCTAGCGCCTTTGCTCGCGCTGCGATGCAGGCTCAGGCTCAAGGTGCTGTTGCCTGACGCGCGCACGTAGGGAAAACGCAAGCGCACCTCGAAATGGCCGTTGACCACTGCCACGTTCAACTGCGCTTCAACGTCGTATAACAAGACCAGCCGTTCGCGGATGTTATTGAGCGCCATTTGATTGCCGCTCACTGCCACGTTATCGCGATGCAGTGGATTGATGACAACGATTTCGATCCGGTCCAGGGCGCGCATCATACGGATACGGATGCGGATCAAAGCCGCTTCGCGCGCCGGTTCGACCCCGTAATGCACGGCATTCTCCAGCAACGGCTGCAATAACAAGGCGGAAACTTGCGCCTTGCGCAAGGCGCTTTCTGAAATATTATTCATATCCCATTCCACTTGAAGACGTTCGCCCAGCCGGAGCCCGGAACGTCGAAGTGGGTCACCAAGGCGGGACACGTCAAGTACGTCATCGACTGCATGAGGGAGGTGATGTCGATCCTGAAGGACACCAAGATCTGGGCGCCGCCCGAGCAAGTGACCGAGCAGGAGTGGGACAACGTGTTCGCTACCGATCTCAAGAGC
>JAZKIX010000127.1:12442-20976 GCA_040384645.1 Pseudomonadota bacterium | reverse complement strand
GTTTCATCCCGTCTCCAACGCTCCTCCAGGAAATCAGACCATGAAACGCCAACGAAAACCGGGTTGCTCATTTTCGGCAATGCCGGGGTTGTGGCTACCGGTTTTGCAAAGGCCGGCGTGCTGCTTAGCAGAGGAGCACCGACGCTGATGAACAGAAGTGCGGCTTTTATTATGGTATTCAGTGCCATCTTGTTTCCTATCGGAGGTAATGTTTTCAAAAATCCCTGGCGCGGTTGCAGGGGAAAACACTTCAGGGTGATGGAACTGAAGTGCAGCTGATTTGTGTTACATGCCGCCTTGCATGCTTTTGACGCCGATTATTTAGTCGCCATTAATTTGTAAAACAGCCGGTTTTATTTATTCGGCGACAAGATTGACTCAAGTGCAAATTAATTGCTCAAGAGAATTCCTTTAATCTATCTGTTGGTGTGGTCGCTGTAAAGCGTGGCGTGGGCATGCAACAAATG
The DNA here is from genome assembly GCA_040384645.1 of Pseudomonadota bacterium. Lineage (GTDB taxonomy): Bacteria > Pseudomonadota > Gammaproteobacteria > Burkholderiales > Burkholderiaceae_D > JAZKIX01. The sequence goes on along the minus strand of JAZKIX010000127.1, from coordinate 20,509 downwards.
TTAACAATGTAAATTGCACATCTATTGCAAACAGTAGCGAATCTAAGATGTATCAGGCTGCCATGTCGGCAGTACGGCCCACTATCGATTCGAAGTCAAAGAAACGCTGAATCGCCAGCGCCGCCGCGCCACGTACCCATGCGTCTTCGCCCCATTCAGCCAGCACGATGGTCGGCAGCTGTGAAAATACCCGTTGTGTCAGTGCTTCCCGCATCGGATCGAACATTAAGGTGCCAAAACGGACACCTTCGCCCCCAATTACCAGCACATCGGGATCGACCAGGTTGATCAGGTCAGCCACACGCAAGCCGAGCTGGCGGCCGGCATTGTGGATCACCGAGCGGCAGGTCGCATCGCCGGCCCGTGCATTGCCAAGCAAGGATTCAATCGAGCGGCCGGCAGCGGCAGGGTCGAGTTCACCCCAGATGCCGAGCATTGACGGTTCTGAAGCATAGGCTTCGAGGCAGCCACGGCGACCGCATTCGCACAGGCGGCCGTCGTCTTGCGCAAGCATGTGGCCGATTTCTCCGGCTGCGCCATGCGCCCCGCCATGCAGCCGGCCATTGATTACGATGCCGGCGCCGATGCCGCGTCCCACTGTCACCACCGCTAGCGTGCTGGCTTGTTGGCCGTGGCCAAACAGATATTGGGCAATTGCATAAGCGTTGACATCGTTGTCGATCCAGACTGGCATGTCCACACGTTGCGCCAACATCGAGGCGATCGGGACGTTGCGCCAGTCAAGCCGGTGCGCGGCTACGCACACGCCGGTTTCTGCATCAATCAAGCCGGGCAGGCCGACCCCGATCCCGGCAATGCGGTCACGGTCGGTTTTGGCTGGAGCCAAGCGTTCGATCAATTGCATCACTGCATCAACCACGCTGGCGGGCGTCAGGCTATCTAATTCAACCGTACTTTGCACCAGCACACGTGTCGAAAGATCGGTCAAGACGCCGACCATGTGGCGCTCCATGATCTTGATGCCGATGGCCAGTCGCGCACCGTATTTGATGGTCAACGGAATCGGACGCCGTCCGGCGCTCGTAATGGTGCTGGTTCCTTCTTCCAGCAAATCGTCGGCCATCAATTCTGCCGTTACCAATGTCACCGCTGCGGGACTCAAGCCTGTGGCACTGACGATTTCGACCCGGCTCATGGGGCCGGTCTGACGCAAGCAATTCAAGATCATGCGTCGATTGAGCGAGCGTGCCGTGCCGGGAGTTCCTTTTAAGCTCACTGCTATCCGCCAATTTATTTATATATTGAATTAAATATTACATTATTACGTTTTTGCTTGTCAACTGAAAAAATTCAAAGGGAAATGGCAAGAAAAATCCTTTGATAAAGTCGGTTGACGACAATAAATTTTAGAAGTAAATTAAATAAGCGTTGGTTGGAATGGGTTCAACTATTGCAATAAAAAGACCGGGCACGATTGTGAAATTTGGTCCTTGAAAATGTTGGAAAGCAGCAGGAAAGAAACAAATTTTCACGCGCACGAATTGGCAAGTTCTGATGATTTAAATGTTGTAAAAATTAATTGGCAACGCCGTCACCGGCATCGACGGATGTAATTTTTGATGCCAACTGGCGCTGGAGCTGATGAAGGTATCGGGCATGTCTCAGTCCTAGAGTCCAATGCCGAAATAGAGTTGGTTGATGCTGGCCTAGTGTCATTTTCAAGCAGCTTGCATGGCCGGTTCTCATAGAAACTGATGAGGTCGGTAAAAAATAGTAAGGATCAAACAAGCGCTTCATAAAAGAGCTTGTGTAGAGAAAACACACAAAAATTACAAATAAAATCTTAACTAGGGGAAATAAAAAAATGGAAACCGAACAACAAAAAAATATTTGCGCTCGTCAGGAGATCGCCCAATGAAAAGCTCAAAACATCTGATGCACGTTTTAATGCTGGCCGCCGCAACCTTGGTCGCTGGCATGGCAGCGAGCACCGCCGGCGCTGCGGCGCTGGGTGCCGGGGATTATTTAAAAGCCAGCGGCACAGTGCTGAAAAATAATTCTGGGACAGGCGCAGTCGTCAATCTTCGCGGTACCAATCTAGGCGGATGGCTCTTGCAAGAAGGTTGGATGTCGCCTAATGGTGAGGCTGCTCTGGCGCGCAATGGATGGACCGCGACCGCTTCGAATACGGGTGGCGGGACCACACTGGCGAATACCTTCGACGGCAATCTCACGTCGCGCTGGAGTAGCGGCGTGGCGCAGGCCAGCGGCCAATGGTTCAAAGTCGATATGGGTGCACCACGGGCATTTGATGAAATTGCGTTTGATGCCGGGTCAAGCACCAATGACGAACCCAGCAGTTTTAATGTCGAGGTATCGAATGACAATGTGACATGGGCATTAGCGAGGACGGCGACCGGTAGTGCGCAGAATGTGGTGGTGCATCTGCCTGATCAGTTGGCGCAGCGCTATATCCGTATCACGCTCACCGGCGGCAAGGCTAACTGGTGGTCGATTCATGAATTCAATGCCTACGTCAGCGATGAATTTAGCAAGCGGGCCGTGTTGACCACGCGCTTTGGCGCGGCAACTGCCAAAACCCTGATCGATGGTTATCACGACACTTGGATACAAGCCAGCGACCTGGACAATATCAAGAATATGGGCATGAACGTAGTGCGGGTGCCGATCTACTGGCAAGGCTTCATGAACACCGATGGCAGCATGAAGCCCGACAGCGACGCCTTCCGCAAGCTCGATTGGGTAGTGTCTCAGAGTGCCAGTCGTGGCCTGTATGTGATCCTCGATCTGCACGGTACACCTGGTGCGCATTGCCCTTGGCAATCCTGCGGCCAAATGGGCAGTAATCAATTCTGGAGCAATGCCACCTATCAGAACTGGGCTGTCCAGATCTGGCAACGTCTGGCAGCGCATTACAACGGCAACCCTGCTGTGGCTGGTTACGACTTACTCAATGAGCCGCTGCTTAGCATGGGTGCCGGTGAGACTAGTGCGATGGTGCAGCAAAAAATGGATTTCTATAATCGCATGTACGGCGCAGTGCGTGCCATTGATCCGAACCATCTGATCATGGTCGCGGCATTTTATGGCTTCGGTCAGGCTTTGCCGCCATCGACCTACGGCTGGACCAACGTGATGTACCAAACCCATCACTACGACTTTGTCGGCGCCAATGACTGGAATGCGCAGAACGCCGTGATCGAAAACGGCATCAAAGACCTGACCCAATATCAGGCGCAATGGAATATCCCGGTCTACGCTGGTGAATTCTGGTTTCACGGTTTCAACGACTTGTATGGCAAGTGGCTGACGGCTTTGAACGCCCACAACATCTCATGGACCAACTGGGCCTACAAAAACCGCAATCCAGTTGGCAGTATCGATCCAGGTGGCGTGCCGAACGCGACCAACTGGGGCTTTTATTTGAATAATCAGAACCCGATCCCTGACCTCAATAACGACAGCGCCGCCACCATCGCATCGAAGTGGGCCGCATTTGGCACCAGTAATTTCACAGCGCAGACCGACTTCATCAATCTGTTCAAAAGCTATTCGGCAAGCTTTGTCTGGTCCAGTATTAAGGCATCTGCCAACAACAATTATGTGAGCGCCGATAACTATGGCAACAATCCACTAGTTGCAGACCGTCCGTCCGTGGGCACTTGGGAGGAATTTCAGATCATCAATAATCCCGACGGCAGCGTGTCGTTCCTATCAATGGCAAATTACAAATATTTGAGCGCGGATCTCAATAACAGCGGCAAGCTGATCGCATCGGCCAAGGGCGTTCTCGGATGGGAAAAATTCTGGAAAATTGCCAACAGCGACGGCACTTTCTCCTTTATGGCGCAGGCAAATAATCTGTACGTCACTGCCGACCTCAACAACGGCGCCGTCCTGTATGCCAGCCGCGCCACAATCAACGGCTGGGAGAAATTTATCATTGCGCCCGTACCGTGACTTAGAACTGCACAGCGCGCCTCAGCATATTGAACGATAAGGCGCGTCAGCGGCTCAAGCAAACCTGCGTGGCCGTGGAGCGCTGCAACCGTATCCACGCATGCAGCGGCGCTTGAAACCTTCTATTTGTTAAAAAAAGGCAGCGTTTAGGTCAAGGCCATACGCATCCTTTTTTAGACGATGAATTGTTTTGTGCCCCAATGTCTGCCCATGCTGGCAGGTCAGATATTGAGGGCCAGACACGATGTGCATATTTTGAACCGACCCTAACGCCTGATCAATTCTGTAGCTTTTAGCCATGCGATCACGGCCTTAAATCTAGGAGAACATATTGAAACATTCTGATATCAGCCGTAGACCGAACAACCATGCAGTGCGTGTCGCACTGAGCTTGGTCCCGGTGATTTTGATTACCCTTGTCGCAAACCTTGCACAAGCAAGCGACCTAACGCCTGGCCAAGTCTATGTATTGCGCAACCCCAACAGTAACAAGGTGCTGGACGTGGCAGGAGGGCAAACCCGAGACGGGGCCAACGTCGCGATCTGGAGCTCAAATGGCACCGGCGCGCAAGATTGGCGCGTCAACTTAAACACTAACGATACCTACACGCTGATCAACGCCGCTAGCGGTAAAGCACTTGACGTGGCATGGGCTGGCACCGCAGACGGTACAAATGTGCAAATTGCCAGTCCCAACGGCGGCGGCGCACAGCAATGGCGGATCAACCCAAACAGCAACGGCAGCTACACACTGATCAATGCCGATAGCAACAAGGCCCTTGATGTCGCTGCGGCCGGCAAGACTGACGGCACCAATGTTGCCATCTGGAGCAGCAATGGCACTGCCGCGCAGCAATGGGTGTTTCAGACCAAGGCCGATGCCAATCCCACTATCAAGGTCATGACCTTTAATGTCAGAACCGAGTATGCCGATGATCGAGGGGAACGCAACTGGAGCCAACGTCGGGATGAACTGGTGCGCACGATCCAGCGCCAAAATCCGAGTTTGCTGGGCATGCAGGAAGCTTCGTCTGCGCAGCATGAGTACATCAGAAGCAGTTTGGGGGCAAACTGGGCCAGCTCACCACGCCAAAGAATTATCTTCCGCAAAGATCAGTACACCGTTCTCAACTATGGCGTGATTGATTTGGTTACCGATATGTGGGAACCACGTCTGGCCGAATGGCTCAAGCTGCGACGCCTGTCAGACAGCAAAGACTTTATCTTCGCCAGCACGCATTGGGGTGTCGATGCCGTTTCAGAGCAAGGCTCTGCCAACATCTTGCGCGACCGACTAGGCGACATTAACCAAAATTGGTCGTTGCCAACGATTTTGTTGGGAGACCTTAATGTGCATCCCGAATGGGCGCCATTTCATACTCTCATCGACGAAACCCCTCTCACCAGTTTCTTTACTGGGAAGACCTTCAACAACTGGGCAATCGAGCCGAGCGAGCAGCTTGACTACATCACCGGTAGCAACATCAGCGCGACGAACTGTTTCTTGGAAAATTACCGAGAAGGCAACACCCCGCCCTCAGACCATTACCCGATCGTTTGTGAATTGCGTTTGCAGTAACTTCACAATGACCGTTTTTAGCTAATAGTGCTTACGCTTTTTTGACGGTCTTAATCTTGCAGCAGCAAAACCGCAGCGGCGCGGATTCCTTAAATGCTTACTTTGGAAACGCGCCAACGCGTCCGATATCAGTACTTAGAAATTAAAAAGCCGCCTCTCCGATCAACAGGGCGGCGGATTTTCCAATCTGGAACCATGATTGATATTGTTACTGGAGCCGCAAAACAGCACGCTGATTGTGTTTTTGTCGATGGAAATGGGCCATTGGTAAATGACCCCTATGACGCTGATACCAACCGGAAAAGCAGCATGCGATGTTACTATTTTCCGCTCTGCGACCAATCTCCATAAAATCCCATGTTTATTCATTTAAAACTGACCCGCTCAGCATTTATATTGGGTCTCGGCCTGCTGACTATTGCCCAGCAGGGCTTTGCGCAGGATCATCCGGCTGACCATTGGGATTTTGGCGTCGAAGCCGGCTACCTGAGCAAAGTGCGGAACAACTCCCCGCTTGACTACGCCATCATCCCGACCCAGCTGGTATGGCATACGCCGGCGCAATTCGAGCTCTGGCGCGGCGATAGCGGCGCCCGCCTAGCGGTACGACATCGGCTGGCGGTGGTGACCGAGTTGTATGTGAAAGGGCCGGAAGACGTCTACTTCGCTTTCGCCGGCTCGCCCAGTTTCCAGCTATGGAGCGCCGATCAAAAAACCGCGTTGATTTATGAGATCGGTGGCGGTGCCGGTTTGATCAATTCAAAAAATGTCGCAGGCGGGCAGGGACAAAACTTTACGCTCAATTGGTTTACCCAACTGGCGGTTCGGCATCAATTTACCAAGAATTTCGGTGTCACCGCCGGGCCATACTTTACGCATCATTCGAATTTGGGGATGACCAAACCGAATCCGGGGATTGATGTATTGGGGGTGAATTTTGGGTTTTATTGGCAGTTGTAAATAGTGAGGGAATGGGTATGCATGCAATGTCAGTTGGAAGTCTAGTCAGTTAACATTTTTTCCGACCGCGATATGAAGGCAATAGTGCGCTTCGACCGATGCATTCGCTGCTTTAGCTTGAAGTCACTATGGGCCAAATTTTGCAGCAAATACAACCGTAGATAATTTCCATCGTCCGTCCTTACTAACGCATCACGCACACCGAGTTCTGCAATCCGTCCTTGATAGAACAACACAATATTGTCCGCATCCAGAATCATCGATAGCCGATGCGCAATCGCCACGCAATCGTTGCGTTAGTGACTTCGCCTTGTAGCTTGCTCTAGGCTTACTACGTCACTTACTCGGCTTCACTTTTTCCCACTTAGAACAAAATGCGCGATTGTGCGATAGCGCCCATTTTTTGTCTGTCAGGCTGGCCGCGTCATATTTACTCATGTCTATTTGGTAGCCGTGTTCCAAGTTTTCGATGAAGTCGTGAACCTTGGCGGCGAGAGCGGCGTTTCGATTTGGCAACGTTTGAAATTTGTGCCCCATTGCGACACTTGGGAATGCTGTGGCGGCCAATAAAAACAGAACCGGCAGCACTAGTTAGACCTCGTTACTAAATTCCCTTCCCGACAATTCCGTCGAAAACTACTGCTAATTGAACGGCGTGATATCTGCTCGTCCACCAGCTTGGTACTCCTATTCGATAGTGCATTTCTTAAAAATTATCAATAGCTATTTGGAATAGCTATGAAATTTAGACCAATAATTTTCTCAAAAAATTGCTTTTTAGTTGCAAATTAATTGCAAATGCTGCATGATCCGCCAGCAAAATAACTTGCAGTAAAAACATTGTCATTTGCAGCATAAATTCAATTGCCCGGATATATAGAGCCAATTTGTAATTGGCTTGACTTTGGTTGCTCTGGGCACAACAGCATGAGGGAAAATGAAAAAAATTATCTTGAGTTCCTTAATCTCAATACTCAGTCTGAGTGTTAGTTATGCGGAGGAAATAGTCGCTCCAGTGCGTGCCGCAGCCGATGTCAATGAAAATGCGATCCATGATGTTCAAGGACGTATTTTGTACATGGTTGTTTTAGGCAAAAATGCGCATAAGGGGTTTACTGCCCAGCGCAATACTCAGCAGAGAGCAAATTTCGAAGAGCGTCACTCTGACCAAGCACAAAATATGGTTGAAGCGTTTGAAGCGAAGTATGGTTTTGTTCGCGTTGGTATGACGAGTTGGGTCGGGAATACATTTAGTGCTTATCTCACATTGGAGCAAGTTAAGCGATTACAACGCGACCCATTAGTTACTGCGATTGAAGAAGCCATACCCGTGAGTTTTAGCAGTGCTGGTCCGCCTTGGTCTAATAGCCCTAACCCTGCTAATTCGCTAGAAACCTTTTCTTGGGGACGAAACGCTGTTGCGGGGAAAACGAGCAATAACACGCGTCGAATCTATATTATTGATAGCGGTGTTGGCTTTCATCAAGATTTACAAAATGTGCAGAGAGTCAATCCAAACACCGGTGCATCGCCCGTGGGATGTTATGCGCACAGCACCCATGTCGCCGGTATTATTGGTGCGGCTT
>JAZKIX010000127.1:3998-12432 GCA_040384645.1 Pseudomonadota bacterium | reverse complement strand
GAACGGAGGGGTAGCAGGGGTGGATGCCGGAGCGACACTCGTTTCGGTATCGGTTTCGAATGATACGAGCGTTGGCAGTTGCGCGCAGGTTAGTACTACCCAATTCGTTAATGCACCGACTGTCGCTAGCGCAATGGATTGGGCTATGGCGGATATTGCAAGATATCCTGGACAGAAAGCTGGAATTGTAAATATATCAATGAATCTTCTGGAATTTAAGCCTGGGTATCTCCTTAATTTTGCAATGTTAAGATTGGCAACACCAGCTCTCGGATATCCAGGTGCTTTTATCGCGCATTCGGCAGGGAACGCGGGTGAAAATTCCTGCACAAGTAACCATCCCGGTTTTAGTTATGCTAATGGACAACCGGATCCGTCAGATGGCATCATGGTTGTCGGCGCAATAAATTCAAATGGCGAGCCAGTAACTCGGGCAAATGGCGGCTTTAATAGCGGGGCAATAGGTATAACGCCAGAAGTAAACGGTTCAAATTTTGGGAATTGTGTTGAAGTATGGGCGCCAGGCAAGCAAATTCGGTCTGCATGGGGTTCCACGGGAACTGCTGGAAATCAAGATCAAACTGTTCTATCAAATAATTACATAGAACTTGATGGCACTTCAATGGCAGCACCACATATTGCAGGTGTTGCAGCCTATCTGGCGGAATCACGGAATCTTACGACTCCTGGACAGATTGAAGCTGCAGTGCGTGGTCTCTTCTACCAAACGATGCCGCTCAAGAAAGATGCATCTGGTTTACCCATTAATCTCGTCAAACTGGTTGATATTCCAATAGCACCAGTATTGGTGCAATCAATTGGAATCACGCCGAATCCAAATCCAACTTATCGATGGAATGTAAATCCTGATGCGCGATCATATGAGTTGACTGTGAGCACGGGTGGCATCTCGCTGTTTACGATCTCGTATCCGGCAAATTCGATATGCGGTCCAGTAACTTGCTCTGTCACACCAGCGAATACGTTGTCCTACGGAGTTTCATATAACTGGTCTTTGCGCGCAACGAATGGTGCTGGCACTGGGGTATGGAGTACACCAGCAACTTTCCTGGTTTCTCGTCCTCGCATGCAAGGCAATATTACGGATCTGATGCCTGAAGAAGATTAAGTTGGTGGGCGATATTTTCAGGTATCCATCAAATTTCAATTCGATCTGTATCGAAATTTATATTTAATCTGTTTCTAATTTAAAGAGAATAAAAATGAAGAAAATTACTATTTCAATTCTTAAAACACTGTCAATCGCACTAGCACAAGCTTTTGTGGTATCTGCTGCTTACGCTTTGCCAACTCAAACCTGGGTTTCCGGTTTTGGTAATGATCTCAATGGCAATACATGTACTTTCACATCACCCTGCAAGACCTTTGCTTATGCTTTGAATCAAACGGCGGCAGGTGGGGAAATCAGTATCGATAGCCCTGGAGAGTTTGGTGTTGTTACGATCAATAAGTCGATTACGATCAATGCGTTGGGTGCGTTGGGTAGTATTGTTGTTCCATCTGGGGCCAATGGCATCACGGTCGCTGCTGCGCCGACTGACATTGTCATACTTCGTGGCCTGACGATTAACGGTGGAGGTGTTGGCGCCAATGGAATTTCGTTCACCTCTGGTGGCCGATTGCATGTTGAAAATTGCACTATTTATCGTATGGTTTATGAAGGCATACAATTTTCACCATCCGCCGTAAGTGCGTTGTTCGTTAATAATTTGAGTGTTCGAAGCAACACTACGGGCGCAATTTATATTGCACCGCAGGCCACAGGGTCTGCGGTCGTGAATATCAATAACCTTAAAAGTGAAGCCAATGCACGTGCGGTTCGTGCAGATGATAGGTCAACTGTGATTGTTCGCAATAGCATTGCTAGCGGAACTTTCGCGGGAAGTAATTTTTCGGCTGTTTCTCTCGCAAATGGCATCGTCAATTACACATTAGAGAATTCAACGGCATCGGACGCTCCTAACGGTGGCGTATATGTTAGTGGTACAAACGCGACGATGCAAATTTCAAATGTTACGTCTACACGAAATGGAACTGGTTTATTGATATTGAATGGAGGGAAAATTATTTCTTCTGGCAATAATCGTGTATTCGGGAATTTGATAGTCGATGGAACGCCTACCTTAGTTAAAGGGCAACTGTAAAAATGAAATGCTGATAGCCGACTATTAACTAATTTGCGGTGTAAAAAACACCAAAAAAGCGATTTGCAATTCATAAAATTAACCGATACGGAAATATACGCTCCCGATTTAAAATTTTTGATGGATTTATATCTGGTAGCTAACATCTATTTTTTAAAAATCATTTTAAGATAAACACGAAAACCTGTTGTGCGTGTTTTTGGAAGTGGATATTTCACAAAATAATTTGATGTAAATTTAATTCGATTAATATCAAATTTCTACCAAACTTGAAGAGTGTAAAAATGAAAAAACAAAATTTTTCAATTCGTATATTGTTGTCTGCAACATTCGCGCAAGCTTTTTTAGTTTCATCCGCATATGCATTACCAACCCAGACATGGGTTTCCGGTTTTGGTGCCGATACGGGTACCTGCACTTTCGCAGCACCTTGCAAAACTTTCGCTTATGCTTTAAACCAGACAGCAGCCGGTGGGGAAATTAGTATCGATAGCCCCGGTGAGTTTGGTGTCGTCACCATTAATAAGTCGATTACGATCAATGCAGTGGGCGCGTTGGGAAGTATTGTGGTGCCGGCGGGGATAAATGGAATTACGATTGCTGCAGGTGCAACTGATGCCGTGGTATTACGCGGCTTGACGCTGAATGGTGCAGGATTAGCGGCAAACGGCATTATTTTCACATCCGGCGCTCGGCTAGATATTGAAAATACTACTCTCACTGGTTTTGCAACTAACGGAGTGGCATTTTTGCCCACCGCAACAAGTGGTCTGTATATCAATAACGTGAGCGTGAAGAATTCGGGTCCTGCTGTGACCGTAATTCCCACAGGCGTTGGAATCGCAAAAGGTTCGATAAATGGTTTGAAGAGCCAGGGAAATCATCGAGGTGTTGCCGTATATGACAATTCAATTGTGACTGTTCGGAACAGTATTGTGTCGGGTAAGGAAGTGCCGGGCGGTTGTGGTTTTTGCGCTGCAACTATTGCTGTTCCACCTGTCAACGCTAATCTGACGGTAGAAAGTTCAGTTGCCTCAGGGTTTATTGCAAGCACAAATCAAGGTGGAATTCAAGCAAACGGTTCCGCTGCAACAGTTCGCATTTCAAACGTCACTTCAACCGGTAATACAAATGGAATCGCTCTTATCAACGGTGGGCAGGTGATTTCATTCGGGAATAATCATATTTCTGGCAATATCAATCCAGAGACACCGCCATCGCTAATATTAAGTCCAGGTCAAATTTAATTGTAAAAGCTATGGCTTATCCGCAACCCACAAAAATTTGGGTTGCGGTGTTGTGAAGATTTGGACGGCAGAAGTTGATTCCAGTTGAACGTTACAGTGGCAATCAAAAAAATTCGACATATGTTTTGCGATAACACTTAAACCGAAACACATCCAAGCATTATTCCCCCAACTGCTGTAACAAATACAACCGTCGATAAATCCCATCCTCAATCCCCACCAGTGCATCATGCGCGCCGGATTCCGCAATCCGGCCATGATTAAGCACAACAATATTATCTGCATCCCGAATCGTCGATAGCCGATGTGCAATCGCCACGATGGTGACTTTGCCGCGCAATTCGCTTAGGGCTTGCTGTACCACTTGCTCTGTCTCGCTATCGATGTGCGAAGTGGCTTCATCCAGGAACAGGATGCGCGGCTGCACTGCCAGTGCGCGGGCGATGGCGATCAATTGCTTTTGGCCGACGGAGAGGCGGGCGCCGCCTTCGCCCAGAGGTGTTTGGTAGCCGTGTTCCAGCGCCATGATGAAGTCGTGCGCCTTGGCGGCGTGAGCGGCGGTTTCGACTTGGGACTGGTTGAGATCGCGCCCCATTGCGATGTTTTCAAAAGCGCTGGCAGCCAATAAGAACGGGTCTTGTGGCACCAGTCCGACATGCTGGCGGAAGGCGTCGTCGCCAATGGCATCGAGCGCCACGCCGTCAATCGTGACCCTTCCGCTTTGCGCGATATAGAAACGCAACAGCAAGCTGAGCAGGGTCGATTTGCCGCTGCCGGTGTGACCGACGATGCCGTAAAAAGCACCGGCGGGAATCTCCAGCGACAAGTCGTGCAGCACGGTTTGCTCGGGGTTGTAGCCGAAGCGCAGGTGCTGGATCGATAGCGCGCCCGCACCGACGCCGTGCGCTTCAATCGCATCCTTGCCGCCGACATTGGCACGCACTTCCTGCAACAAGGTGTTGACGCGCGAAGCGGCCACCACTGATTGTTGCAACTGGCTAAATTGCATGGTGATCTGGATCAGCGGATCGATCACGCGCCCGATGTAGGCAACGAAGGCGTACAAAATCCCGACCGCGACGCCGCTAACCTGGCTTTGGCCGAAGCTATAGATCACCATCGTCAGCAAGGCAATATTGAGCATGTCCAGCGCCGGCCGCAACAGCCAGGCGTTGGCGCGCAATTCGGCGCGGCGCGCTTGATAGTGGGCTTGGTTGGTGCGGGCAAAGCGCTGGCCGAAGCGCAGTGCGGCATTGTTGGCTTGCAGCACGCTCATGCCGGCGATCGACTCGGCCACTTGCGCATTGATGTCGCTGCGCAGTTGACGTGCGCGTGCCACCGCCGGCGCGCTCCAGCGCTGATAGAACCAGACGATCACGATCACGGCCGGGATCAATGTCAGCACGATCAGCATCAAATGCCAGTCCAGCCACGCCATCGCGGCGATGGTGCCGACGACCACGATGCTGCTGTCGAGCAGCACGAACAAGACTTGAATATAGAGCGTCTTGACGGCTTCGGTATCGTTGGTGACGCGGCTGACCAATTGGCCAGTGATCGCTTTGTCGAAATAGGCCATCGGCAAGCGCAACACATGGTTGTAAACCGATTCGCGCAGGCGCCGCACCGAGCGCATGGCCAGGCCCGAGAGCCGGATCAATTGCAAATACCGCAGGCCGCTGGCGCAGCAACTGGTAAGCAATACGCCAGCCAGCAACAGACCCATTTGCGTCCAGTCCAGGTGGCGCGGCAAGAGGTAATTGTCGATGAAATATTTGCCCATGATGGGGCCCAGCACTTCTAGCCCGGCTGCTACGATCAGCCACACTATGCCCCAGATCAGGTGACGTTTTTCCGGTGCCGCAGCGCGCCGCAAGAGGGCGATGGCTTGCCAGGTTTCGGCGCGTTTGGATGACTTGCTTGGATCAGAGTGCATCGAGACTGGCCTCCAGTTGTTGATAACGCCATTGGCTGGCATACCAGCCATCTTGCGCCAGCAGGGCGTCGTGGCTGCCGCTTTCGCTGATGCGGCCGTCGCGCAAGACGATGATGTGATCGGCGCTGGCGACCGCGCTCAGGCGATGGCTGGCGATGATGACGCTGCGCTCGGCACTGGCGCTGCGTAGCTCGCCCAGATGTTGCAGGATATTGGCTTCGGTGCCGGTATCGACCGCCGACAAGGCATCGTCCAGCAGCAAAAGCGCGCTATCAGCCAGCAGCGCACGTGCAATCGCCACCCGTTGCCGTTGCCCGCCGGACAGGGTAATGCCGCGTTCGCCGACCGGCGTGTCGTAGCCTTGCGGAAAGCGCAGGATGTCGTCGTGAATCGCGGCCAGCATCGCTACGTGTTCGATCTCGGCGCGGGTGGCATCGGATTTCGCCAGCGCGATATTGTCGGCAATCGAGGCAGAAAATAAAAACGATTCTTGCGGCACCCAGCTAATGGCAGAGCGTAAAATCGCCAGCGAATAATCTTCCAGCGTATGCGCGCCCCATCTAATCTGGCCAGATTGCGCTGTAAACTGGCGCAGCAGCAAGCGCAGCAGGGTGGATTTGCCACATCCTGTCGGGCCGACCAAGCCCAGCGTTTGTCCAGGCTTAAGAGTGAATGACACCTCAGCCAGCGCCGCCGCACTCTGGCCTGGATAAGAAAAATGCAGCGCTTGCGCCGACAGTGTGCCGGGGGTGAAAGTAGCGAGTTTGCTAACACTGCCATGATCTTCAATCGTCAGCGAGGCCGCCAGCACCGGCTCTAGCCGACCCCAGGCGGCGCGGCCGCGTTCCATCAGCGACAAAACCCAACCGGCGGCAAACATGGGCCAGATCAATTGCCCGAGGTACATGCTGAAGCTGGTCAATTCTCCAATCGTCAATTGCTGATGCCACACCAGATAACTGCCCAGTCCCAAGGTCAGTACGGTAGCCGTCGACATGGTCAGGCCGACCGCCGGTTCGTACGCCGCTTCCCACGCTTGCGCCCGCAAGCTGGCGCCGGCGGCGTTTTCGGCCAGTTCGGCAAATTGTTTCGCGCTGCGATCTTCCAGTCCCAGCGCACGCAAGGTACGCACGCCAGACAGGGTTTCTTGCACATGGTCATTAAGATTGCTGAAGCGATTGAGCGAATCGCGCGACGCTGTATGGACATGGCTGGAAATGCGCCAAAATGCAAACGCCATGAACGGGAAGGGTAGTAGCGCCACCACCGTTAGCCGCCAATCGACACCCAGAAACATCATCGCCAATACCATCAGCAAAGTGAGCGTGCCGTCAAACCCGGCCAGCATCGCCTCGCCGGCCGCCATCTCGACCGCATCGATATCGTTGGTCGCCAGCGCCATCAAATCGCCGGTGCGCTGGCCTTGATAAAACAGTGGGCTTTGCAAAGACAGCCGGTCATACAAACGGGTGCGCAAGCCAACCCCGAATTGATAGGCCGCCGCATACAGCCGCAAACGCCAGCCGACCCGCAAGAAATAAATCGCAATCCCCATCGACACCAGCCAGCCCAACTGGATCAACAACTCGTCGCCCGCCAGCGTGTGCGCCACTAAACCATCGACCAAGTGCCCGACCTTGCGCGGAATCAGGACGATCAAGGTTGCTATGCCGGCCAGCATCACCGCCGACGAAGCGTAGGCGCGCCAATGCTGGCGGACGAAATTGCCGATCAAGCGATATAGGGTCATTGGGACAGTCTCATGATGTGCTGCGGGTCGGGCTGGATTGTCGTACTTTTGCGTGAATTAGCTAAAAATATACACAGGGGTGTATTTTATAACAGCCAATGAAAACCTGCGGGTGGAGGGGTAAAAGTGGATATACCCCTCATTTTGAATGCGGTTGAGCTAGGTATATTTATTGCGTCCACGCGATTGAAATTGACAACAGCACCCAATTTTAGACTAGATCGCGGCCATGATTTTGCCGTTTTTGTCATGACTGGAAATGGAGCTGCTTTCAATAAGCGACTTCAGCCGGTACGTTTCTCCGCCTGATATTGAGATATGGGCAATAGGGAAATGCGCGCTTTCCCTTAAAGGCTGAAAGTTGCATCAGATCTCGAAGCGGTGTTGAAAGTCTGGTTCGTCCAAGCGAGCGTAATCTCGTCCAATTGACTTTTGAGTCAGAGGGCTTAAATAAAATCGATGCGATCGCATCGGCTCTATTTAATTTTTCTTACGATATGGATTAAATGATGCGAAAGCATCGTTTAATCGTCTGAGCAGTCGCAACGACAAATGGGCATTTTCAAGAAATAATCCAGTGTCCAAGAACTACAGTCGAGCAATTTCTATTAACAAGGTTCGTAAAAAAGCCCATCCTGCCGTTTTCGAGTGTTGCGGCGGGACGAGCCTTTGTACTAAGTCGCTTGCGCGTAATTATTTTTTTCAGCTGAATTTCTTGTCCAAGAATTGCACTTTGCTGATCCGGAATTTGCCGCGATGATCGCCCATCAAATCGCGTAATTCTCGGATACTGAATTGGCTCACTTCATGCATGCGGATCAGCATGGAGGCGCCGACTGGCAATTTGTGATGGCGGATTTTGCTGATCACGGGCGGGGCGACTTCCAATAGTCGCGATAGTGCGGCATCGTTTTTGAGACGTAGTTTTTCCAGTAATGTATCCAGCAATGGATTGGGATCGTAGGTTTTTGCGTTGCTATCGAGTGCCTCGTTCATCGTGCCCATAATGGTCCTATCAAAAAATAAAAATGGCGTTGCCTTCATTGGCCGTGCGAATTACGCTCGTCATGGCCACCGGCGTCAAAACAACAGTCATGCAAAACCAGTTTGGCATCATTGCTTGCAGCCATTGTTTGCTGACCTTGGATGTGACAATAGTCACAGTTAAAAAGTTGCTTAAAAAAATAATATCGTTTGAGATATTTAACTTTTTATACGTGTTCGAGCTGCAGCGACTCTTTGCGGGCCGCCATTTCTGTGCCCAGCGCGACCAAATCGAGCTTCAATTTTTTTGCCAGCGGAAACATTTCTTGCTCTTCTTCTTTTACATGATGCT